>JBJEQV010000022.1:0-75768 GCA_051881915.1 Porcipelethomonas sp. | reverse complement strand
GCAATCGAAAAAATCGAAAAGGCTGGCGGGAAAGCAGAGGTGATTTAATGTGTTCCAAACACTAAGAAATGCGTGGAAATTAACAGAAATCCGTAAGAAGATGCTGTTCACATTATTCATCATTATCGTTTTCAGATTCGGAAGTGCTCTGACGGTTCCGTTCCTTGATCTTACAACTGTTCAGTCCTGGATGAAGGAAAAGGCAACAGACGGAAACTTCCTTGAGTACCTTAACGTTCTCACAGGTGGTGCACTTTCAAAGGCGACATTGTTTTCGCTTTCGATCACCCCGTTCATCAATGCGTCGATCATCATACAGCTTCTTACCTATGCACTGCCTCCGCTGGAGCGGCTGCAGAGCGAGGGCGAGGAAGGGCGTAAAAAACTGAATCAGATCACAACGGTCGTTGCTCTTGCACTGGCCATTCTGATGTCGATCGCTTACTTCTTCACACTGAAGAATATGGGCGCTGTAAATTATGAATCAGGATTTGAAGGCGTTTTTGCTGCAATTGTTATTGTAGGATGTTTTGTTGCCGGCGCAATGCTGGTCGTATGGATGGGTAACAGAATCAATGACAAGGGTATAGGAAACGGTGTTTCAATGATACTTTTTGCAGGTATCGTTGCGAGATTCCCCACAGATCTGGGTACACTTGTTACTCTTACAAGAGATAATCCGTCCAAATATCTGTTCGTGTCAATAGCAATTCTTCTCATGTTCATTGTAATGATAGGATTTGTTGTATTTATGAATGAATCCGAGAGAAGGATCCCGATCCAGTACGCTAAGCGTGTTGTCGGAAGAAAGCAGTACGGCGGACAGAGTACACATATTCCGGTTAAAGTTTGCATGAGCGGTGTTATGCCGATCATCTTCGCAATGTCATTCATGTCACTGCCGAGTACGATAGGAATGTTCAAGGGACCATATAATTCTCCGGATGGTTTCTGGCAGAAATTCTATAACGGATTCCTTTCATTTTTCAGTACTCAGTCAGGTTCATATGCTGTTTTGTATTTCATTCTTATTATTGCATTCAATTACTTCTATGTATCAATGCAGTACAATCCGATTGAAATTGCAAACAATCTTCGTCAGAATAACGGAGCGATCCCCGGTATCAGACCAGGAAAGCCCACATCTGATTATATTCAGAGAGTTCTGTCAAAGATAACATTCGTTGGTGCGTTTTTCCTCGGTGTCATTGCAATATTCCCGATCGTTCTGGGTATGTTCGATGATAACCTGAGAAGCCTTTCAATGGGTGGTACAACAATGCTTATCGTAGTAAGCGTTGCTCTGGAAACAGTTCGTACACTTGAATCTCAGATGATGATGCGTCATCAGAAGGGATTCCTTGAATAAGAGGAGGTTTACATGAATCTTATTTTATTAGGTGCTCCGGGTGCAGGCAAGGGAACTCAGGCAGAGGTTATATCCGAAGCCCTGAACATTCCCCAGATTTCAACGGGCAATATTCTCCGTGAAGCTGTAAAGAACGGCACAGAGTACGGTCTAAAGGCAAAGGCTGCTATGGAAAGCGGTTCTCTTGTATCCGATGATATAGTAATCGGAATACTCAAGGACAGAATCGCTGAGGATGACTGCAGGAATGGTTATATTCTTGATGGTTTTCCGAGAAACGTTCCTCAGGCTGAAGCGCTTGAGAAGATGGGCGTTAAAATCGATAAAGTAGTTGAAATCTATGTTCCGGATGAGACAATTCAGAAGCGTCTTTCCGGAAGAAGAGTCTGCGAAGGATGCGGTGCTTCCTATCACGTTGACTTCAAGCCTACAAAGGAAGAAGGAAAGTGCGATAAGTGCGGCGGAAATGTCGTACAGAGAAAGGATGACCATCCTGATACAGTAATTGAGCGTCTGAAGGTTTATCATGAACAGACTGCTCCTCTGAAGGACTTTTATGCAGGCCGCGGTATTCTTGAAACTGTTGAGGGTCAGGAGAACGTAGCTGATACTTCCAAGCTGACTCTGAAAGCAGTCGGAGCATAAAAATGGTAAGTATAAAGTCCAGCACCGATTTAGCTAAAATGCGTGAGGCCGGTCAGATAGCCGGCAGAGCGCTGAAGCTTGCGGGTGAATCAATAAAAGCAGGTATGACAACTAAAGCCCTTGACAAAATAATCCATGATTATATAGTGGGGTGCGGAGCTAAGCCGTCATTTCTCAATTACGGCGGATTTCCGGCAAGTGCCTGTATTTCAATAAACAATGAAGTTATTCATGGGATTCCCAGCCATAAGCGGAGGATTTCTGAAGGGGACATAGTCAGCGTTGATGTGGGTGCCTGTTACAACGGCTTTCACGGAGACACATGTGCGACCTTTCCGGTAGGAAAGATCTCTGATGAGGCTAAAGCGCTCCTTGAGGTTACTGAGCAGAGTCTTTATGTGGGTATTGAAGCGGCAAAGGCCGGTGCAAGGCTTGGTGATGTAAGTCACGCCGTTGAAGAATACTGCGCATCGAGAGGATATGGCATAGTAAGAAATTACTGCGGCCATGGCATCGGCAAGGAACTTCACGAGTCACCTGAGGTACCGAATTACGGGAAGGCAGGTCACGGTCCGAGGCTGGTTGCCGGAATGACCTTCTGCATTGAACCTATGATAAATGCAAAGGGAGATGGCGTAAAGGTCCTGAATGACGGATGGACTGTTATAACAGCAAGCGGGTCTTTATCTGCTCACTTTGAGCACTCGATAGCAATAACGCCAGGCGGCCCTGTGATCCTTACACAGCCGTAACGGAGGTTCAGAGTGGAGATGAAGAAAGGCGCAGTTGTGAAAGCAATTGCCGGCAGAGATAACAGCGGTTATTTTGCAGTGACGGATGTCTGCGGAGATCGTGTACTGATAGCAGACGGAAAGACCCGGAAGCTTTCTGCTCCGAAGAAAAAGAATCCAAAGCACCTGAGAATGACCGGAAAAGTTATCGAGCTGAATAATATAACTGATAAAGAGCTTAGAAATGTGCTGAGTGTAACAGCTCACACACCGTAACCGATTATGGGGAGGTATTAATTTTGTCTAAGGAAGATGTAATTGAATTAGAGGGCGTTGTTGAGGAAGCTCTTCCGAACGCAATGTTCAGAGTAAAGCTGCCGAACGACCATATAATTCTTGCGCATGTTTCAGGTAAGCTGAGAATGAACTACATCAGGATCGTTCCCGGCGATAAGGTAACAGTTGAAATGTCGCCTTATGACCTGACTAAGGGCAGAATCACTTGGAGAGCTAAATAATTAGCTTGTAAGAAACTGGGAGCGTTTGAAAAAATGCTTCTGTAATCTATCAAGGAGGTATTTTCAATGAAAGTCAGACCTTCAGTTAAACCTATTTGCGAAAAGTGCAAGGTTATTAAACGCAAGGGAAAAATAATGGTTATTTGCGAAAACCCAAAGCATAAACAGCGTCAGGGCTAATGTGCCGACTGACATCTTATTAACGGAGGTGCTATTAATTAATGGCAAGAATTGCTGGTATTGACCTGCCGAAGGAAAAGAGAGTTGAAATCGGTTTAACTTATATTTTCGGCATTGGCCGTCAGACTGCTACAACAATTCTCAAAGAGACAGGCGTTAATCCTGATACAAGAGTAAAGGATCTGTCTGAAGAGGACGTAGCAAAACTGCGTGATTATATTGATAAGAACATTATAGTTGAGGGTGATCTCAGAAGAGAAACAGCTCTTAACATCAAGAGACTTGTTGAAATCGGCTGTTACAGAGGCGTTCGTCACCGTAAGGGTCTGCCTGTAAGAGGACAGCGTACAAAGACAAATGCAAGAACTCGCAAGGGTCCTGTAAAGACGATTGCTAACAAGAAGAAGTAAGGAGGGCATGAGCATTGGCACAGAAACCAAAGAAGGTTGCTATCAGAAGACGCAGAGAGCGTAAGAACATTGAAAGCGGCGCTGTTCATATCCAGTCCACTTTTAATAACACAATAGTAACAATTACAGATACACAGGGCAACGCAATTTCATGGGCAAGCGCAGGCGGACTTGGCTTCAGAGGTTCAAGAAAGTCTACACCTTTTGCTGCACAGACAGCAGCTGAAACAGCAGCCAAAGCAGCTATGGAACATGGTCTTAAGAATGTTGAAGTTTATGTCAAGGGACCGGGTTCAGGACGTGAAGCTGCAATCAGAGCATTGCAGACAGTTGGTCTGGAAGTAAAGATGATCAAAGACGTAACCCCTATTCCGCATAACGGATGCCGTCCTCCAAAGAGAAGACGTGTCTAATTTACAGGAGGTGTAAAACTTGGCTATTAACAGAGAACCAATTCTTAAGAGATGCAGATACTTAGGAATCAGCCCGGCAGTTATGGGTATATCAAAGGAAAGCAACAGAAACCCTAACGCAAACAGAAGAAAAAAGGTTTCCGAATACGGAACACAGCTCAAGGAAAAGCAGAAGCTGAAGTTCATCTACGGTGTTCTTGAAAAGCCTTTCCGCCACTATTTCCAGATCGCTGAAAAGATGGAAGGCAAGGCCGGTGAAAACCTTATCACAATTCTCGAATCAAGACTTGACAACGTTGTATTCAGAATGGGTCTTTCACTTACAAGACGTGAATCAAGACAGCTTGTTTCACACGGTCACTTCACAGTAAACGGAAACAAGGTTGACATTCCTTCATACAGAGTTAAGGAAGGCGATGTTATCGAACTTTGCGAAAACAGCAAGAAGAGCACAAAGTTCAAGGAAGTCATCGAAGCAACAAAGGGCAGAGTGATCCCTCTCTGGCTTGAAGCTGACAGAGAAGCCGGCAAGGCAAAGGTTGTTCGTATGCCTGTTAAGAGTGATCTTGATTATGAGGTTGAAGAAACACTCATCGTCGAGCTGTACTCCAAATAATAAGCAGCAGCTTATTGCATGCCTGTTCATATATATAGAGATAAAAAGTGATTGCGAAATAGGAGGGTTCTTATGCTTGAAAAAATAGTAAAGCCTGAAATTGATACTGTCGAGCTGAAAAGTGATGGAAAATACGGCAAATTCGTTTTATCACCGCTTGAAAGAGGCTACGGTATTACGCTTGGAAACAGTCTCAGACGTGTTCTGCTCTCCTCACTTCCCGGTGTTGCAGTCAACTCAGTTAAAATAGACGGAGTACATCATGAATTGTCAACGATTCCCGGTGTAAAAGAGGATGTTACTGAAATCATCCTCGCAATAAAGGGTCTTACCGCAAAGCTTTACGGAGAGGGTCCCAAGACCGTTTATATTGAAGCTGAAGGCGAATGTGAAGTAACTGCCGGAGATATCAAAACAGACTCGGAGGTCAATATTCTTGATCCGGGAATGCATATTGCAACCCTCGGCAAGGATGCAAAGCTTTATATGGAAATCACTATTGACAGAGGCAGAGGCTATGTTTCTGCTGAACGCAACAAGGCACAGATGGGAAATCTTCCGATCGATGTCATTGCTGTTGATAGTATTTATACTCCTGTTTTGAAAGTCAATTACAAGGTTGAGGACACTCGTCTCGGCCAGGTAACTGATTTCGATAAGCTTACAATTGAGGTCTGGACAGACGGAACAATCTCAGCTAAGGAAGCCTTGTCACAGGCAGCCAATCTCCTCAACGAGCATCTGAAACTTTTCATTGACTTGTCTGAAGATGCAAGTATTGCAGAAGTTTTGGTCGAACAGGACGATAAAGGTAAAGAGAAAATCCTTGAGATGACCATTGAGGAACTTGACTTATCGGTACGTTCCTTCAACTGCCTGAAGCGTGCCGGAATTAACACAGTTGACGACTTGATCAACAAGTCCGAAGAAGAAATGATGAAGGTTAGAAACCTTGGTAAAAAATCCTTTGATGAAGTCAAAGAAAAGCTTCAGTCACTTGGCTTTGATCTGAGTTCAGAAGAGGAATAAAACTGCGGATGATCTGTTTTCTGACGGAATTCCGTAATTTGAAAAGGAGTGAATAACGATGCCAGGTACAAGAAAGCTTGGAAGAACAACTGACCATAGAAAGGCTATGCTCAGAGCTATGGTAACTTATCTGTTAGAGAATGGTCAGATTGAAACAACTGTTACAAGAGCAAAGGAAGTTCGTGCAGTTGCTGAAAAGATGATCACAATCGGTAAAAATAACGATCTGCACTCCAAACGTCAGGTTTATTCTTACGTTACTAAGGAAGACGTTGCTAAGAAGTTATTTGATGAAATTTCACCAAAGTATGCTGACAAAAACGGCGGATATACAAGAATCGTAAAGATCGGTCCTCGCCGCGGTGACGCAGCTGAAATGGCAATTATCCAGCTTGTATAATTGAATTTCAATATAAATTTAACGGCTCATTTTCAGAGCCGTTATTTTTTTGCCCTGAGTATTGACACGGTATAAAGGCTTATGATAAAATAGTTAATAGTATTAGATAAATTTCAGCCAGCAGGTGAATAAAATGAATGAAAATCTTATGGATGAATTCTTTGCGCAGCTGAGGCGAGCATACTATGCCTCGCCTGAGATAAATTACAGCGGATTTCTTCAGGGGGAAATGAAGATACTCAATTACTTGTTTTCACATAACGAACCGGTCTTGCCGGGTAAGCTGTGCGATGTGCTGTACATGACAAGCGCAAGAATGTCAGCAGCTTTAAAGAGCCTTAACGCCAAGGGCTATATTGAGCGCAGGGTTTCTGAAAGCGACAAGCGCAAGATCCCCGTTATGCTTACAGAAAACGGATACAGCTATTTTAAGGAGGAAAAGGAAAAGCTGTATGCAGGTTACAAAGAAATGTTCAGTAAGCTCGGCGAAGAAGACACAGGGGAATTCATCCGTATTTTAAAGAAATTAAATGATATTGCAGCTGAAAAGGAAAGTGAGTTGGGGTAATTTTATGAATATGCAGGAATTTTACGATGGAAAAGCTTTTGATGCCTATGAGTATTTCGGTGCACACAAAGAGAACGGAAAAATTATTTTCAGAACATTTGCACCTGCTGCTAAAAGAGTGGCAATATTCGGAAGCTTCAATAACTGGACCGAGGAGGAAATGACAAGGGAAACGGAAGTTTATACCTTTGTTTCGGATACTGCAAAGTTCGGTGATATGTATAAGTATGTAATTTATACAGCTGACGGTCAGCGTGTAGAGCACTGTGATCCTTACGGATTCGGAATGGAACTGCGTCCGAATTTTGCTTCATATATAGTTGACCTTTCTGAATATAAATTTACAGACAGCAGGTGGATGAAAAACCGTACCAAAAATTACAATACTTCAATGAATATCTATGAGGTTCATCTTGGCTCATGGAGAACAAAGGAGAGAAAGACTGATGAAAACGGTGAGCCCAGGGTCGAGACGGGCTGGTATACATACAGCGAAATTGCCGATGAGCTTATCAGCTATGTGAAGCAGAATAATTTTACTCATATTGAGTTTCTTCCGCTTTCCGAACATCCTGCGGACTGTTCATGGGGTTATCAGAATACCGGTTTTTTTGCACCGACTTCAAGATATGGTACAGCTGCGCAGCTGAAAGAGCTGATAAACAAGTGTCATAATGCGGGAATAGGGGTTATACTCGATTTTGTGCTTGTTCACTTTGCCGTTGACGGTTACGGACTTGCAAAATACGACGGAACACCGCTTTATGAATATCCATCTTCAGATGTCGGATACAGCGAATGGGGCACCTGTAATTTTAATTTTGCAAGACGTGAAGCATGCAGCTTTATGCAGTCAGCAGCTAATTTCTGGCTGAAGGAATTTCACTTTGACGGTCTGAGAATGGATGCAATAAGCCGTGCGATCTACTGGATGGGCGATCCGGAAAGAGGGGTCAATGAAAATAATGTGGCATTTATAAGAAACATGAATACGGGTCTGCATGCAATGCATCCGACTGCAATGCTTATAGCTGAGGATTCCACTTCCTATCTTAAAGTTACAGCTCCTGTTGAGTATGACGGGCTTGGATTTGACTATAAGTGGGATATGGGCTGGATGAACGACACTCTTGATTTCTTCCGTATAGCGCCGTGGGAAAGAAAGAATCATTATCATAAGCTGACGTTTTCAATGGCGTATTTTTACAATGAGCTTTTTATGCTGCCTGTTTCCCATGATGAAACGGTGCACGGAAAAGCATCTGTTATACAGAAGATGTATGGCGACTATGATGAAAAACTGCCTGAATGCAGAGCGTTTTACATGTATATGTATACTCACCCGGGAAAAAAGCTTACGTTTATGGGAAATGAATTCGGCCAGTTCAGAGAATGGGATGAAAACAGAGAACAGGACTGGGATATTTTACGATATCCGGTTCATGACAGCTTCCGGAAGTATCTGGCTGAGCTCAGCAGGCTTTATATATCGAGAAAGTGCCTTTATGACGCTGAATATAATATGCAGACCTTTAAATGGCTTGTGGCTCATGCGTGTGAACAGTGTGTTTATGTATATGAGCGGAGCAGCGGGGAAAGCTGTATGATATGTGCACTGAATCTTTCGGGAATGGAGCAGACGATCACATTTAATACCGGTAAGCATGTTAAGCTGAAAGAAGCTGTGAACAGCTGCTGGGAGGAATACGGAGGAAATGTGAAAAGAGACGGCAAACTGATCGTATCTGACGAGGATCACAACATAACTCTTACCCTTGAGCCTATGTGCGGACGCCTTTTTGATGTGTCGGAATAACGCTGTTTTAAGATCCGGAGAACCTGAAGGTGGAATCCGGTGTGATTTTGCTGAATATATATAGATAAAACTGCATGATCTTCTCATGCAGTTTTTTTACTTCTGAAAATATTTTTACTTGACATTTGTTACAAAAAATTGTATAATATGCACATGGGACATTATTGTATAAAAGCATAAGAGGGAGGAATTTATGTCAATTAGAAAGAAAATTCTGTCGTTTCTGACTTCGGCAGTATGCATGGTTTCATGTATATGTGCCATCGGTGTGTCTGATTCGGCGAAAAACAATGTGGAAGCGGTATCGCTTTCGGGGCAGTCTGCGCGGGATATCACATCTCAGATGAAAATAGGCTGGAATCTTGGAAACTCACTTGATGCAACAGGAAGTTCAGGTCTGGCAGTAACTGCACCGCCTGAAAAGTTTGTGACCAGCTGGGGAAATCCTGCGCCGACAAAGGAACTTATTCAGACAGTACATAACGGAGGCTTCAATACGATCAGAATTCCAACAACATGGTATCAGCATCTGATTTACAATGCGGAAACAGATATGTATGAAATCGAAGACAGCTGGATGAACTATGTCAAGCAGACAGTTGATTACGCATACAGCCTTGATATGTTTGTAATTTTAAATGTTCACCATGAAGACTGGGTAAATGTTCCGGTGTTTACTGATGACACTTTAGCTGTGGCTCAGCACAAGCTTGCAGATATCTGGACTCAGGTCTCAGAGGAATTTGCTGACTATGACCAGCACCTTATTTTCGAGGGAATGAATGAACCTCGTCAGACCGGAAATTCAAGCGTTTCAGAATGGGGCAACGGCTCCGAAGATAACGGATACTCGTGGAACTATATCAATACACTGAACGAGACTTTTATTAATACAGTCCGCAGTCAGGGTTCGGCAGCAAATAATGAGCGTCTGCTTATGATACCGGGTTATGTTGCAACTTCTGATACAACAGCTCTGAACAATGTAACAATTCCTGGAAATTCCGGAAATGTTGCACTTTCAGTTCACGCTTATGCTCCGTATTTCTTTACAATGGATACTTCCAGTTATGCAAACCACCAGTTTCCGGGAAAAAGCGGCTGGGGAGAGGATTATGACTATCATCTCAGAAATCTGTTCAATTCATTAAAGAGTGTTTCGGACAGCAAGGGATTACCGATTATTATCGGTGAATTCAGCGCTTCTGATTTTGAAAACACATCGTCAAGAGTTGAATGGGCAAAGGCGTATCTGACATATGCTAAAAATGCCGGAATACCATGCGTTCTCTGGGATAACAATGTACCGGCCAATGGAACAGGCGAGGCACACGGATATGTTTACAGACTGACAAATACATGGTATCCTAATTCCATTGATGTTGTTAAGGCAATGATGGATACACTGGGCATCACAGGCTATGTTCTTCCGGAATACAGGGAATATCAGCGTCCAGTATTTTCCTGGGACAGCTTTAAGCCGGGCGATGACTGGATAGAAATTTACCGTTCGGAAAACGGTACAGTAACTGAGGCATGGGGAAATGTTTCGGTATCCGACTACAAGCAGTATATTTCAGAGAATTATATGTTCGCAATGGTCAGTGATTCAGAAACTGAGCCATGTATGGTCATCCAGGGCGGATGGTACAAGGTTTTCCCGGATGAATCTCTGAGCGATGGATTTGTTACATACTATACGTATGATGCAATAAAGGAAATTCTTGAAACAAACAATTTAAGCGTTGATGAAATCAAGAATTTGTACATGAGTGCAAGTAGTTCTGAAGCGACTTTTTATGGATTGTATGCCGTTCCTGTCGGGGAAACCGGACAGATAATCGGGGATATTGACGGCGACGGTGAAATAAGGGTTGTTGATGCTGCACTGCTCAGTAAATATCTGCTCGGTGAATTAGTTTTTACTGAAAAGAATTTTGAAGCGGCTGATATAAATAAAGACGGAGTGGTCAACTGTTTTGATTATGTCGTAATAAAGCGAATGATCATTTACGGTCAATGATAACGTTTAAAAGCAAAATAAACCTCACAGCAATAATATGCTGTGAGGTTTTATTTATTATAAAGAGTCTGCAAATTCAGTAAGCTTTTCAAGAATATCCTTATACATATTCATAAGGGGAGTATGGTTTTGTCTTGCAAAATCCGGATCTCCGCTTTTTAATGCTTTTTCTGAGCGCTCTGCCATTTCTGAGAGTTCGGTTAATCCGAGCGTCAATGATGTGCTTTTAAGGGAGTGTATATTCAGGCAGTACTCGTCAAAGTCATTTGTTCTATATGCATTTTCAAGCGTGTTACAGCGGTTATTGCTGATATAATTTCTTAAAATTTCAATATAAAACTCTTCATTGTCAGCACAGTATTTAAGCCCGAGTGCCAGATCGATCTGCGGCAGGATATCTGTTATATCTGAGAGCTTTTTCCGATGATTTTGAGATATCTCGTTTTCGCCGGATACCTTCTGAGTGACAAGGTCATCAGGCAGGTATTTTATGATCATTTCTTCAAGCATGCTTCCATCAACAGGCTTTGAAAGATAATCATCGAACCCGACGCTTGAATATTTTTCTTTTACTCCGGAAAGTGCGTTGGCGGTCAGCATTATAACAGGTGTATGTTTATTTTTGGAATCAGCAGTATTTTTCATTTCGCGGAGCGTTTCAATGCCATCCATTTCAGGCATCATATGATCCATAAAAATAATATTGTATTCCTGCTCTTTTATCATTTCGAGGCACTTTTTTCCGCTCTCGGCAGTATCAATTTTAATTTTTGTCTGTTTGAGTAAATTGATAACAATCTTTAAATTTATTGCAAGATCGTCAACCACAAGAATATGTGCGTCAGGCGCTTCGAACTTCTGCTTGTAGTAATCCTTTTTATGATCCGGCTGGACATTGCAGCTGACTTTTCCGACAGGTGAGGGATCCACTATTGTCTGAGGTATTTTAACGATAAATTCCGAGCCCCTGCCGAGCTCACTTCGGACAGTTATATTTCCGTTCATAAGGTCAACCAGTTTTTTTGTGATCGCAAGCCCAAGACCGGTCCCCTCGATATTGCGGTTGTGTTTTAAATCAAAACGCTGGAAGTTCTCAAATAATTTTTTCTGATTCTCATCAGAGATACCTATTCCTGTATCTTTAACAGAAATTATTAGGTGAAATTCATCTGAAATTGTTTCGCCGCCTATTGAAAAAGTTATATTGCCTTTATCGGTGTATTTGGCAGCATTGGTCAATAAGTTTACGGTGATCTCTCTTATATGAGCTTCGTCACCCATAAGCTTGCACGGGATTGTCGGGTCACAATTTACCTGGGCATCAAGATTCTTGTTATATATTCTTCCGGAAACCATATTGAAGCTTTCACTTATTAAAGAAGAAATATCATATTCATAATTTGTTATTTCTATTTTTCCGAGTTCTATTTTGGAAATGTCCAGGACATCATTTATTATTGATAAAAGTGAAGTGCCGGCTGAATGTGCATGCTGAGCGTATTCCCTTATTTCTTCGTTGTCTGATTCGCGCAGTATCATTTCATTCATGCCTATTACCGCATTAATAGGGGTCCTGATTTCGTGGGACATGTTTGCAAGGAAATTACTTTTGGCATTATTGGCGATGAGTGCCTGGTGCTGTGCGTCCTTTGCGCTTATAGTTGCTTTTATTAGCTTTTTATTCTGCTCATTCATGAGAGTTATGATCATGTGCGCCAGAAATCCGGTAAGAACTATTATGCCGATAGAAATCATACCCTCAGGGACAAGATAAACGTCTTCAGATCCGTAACGCGAAACATATCTCCATATAAGAGAAAACATGATACATATACAGCTTGATATTGTTGATATCAGGCTCAGCATCTTATCCCCGAAAATAATAGAAGTCAGAATCGGGACGCAGAAAATCGTAAGAGTATTTGAAAAAACATAGTGTGTTGCTGATACAACGGTACAGAGTATTATAAGTGACAAAATCGGAGAATAATTCTGTATTTTACTGTTTTTCGGACATTTAAGGAAAATAAAAGCATTGATAAAAATAGCGACAGCATTTCCTATTGCAGGGAAAATAAGATATCTTAAAAAATATTCTGTCTGTGACTCAAAAATGAGATCCGAGAATCTCAGTACAAGATAAATGATCAGTTCAAGTACAAATACCGAAAAAGCCATAACAATATTCATTTGCAGCAGGACTTTACGCCATTTTACATAATCGGGATTCAATTGACTTACATTTTCATCCATACCTTTTCCTCCGTATAATCATTAAAATAATTATCTTTAATGATTATATAATAATTATTAAATTCTGTCAATATTACATATTTATTTGAAATAAGGGCGTTTGTTTCTGCCGTGCAGTATGATTTATAATGAATCAGTATTATTTCTGCATACTGGCAGCTTAATAAAAAGCATATTAAAGTACAACATTAAACGTTACGATATTATTTTTATACTCCGCATTAATTGTACCTTTATGAAGAACAACAATTTCCTTTGCAATGGAAAGTCCCAGTCCGAAGCCGTCCTTTTCATCTGAATGTGATTTGTCAGCACGATAAAAACGTTCGAAAAGATGCGGAATATCGTCTGCATTGAAGTTTTTGCAGGGGTTTTCGCAGCTGAGTATTATTTTGTCTTTATTTGAATAAAGCCTTAATTTGATTTCAGCCTTTTCGTCGGAATATTTAATTGCGTTGTCAATCAAAATTCCCGCCAGTTCTTCGATTTTATCAGCATTTCCCTTGAAGGTCAGATTTTTTTCAATGTCTGTCAGGATCTGTTTATTTTCTTCAAAGAGCCGGCTTTCAAAATATAAAACAGTATTGCTTAAAGTCCGGCTTATGTCAAATTCCCTGAAATCACAAAGAAGTTTTTCAGAAGCAGAAAGTCTTGTAAGAGTCAGCATTTCATTTACAAGTCTGCTCATTTTTTCAGTCTGGGCACAGATGCATTTTGTGATCCTGTCCGGACCGTTTTTCTTTTCCATAAGCTCAGTAGACGCAGAAATAACTGTGATCGGTGTTTTAAGCTCATGACTTGCATTTGAGATAAATTCCTTCTGTTTCTGATAGCTCTCCGATATGGGCTTTACGGCTTTGCCTGAAATAAAATAGATCAGGATAAGTACCAAAATAAATACGCCTCCGCCGGACAATGCAGATGTCAGGAGTAAAAGATGACTGCTCTGTTCTGCCTTGGTGTCACAGATAAATGAATGAATTTTCAATTCATCTGTGTCTGTAACTGCGCGGCTGTATTCTTTGTCATCAATAAAATATGTGTTTTTATTGCTTTGAATAATCTCACGCGCTTTTTCATCAGAAATGGATTTCAGTGTGTTACCGCAGTTTATTTCTACAAGATTGTTATGTTTATCTGAAATCAGATAAAAGCAGCTGTAATTATTTAGTGTGTCCGGAGTGCCTGAAGGGTAGATATCGTTGAAATTACGGTTTATAACATTGAACTGTTCAAACGAAGCGGCAGAAACGTTTTCCAGATATTGTATTTCAATACTCTCGATATGTAATGTTACATCCTCATCAGGACCCATTGTCTGTACTGTGCTTGATGACGCCCACCACACAACCGAAACATAAAAACGTTCCTGGGAAACCTGGGATATATCTGTCTGAACAGGCTTACCCTCATACATGAAATTAGAATCATCTGTGAAATCAATTGTAATTTTAGTATTGTCACGATTGAATTTATACTCTTTGTGTACATAATTCATGTTGCCGTGACTGTCAAAAGTTTCAAAAAACAATCCCCCTCCTGCACAGTACCATTCAGCATTTTCATCTGTACAGCTTATTTCACCGTTTAATGTAACACTTTTTATTTTGCCGGGATTGCGAAGTATAATATGATCGCCGTTTTCGTTTGTTTCCGTGTCGTCCAGTAAAATCAGTTCTGAATTGATATCAGCTGCATTTGAATAAGCGGTTTGTGCAACCATGTCTGTTGCAGTATTCAGTTCATTTTTATAGGACAGCTGCATTAAAATATTTAAAGTTAACATCATAATGAAAATAACAATAAAGGATATTGCTGATGAAAGGAGAAAGAACTTTTTTCTGAGGTGTTTTATTTCATTATCCATTTTTATTCTCCTTTATAGTGTAACCCAGACCCCTTTCAGTTGAAATACGGATCTGTGAATTTACAGCATTAAGTTTTTTTCTGATAAATGAAATATACACTTCAATTGAGTTGTATTCAATATCGGTATCGTATCCCCATATTTTCATGACAAGATTTTCTTTTGAAATAACTTTGCCATAGTTTAAAATGAGAAGCTCAATGATATCATACTCTTTTTTTGAAAGCTTTATTTTCTGTTCGTTTTTATGCATTTCATGTGTTGATCTGTTAAGTACGATATCCGCAAATTTAATGTTATCATCAATAAGAGTTTTATCTTTTCGTCTTGATAAAGCGCGTATTCTTGCAAGAAGTTCTTTTGTATTAAAAGGTTTGGTCAGATAGTCATCAGCACCATTATCAAGACCGCTTACTTTATCCTCAATTTCTGCTTTTGCTGTCAGCAGAAGTACAGGTATACTGATATTATTTCTGCGTATTTCGGACAGGACCTGAATACCGTTCATTTTGGGCAGCATTATGTCTAATATTATCAGATCATAAATACCCGACAATGCATTGTCAAGACCGCTTTCACCGTCAAAAGCTGTGTCAATATAGTATCCTTCCATAGTGAGTGTTTCAGAAAGTATCATTGCAAGGTCTTTTTCGTCTTCAACTATCAGTATTCTCATTTTATCACATCCTTTTTTATATTATAGCATATTTCGCAAGAAAAAGCACGCCTTGTTTCAGACGTGCTTTTAGTTTATAATTCTGGTATTACATATTATGACTGACTGATAATGATCCTTTTCAGAGCAACCAGATCAAAGATATTATATTTGCCGTCGGAATTAACATCTGAGAGGTCAGAATCAATTTCAACATCAATATTCAGAAGCCACTTTGAAAGCATTGTAAAGTCATTTACGTTGACAGTTCCGTCAGCATTTACATCTCCCGCAATTTTTTCAACGGGATTATCGGGCTCATCATTATTGTATTCATAAACAAGTGTAACTGTGGAATAATTTACAACTACATCTGAACCATCCTTCTGTTTTTCGGAGAATTTCCACCAGTCAGCCTGCCACTGTGCTGCGTCATCGGTAACAGATGCCTGTATCTGATTCTTGTTTGCATCGGTAAAATATTCATCAAACGGCACAACAATTTCGCTCTGACCGTTTGAGAAGTTTACAGTTTTGAATCCCCAGACAGCCTCTCCGCCGTCAGCCGGAACGAGACCTGAGAAGCAAAGTCCGCCGCCGCCGCTGTAATATGATGAACCCTCAGTTGAGTAGCAGCTTACGCCGAATATGATCTCCTTGAGGTTTGCCTTGTCGCCGAGAGGAATCAAATATGCGCCGTCTTCAGATTTTTCAAGGTCGCTTACATTATAAACAGTTTTCTTTTGTGTAATATCCGGAGCAACGTATTCTGTCTTATCTGTGGGCTGGTCAGAAATCACTACATGTGCAACTGAGAGAGGAGGCAGTTCAACACTGATTTTATTTCCGCTTAAATCATTCTGAACATTGATGATGCGTATGTCGCTGTGATCCTGGGATACAGCGTAAACAACAGCACTCTTATAATCTGACGATGAGCCGTCAATTGTTATCACAGCATTTTCTGAAGCAGTTTTGTTTTTGTTAGAAAGGATTACGTCAACGTTTGAATCATCACTGCCTTCAATAGCTGCAAAGGCTGCCGATTTGGAAAGGTCTTCTGTTTCAGCTTCAACAAGTGTGCTGCCGAAAGCGGAGCCTTCACCGTCATAGTTTGTATACAGATTTATTGCAGACTCAACATACGGACATTCAGGAAGTGTTCCCCAGTATGTTGCAAAATAAACTTCATTTTCAGCAAATGCACCAAGTGCTTCTGCTTCTGCAATAGCAGAAATTACATTTTTACCGGTTGTTTTTTCGTTTGAAATATCAGCAAGGTTATATTCGGAAATTGCAATTTTTGTTCCCGGATAGTACTTGTCAATAGATTTCTGGATATTTGGCAGAAGCGGAAAATACTTTCCGTAGTATGGCTGAAGCCAGCTGTTTTCAACGTAGCTTTCATCATAAAGGCTTCTTGCAGCCTGGAGCTTTCCGTCATCAGTGGAGCAGTCCTGAGCGTAATAATGAACATCAACAACATCAAGAAGACGTGTGCCCGCTGTCTTTTCTGCATTTGCCATGCTTTCAAGATAGTAATCCAGATACCAGTCATAATTGTTCTTTATGCTTTCCCACTTTGCATCAGTATAGGTGGTAGATGTTCCGGCCTGAATACAGGGAAGTATTCCCCAGAGTGCCGGACCGAAAACTTCCGCGTTAGGGTCAATTTCCTTTACAACCTTTGCAAGCTCCACAGATTTTTCAATGAGCTCATCTGCTGTACATTCTTCAGGATGATTATAAGGATGTGTGTCATTCCATAAAAACGGTTCATTATCAAGGCTGTATCCCTGAATACCTGTTGAAGTGGTTGAATCACCCAGAGTTTTAACAAGATAATTAACATATTCGTCCATATAGACTGCATTATCTGTAAGATCAGGTTCAAGCAGGTAATCATTACCTTTTCGGAAAATTACCTCATTCCATCTGTCAGACGGAGCAGCTCCGGTAACCTCTCCAAGATTGTCAGCAGCAACATATCCTGCCATCTGGAGTGTTGTTATTTTATAAGGTATATCGTATGTTGAACATTCCTCCGAAAGCTTTCTTGCTGCATATCCTGCACCGTCTGAAAGATCCCCGATGTTTGTGTCTGAGCTGTTTATCCAGTCCTCTCCGGCATTTGACCAGTTTGTTTCCCAGTTGTAGCCTGTGTAACGGTTACCGCCCTGACGAACTGCATTGACAGTTACATTCTTATAGTTGTTTACGTTTCCGTATTGGTTGATACCATAAATATACGGGCTTATTTCTTTTTTCTTCCCTGAAAGATTAACAGAAACATTCATACTGTAACTTTCAGTTGATTCTGCGGTAACAGCTGCCATGGGCTGTGCAAGACAGGCAAGTGAAACTATGCCCGCAATAATACCAGCAAATTTGCGCTGTAAATACATTTTAAATCCTCCCTTAAATTTCTGAACGATGATTGTTTCAGAACTTCTTCACATAGGACAGATCTGAAAAAGATATTCCTATGTGATTGGTTCCAGGTATTTTACAGCAAGAGCAAGTTTACTGTTAAATACTTTAAGGACGAATGTCATCGTCAAGCATTGCCCTCAGGAAATAATTTCTAATTATTTCTCTCTGAAATATAATATATCACAGAAACCTTGAAAAAGCCTTAATAAAATTGTTATTATATAACAAAAAAACACTTTCTTATAACCTGGCGTAAAGAAAGTGTTTTTATTATTGAAACATTAAATAAAAAAACTGAAACTTATATGAAATAGTCAGCGTCTGCTGATAAAATCACCCTGCCGCCCGGAAGCAGCAGGGTAAAAGGCATTACTTTACAGTATCTTTAGCGATAGCGATAGCGTCGAAGACGTCGGTATTACCGTCGTTGTTCATATCGCCGATTTTTTTCTGCAAGTCAGTGAATCTGATTTGTCCCACTGAATCCTTGGCAATATAAATAGCGTCGAAGACATCAAGAGTCATATCAACGTTAACGTCACCCTGGACTGTTGTAGTCTTTTCATCTGTTCCACCTGTACCGTAATGTTCTGTATAAAAATGCATAACCTGTGTAATGCAGTACGCAATTTTAGCACGCATCATTATATCTTCGTCTGTGTTTCCGGTATAATCAGGGAAAGTATATTTCAGATAATTTGTAAGATCAAGGTAGGAGCCTTCTTCGCTTCCGTTAATTGACGGAAAGATCGGACTTTCTACTTCGTACTTTACTGAATCGCCCAGCAGCTCTGCTATTTTATCTTCGGTAATATTTGCCTGATATCCGAAAAATTGCAGTCCGTTTAGCGGCATAAAAAAGTAACCTGCTTTGAAATTATCTACATATTGATACATGAATTCCGCATCAAGATGGTAATATGAATACACTGAACCGCCTAATGCCAGAAATTCTTCATCTGGCATTTCTATGAGCTGTTCAAGAGTATAGTATTTTTCTTCAAGTTTTTCAGATGTATCTTCTGCACTTATATTTACAGTAGAAAATGCCGAAATTGCCATTATTGCGCCGGTTATAACGCTTAAAAATTTTTTCATAATTATTCCTCCTATATTTTTGTATAGTCACTTTGCTGTTCTAAATCGGCAGAACAGAAAGCATTACTTTACAGTATCTTTAGCGATAGCGATAGCGTCGAAGACGTCGGTATTACCGTCGTTGTTCATATCGCCGATTTTTTTCTGCAAGTCAGTGAATCTGATTTGTCCCACTGAATCCTTGGCAATATAAATAGCGTCGAAGACATCAAGAGTCATATCAACGTTAACGTCACCCTGGACTGTGTAATCAACATCACTGCCTGAAGTTAATGTTCTGTAAAAAATCATTACCTGTGAAAGACAATAATAAATTTTGGCAACATCCATATGGTTTTCATCAGTTAAATTAGTGTAATCAGGAAAATAATATGTCAGAGTGGAATTTAATCGGTAGCCGTTTTCGTCAAAATACGGTCCTTCTGAATCCGGCGGATATATTGGGCTTGTGACACTGTATTTAACTGTATCTCCCAGAAGGGCTGCTATTTTATCTTCGGTCAGATTAGCCTGATATTTAAATTCTATCAGCCCTCCATTCGGCATATTAAATCTACCTTCATATCCGCTTAATGTGTTGTACAGGTATTCGGCATTCATGAATTTGTAATATGAATACGTCCATTCGGGTGTTCCCAGTGAAAGAAATTCTTCATCTGTCATTTCCATAAGCTCGGAAAGAGAATATGCTCTTGTTTCAGGCTGTTCAGCACTCACAGAAAATCCGCCGCATACAGGCAGTGAACTCAGAATGGCCATAGATGCAATTACACTTATAAATTTTCTTAATTTCATAATGATCATCCTTTCAATTTAAAATTATTCATGATTTACATTTAAAATACTAATGATTTTCAGACCATCTCCTTTCGGCTCGTTATATAATTCTGTTATATCCCCCCTCAGGTCAGTGATATACAATTTAAAAATGGCGTCTGCCGTGGACACAGGTTAATATATTCACGGCAGACATATATGGAGAGTCAGCCAGTCAGAATGTCTTTTTGTCGGCAGACTGATTGCTTTTACAGATACTGCAGGTGTTCCAATACCGCAGTATCCCTAACTGATAATGTCAGAATTTTTATTTGTATAAGTTAACATTTTTATGAAAAGGTATAATTTTCTTTGCATTATTATAGCATATTACTCCGGAAAAATATGTGTTATGGTATGAGTGGTATTACTTTTGGGTATGAAATGAAAAAATAATAGTTTTAATTCAAAAGTCGTTGGATTTTACTGGCAGATCTCCGTTCGAACCTCAGAGGAAGACTGATTCTGACGTTTATTTTATGATGTCCTTTATGACTTCGCCCGCAATAATAAGCCCCGCTGCGGACGGTACAAAAGCGTTGCTTCCGGGAATTCGTCTTCGGTGTGCGGACTGCTGTTCGGCTTCGGTAAGAGAAGCACATTCCGCAGATAAATTTTCGGCAGGGGGTAGCGGCGTCTCCCTGGAATAAACGACTTTAAGCTTTTTTATGCCCCTGCGCCTGAGCTCATACCGCATTACCTTGGCAAGAGGACAGACGGATGTTTTATAAATGTCCGTTACTTCAAACGCAGTCGGATCAAGCTTGTTTCCGGCGCCCATGGAGCATATGACAGGCGTGCCGCATTTGTTTGCCTGTTCAACGATTTCTATTTTGCCTGTTACTGTATCAATAGCATCAACAATATAGTCATATACGGAAAAATCAAACTGAGATGAGGTTTCGGGAGTGTAGAACATTTTGTATTCCCTTACTGTGCATTCAGGATTGATGTCAAGGATACGCTCCTTTGCGGCGTCTACCTTATATTGTCCAAGAGTGCTGCGCAGAGCATAGATCTGTCTGTTAATGTTTGTAATACAGATCTTGTCATCGTCTATGATGTCCAGGTTTCCTACGCCGCTTCTTGCAAGGGCTTCCACCGTATATCCGCCTACTCCGCCTATTCCGAATACGGCGACTCTTGCTGATGAAAGTTTTTTCATTGCGTCATTTCCGAGTATCAGCTCGGTTCTTGAAAATTCAGTCTGCATTTTAAGTCAGCTCCTTTTTGAAAATGCTTTATTTCAGTATTAATCTGCTTTCAATGTTTTTGAGATCACGCAGCCCGTGAGTTTTATGCTCTCATGCAGATCTCATACGTGTTTTTGTTGATGCTGCAAAGCAGGAAGGCACTTTTAATAAAATAATTTTAACACTTTTCGGGAAAGATTTCAATATTGTAAAATGATACGGGCTGTATTAGCTAAAGTGCACTATTCAGGAGGTTTATTTTGTATAAATTACAAGAAAAAATAAAAAATGTATTTTTTTGAAAAATCAAAAGTTGACAAAAACCGACGAATATTGTATAATTATCTTGCAGTATATTTTACTGTGCAATCACATATTTATTAAAGGAGATTTATATAATGGATGAGATGAACAACAATCAGATTCAGAACAATGGCATGGTTCCTCAGGAGCCTAAGAAGAGCGTTGGTCTCGGTGTAGCATCAATGGTACTTGGTATTCTTTCAATTATCCTTTCATGCTGCTTCTATTACCTTGCTTTCCCATGCGGCCTTGTAGGACTTATTCTCGGTGCAATCGGTATCAAGAAGAACAGTGGCAAGGGCATGGCTATCACAGGTCTCGTACTCAGCATTATTTCACTTGCATTCGCAGTTATTTGCTTAGTTGTCGGCGGTGCAATTCTGTCTGAACTTGGTCTGGATGCTTTTGATTTCTAATCATAATTCATGAAAAAAAGTTTTAAAATCACAATAGCTGCCGCAGCACCTGCTGCGGCTGTGCTTTTGCTTATATTCAGGGAATGGATTTTTAAAATATCAGAGACATTTCCCAAATGTATTTTTTTTGTTGCAACAGGATATCATTGTCCCGCATGCGGAAATACGAGATGTGTAAGAGCACTTATGCGGGGGGATATATTAACAGCCCTACACAATAATATTACTCCTGTATTGCTTTTGTTTCTGCTGGCAGTTCTTTATATTGAACTGCTGCTGGACATTTTCGGGAAAAAGGTGAAGCTTCTTCCGAGGAAGCTGGCATTCTGGCTTGTGGTTATCGGTATCGTTACGGTCTATTATGTCGCAAGAAATTTTATCGAACCGCTGGCACCTCTGGCAGAATAAATATTATCAGGCAGCAGTCTTTTAAGGCTGCTGTTTTTGTATATGTACAGACAAAAATCATAAAATATGAATTGAAATACTTTTTTATACTATGTATTGACAGTGGGTGTATTAAATGATATAATACAGTTATAGCTTAAATGTAAAAAAATAAGACAAAAGACATTCGGGAGGAATAACATGACAAAAAAGAAAAAAATAATTGCCGGAGCTGTTGCAGCTGCGGCGGTTACTGCAATAATTGCAGGAAGCGTCATAATATGGAATAGCAGCAAGGTTGACGAAAGTCTCGGTACAGCTTATGTTACAGCTGTGTCCGACTGTAATACTGCGGCATTTCTGGTATCGGAAAACAGATTTTCGGGCGTTGTGGAATCTCAGAAGGCACTGGAGATAAAAGTTGATTCCGATAAGATCATCAAGGATGTTATGGTAAGCGAGGGGGATGTTGTCGAAGCAGGAGACGAGCTTTTCAGCTATGATGTGGAAGCAATGAAGCTTGAGCTTGAAGAAGGACAGGTCGAGATCGAGCGTATGCAGAATGAAATTGATTCCACAAACAGGCAGATAAAGGAACTGGAGTCTGAAAAGAAAAATGCAGGAGCTGACGCTCAGGTTTCCTATACGACACAGATCCAGTCGCTTCAGACGGATATAGACAAGACTCAGTATGACATAAAGGTGAAAAATATATCTCTTGAAAAGCTGAAAAATTCCATTGAAAATGCGACTGTAACTGCTGAGATATCCGGAACTGTCAAGGCCATTAAAACAACTGAGGAAATGCAGGAAAATGCCACTGACGTTATTATGACAATTGTCAACAACGGAGATTTTCGCATTAAAGGAAGAATCAATGAGCAGAATATGGGGTCAGTAATGCAGGGGGATTCTGTTATTATAATTTCAAGGACAGATGATTCCGTTTCATGGAAGGGAACAGTTTCTGAAATCGAAAATGAGCCGGAAGCAAATAACAATTATATGTATTATGGTGACGGGGATACAGAAGCAATGTCCTCAAATTATGCTTTTTATATTGACCCCGAGAGCACAGACGGTCTTATGCTCGGACAGCATGTTCTGATCGAAATTGATTACGGACAAAGTGAAGTGGCTGATAAGAGCGGTATCTGGCTTTACGATGATTATGTGGTGGATATTGACGGCGAAAAGCCTTATGTATGGGCGGCCGACAAGGATGGAAGACTTGAAAAAAGATATGTCGAGATCGGTCAGAGAGACGAAATGAACGGTGACAGTGAGATCGTTTCCGGTCTTAAAGACAGTGACCTTATTTCATATCCTGCCGATGATTATGAGGAGGGTATGAAGACTTCAACTGATATAAATGATATTGACTTTGAAGACGGCGGATCTGATATGTATTATGATGATATCCCGGACGGGGGAGAAGCCGGAGATGACGCAATGATGTTTGATGACGATATGATCTACGATGATGGTATGGTTTATGAAGATGACATTTATGCAGGGGACGGAGAAGTTTTTGTGGATGACGGATATGCCGACGGAGAAATTATCGATGAGGATATGATCGATGAGGATATGATCTCGGAAGATGAAAAGGCGGTGTCTGAATGATTCTTGATATGCAGGGAATTTATAAGGACTATATGCAGGGAAAGGACGCCGTTCCCGTTCTTAAAGATATACAGTTTCAGGTCAGTGAAGGAGAATATGTTGCGATAATGGGACCGTCGGGTTCCGGAAAATCCACTCTTATGAATATTATCGGATGTCTCGACAAACAGACATCAGGAACCTTCATGTTTGACGGGAAGGATATTTCCGGATGCAGCGACAAGGAACTGTCGGAGATACGCAACGGCAAGATCGGATTTGTTTTTCAGAACTTCAATTTGCTTCCGCGTCAGTCTGCGCTTGAAAATGTGGAGCTTCCTCTTCTGTATGCAGGACTGAAGAAGAAGGAGCGCAGAGAGCTTGCAAAACAGGCTCTTATCAAAGTTGGTCTTGAGGAAAGAATAAACTTTAAACCCACCCAGCTTTCAGGCGGTCAGAAGCAGAGAGTTGCAATTGCGAGGGCAATTGTGAATAAGCCAAGACTGCTTCTTGCAGATGAACCTACGGGTGCCCTTGATACCAAATCGGGTGAACAGATTATGGAGATTTTCAGCAGCCTGAATAATGAAGGTGTTACAATAGTAATGATCACCCATGAGCGCGAAATTGCTGAATACGCAAAGCGGATAATGCTTATCAGAGACGGAGAGATCTCTCCCGATAACGGAGGTGAAACGGCATGAAAACAACAGGAAAAATCATCATAGCTGTTTCTTGTGTCGCTGTTGCGGCAGGAGGAACCTTCGGCGGATATAAGATCAATGATGCGCGCAAGAAGAATAAGGCTGTCGCAGATGTAGTGCCTGTAAGTTATATGACGGACAGCTACTGGGGTGATGAGCTTCAGCTGGAGGGGACTGTCAGTTCCGGAGATGTTCAGAAAATAATGCAGGATGAGTCCATGCTTGTGGAGGAAATTCTTGTTAAAGAAGGGGACGTTGTAAAAAAGGGGACACCTGTTGTTAAGTACGACATAACGCTTCTTGAGCTTGATCTGAGGCAGAAGGAAAATAATCTTGCAGTGGCAGAGGACAATATTAAGCAGGCTAACAGAGAAATTGCAAGGCTTCAGAATTTAAAGCCGTCCGAGGCTATACCTCCGATGCCGGAGCCTACCCAGCCTCCTGAACCGACGATGCCTGAAAAGCCCCAGATCTCAACAGCAAAGCGCATTGATGACGCTTCTTCAGCTGTATCAGGAAAAGGTACTCAGGAAGACCCCTATGTTTTTAATTGCAGCAGCGAAACTGTTGTTTCAGCCTCATTTCTGAATTTTATGGCTGAAAACGGCTTGTTTGCGGACTTTGATATTTATGAAAACAATACACTGATCTATATGTGGGGAGTAAACGGTGTGAAGATTCAGCCCGGGCAGACTGAGGACTGGACAGTCGGAGCAAATGTTGAGGCTGACGGCACAGGAAATGTAAGCGTTGACTATTCTGGCAGTATATACGGGGTTTTCAGAGCTTTTGCCGCACAGGAGGAAATTCCTGAAGATTACTATGATGACTTTTCGTATGAATATTCACAGGAGGAATATGAACAGAGCTTTATAACTCCGGGTTCAGACGATTATCTGTACTCAAAAGCAGAAATTGCAAAAATGATCTCTGATAAGCAGGCGGAGCTTAAAACACTGGAGCTTGATAAAAAATCGGCGGACATTGCATACCGTCAGGCAGCTGCTAAAAAAGAAGACGGTCAGGCTGTAAGCCGTATAGATGGTGTTGTTACTTCGGTAAACGACGGCACAGATCCGGAAAATACAGACTCTGCCATGGTTGTAATACAGGGCAGTGAGGGACTGAATATCAAAGTGAATATCGGTGAGCTGAATCTTGATGACATTTCAATCGGATCAGTTGTGAATGTGATGTCTTATGAAACAGGCGGATATACCGAAGCTGAGGTCACATCAATTGACATGACTCCTGTTACCGATTATTATAACTGGGGCAGCAATCCCAACAGCAGCACTTATACCTTTAATGCAAGCGTGCTGGGAGAGACCGAAGGATTCAATGTGGGTGACTGGGTAGGCGTTACTGTTCCGAAAACAGAACTTGGCGATACTTTTTATATACCGGTGCATTATACAAGGGAAGAAGACGGACAATATTATGTCATGAAAGCCGGAGAGAACGGAAGACTTGAAAAGCAGTATATAAAGACAGGAAAGATAATCTACGGCAGTGAGATCGAAATCAAGGGCGGACTGACACAGGATGATAAAATATGCTTCCCTTACGGAAAAAACATCAGAGAGGGCATAAAAACCCGTGAAACTGATGAGATTCAGTGGTAAGGAGGCAGAAAAATGTTTGAGAATATCAGATTGTCGTTTAAAGGGATATTTTCCCATAAGATACGTTCATTGTTAACAATGCTGGGTATTATTATCGGTATTGCCGCGATAATTGCAATTGTTTCTACAATTAAGGGAACAAACGAACAGATCAAGAACAATCTTATCGGTGCGGGAAACAATACGGTAAATATTCAGCTTTATCAGGGAGACGGTACCTTTGATTTCGGGTATCAGCCGGTGCCTTACGGTGTTCCTGTAATTTCAGATGATGTTAAGGAAAGGATAGAAAATCTTGATGAGATTGACGCTGTGACTCTTTACAGGCAGAGACAGTACTGTGATACCATTTTTTATCTGGATAATCAGCTGGCAGGCGGTAATGTTTTAGGTATTGATGAAGATTATTTCAGCGTTATGGGATACAGGATCAAATCGGGCAAGGGATTTTCCGACAGGGATTACAATGACAACAGAAAAACTGCTGTTATTGATACAGCAGCTGTAAAAAGCCTTTTTGAGGGTGAGGATCCGGTAGGGAAATGCATTGATATTAATGGTGAACCGTTTACTGTAATAGGTGTTGCGGTGAAAAGCAGCAAGTTTGAACCGGTTATAAACTCAATTGAGGATTATTATACTTATAAAACCGATTCAAGCGGACAGATCTTTATTCCGACCCGTTCATGGCCTGTTTCATTCAAGTATGATGAGCCGCAGAATTGTACAGCAAGGGCAAAGGATACTGACAGCATGACTGCTGCCGGAAAAAAAGCAGCAGATATTCTTAATGAAGGGATCTATGCTGACAGTGAGAGCAATGTCAAATATAAGAGCGAGAGTCTTCTGGAACAGGCAAAATCCATGCAGGATCTGAGCTCGTCAACAAATAAAATGCTTATCTGGATCGCAAGTATTTCGCTGCTTGTAGGCGGTATCGGCGTTATGAATATAATGCTTGTTTCCGTTACGGAAAGAACAAGGGAGATCGGACTGAAAAAGGCACTCGGAGCAAGGAAAAGAAGGATTCTTGCACAGTTTCTTACAGAAGCCTCGGTACTTACCAGCATAGGAGGACTTATCGGTGTGGGCGCCGGAATAGGACTTGCACAGATAATATCAAAATTTGCGGATGTTCCTGTTGCTGTAAGCGGACTTGCGATAGCAGTTTCGGTTGCGTTTTCAATGGTTGTTGGAATCGTTTTTGGTCTTATACCATCTGTTAAGGCAGCAAATCTCAATCCTATTGACGCACTGAGATATGAGTAAGTTTTGAATTTACATTTTCTTTGTGTCAGAAAGAATATATTCAGATTATTTGAGTATGGACAGGTAGGTTCTTATCAGATTGCAGGACTACCAAAAACAGTCCGTGAAGTTTTTCTTCACGGACTGTTTTTATTTATAGTGATTTCAGGTTTCATACGTTGAAAGAATCCGCTGTGCGACCTCCTTTCGTGTGGAACGCGTGTCCATAGCCTGTTTTTCAATGTATCTGTGAGCCTGAGGCTCGGAAAATTTAAGATACTGGATAAGCGCGCATTTGGCACGGTTTACAAGACGGATCTCTTCGATTTTGGTCTGAAGCTTGAAGTTTTCGTTCTGAAGACCGAGAATTCTCGAACGTGTTGCGGAAACAAGCTTCAGCGTCTGGTGAAACACTGCCTTGTTTACCGGCTTTGAAATCACGCAGACTCCATAGCAGCTTAGTTTATCGGAAACGTCGTCTGCAATATCTGACTTGCATATCAGAATAATTCCGGAATTTGAAGATTCAGAAACTTTCATTGACAGTTCATGACCGAATTCATCGGAAAGAGGAGTATTGATCACAACAAGGTCATACTCAGTCTGGTCAATACATCTTCGTGCATCGTTTCCGCTTGCCGTATTTGTGATCTGTGTGAATCCGGAGGATTTCAGAAGCTGGGAAAGCAGCCCTATGCCCTTATCAGACCCGGAAGCCAGAAGCACTTTGTTCATAAGATCCCACAACCTTTAAATAATTTTAAAATAGAATTCATCCTCAAATTCCTGCTTATCTTCCGCCATATCGTATTTTGTAACGGTATATGTAAGATGTCTGAAAACAGCATCATAAATTTCAGGTGAAAGGTTTTCTCTGACAAAATCACTTGACTTTGCAAGGGAAATAGCATCATCAAGATTTGATGGAAGTTCATCAAAATTTGAATTTACGGCGTCCTTGAAGGTTTCCCGGCTGAGAGTAAGCTTGTTTCTGATACCCTCAAAGCCGGCTGCCAGAAGAAGCTTGAATACAATATAAGGGTTACATACTGCGTCAGCAGAGCGGATCTCGATCCTCGGATGATTTCCTGTTGTAAACGGAACGCGGATAAGCTGGGAACGGTTTTCATAGGACCAGTTAACGTATTTCGGGGCGAAGTTTTCTCCCAGGCGCTTATATGAATTTGTGATCGGGTTTAAAAAGCATGTGATTTCCTTTATTCTGTTAAGTATTCCGGCAATAAAACTGCTTCCTTCTTCCGTATAATCTTCAAAGGATCTGGAGAAGATCGGTTCTCCGTTATGATTTACAGCTATGCCGATATGCAGTCCGCTTCCGAACTGATTTGAGATCGGTTTTGGCATAAATGACGCAAAAAGTCCGTTCTGAGCAGCGATATTTTTAACGACGGTCTTGTAATAAACCATATTGTCGGCAGCGGTAAGAGGATCGCTTTTTTTGAAATCTATTTCATTCTGACCGGGACCGTGAGTGTGACGTGAACTCTGCGGGTTAAAGCCCATTTCTTCAAGGGAAAGGCATATTTCACGTCTTACATTTTCACATTTGTCCAGAGGTGCAATATCAAGATATCCGGCATGATCGTGAGGCGCTTTTGTCGGTTCGCCTTCATCATCTGTGTTGAAAAGATAGAATTCACATTTTGTACCGATCTCGCAGCTGTATCCTTCGCTTTTCATTTCAGATACAAAGGAATTGAGCTCGTTTCTCAGATCTCCTTTATAAGGAGTTCCGTCGGTACAGATTATATTGCAGAAAAATCTTATAACACGTCCCGATTTAGGTCTCCATGGAAGCACGGATAAGGTAGAGATATCCGGAACAAGAAGAAGATCGGAATGACATCCTGCAAGGGTCGTTGCGTCAAACGGTATTCCGTGTTCAAATGCACGGGAAAGTTCATCAGGCATAATTGCGATATTTTTCAGATTACCGTAAATATCAGTGAAAGTCAGCCTTATAAATTTAACATCATTCTCTTCGACAAAGCTTAAAATTTCTTTAGGAGAATAGTTCATAATCAGACACTCCGTTCATAATATTATTTATTTATTATACAACATTTTATATGCTTTGTAAAGAGCGGCGAGCTTTTAAAGATGACTGATGAAGCCGTCAAAAAGGTTTATGAAGCAGATTGTACGGGCGGATTTCTGAGAAAAATGCCCATGAAATTAAATAAAGTTTTGTTTGACGGCACATATTCTTAAAAAAATGAAGTTTGTGCAAAATTTATAAAATAAAATAAAAAATATATGGATTTATTTACTTATAAATCTATTGACATTTACAAAGATATGGTATATACTAAATGCATAGACAGCAAAGGTGCTGAGAAAGATGATCCGGATTCGGATGTCTTTTTCAGCACCTTTTTTGCATTTGCCGGCAAGCATGTCAAAAAAGTATTTGGAGGATGATTTATATGGATGAACTATATGGCGTATGGTTTCTTATCGGCGCCGCATTAGTATTCTTTA
Source organism: Porcipelethomonas sp. (assembly GCA_051881915.1). Taxonomy (GTDB): domain Bacteria; phylum Bacillota; class Clostridia; order Oscillospirales; family Ruminococcaceae; genus Porcipelethomonas. Next base: position 45,945 of record JBJEQV010000022.1, on the reverse strand, counting down.
TGCAGTGTGGATTTGCAATGGTTGAGACAGGCTTTACCAGAGCAAAGAATGCCGGCAATATCATAATGAAAAACCTGATGGATTTTTGTATTGGTACAGTAGTATTTATTCTTATTGGCTACGGACTTCTGCTCGGTGAGGACGTTGCAGGTCTGATCGGAAAGCCCGGATTTGATATTATCACAAACTATGAGAATTTTGACTGGTCAGGATTCGTATTCAATCTTGTTTTCTGTGCGACAACAGCAACGATCGTTTCCGGTGCTATGGCTGAGAGAACAAAGTTCATTTCGTATTGTGTTTATTCAGGAGTTATTTCCGCTTTGATTTATCCTATCGAAGCGCACTGGATCTGGGGCAACGGCTGGCTTTCACAGTGGGGCTTCCATGACTTTGCCGGTTCATGTGCTATTCACATGGTAGGCGGTGTGTCAGCTCTTATCGGCGCAAAGATCCTCGGACCCCGTATCGGAAAATTCAAGACTGATGACAAGGGCAAGGTTATAAAGGTTCGTGCAATTCCGGGACATTCTCTCACTCTCGGCGCACTGGGATGTTTTATTCTCTGGTTCGGATGGTACCGATTCAACGGCGCTGCCGCAACTTCCCTCGGACAGCTTGGTTCTATCTTCGTTACAACTACAATTGCTCCTGCAATAGCAACTGTCACATGTATGGTATTTACGTGGATCAAATACGGAAAGCCCGATGTTTCAATGTGTCTTAACGCATCTCTTGCAGGTCTTGTAGGAATAACGGCAGGATGCGATGTTATTGACGCAGCAGGCGCTGTTTTTGTAGGAATCGTATCAGGTCTGCTTGTTCCTTTCGGCGTATGGCTTCTTGACCATAAGCTTCACATTGACGATCCGGTCGGTGCAGTTGCAGTTCATATGATGAACGGTATCTGGGGTACTGTTGCAGTAGGTCTTTTTGCTACAACTTCAGTTCCCGGCAATGATACATACGATGGTCTTTTCGCCGGCGGCGGTCTCGGGCTTCTCGGAAAGCAGTGTACAGGTGTTGTTGCTGTTGCCGCATGGACAGCAGTTGTAATTACAATTACATTCTTTGCAATCAAGGCTACTATCGGACTGAGAGCTTCAAGAGAAGAAGAAATCATCGGTCTGGACGCAACAGAGCACAACCTTCCTTCAAGCTATGCAGACTTTATGCCTGTGCCTGAAAAATATTCTGTTTCCGGAGCAAAAACAGCTGCTGCTGTACCCGCAGCAAAGGCAGTACCTGTTACAGATCTTACATCAAAAGCTGTTTCTGACGGATTGCCGAAGATCACAAAGCTTTCAATTATCTTAAAGCCTGAAAAGCTTGAAGCTCTTCAGACAGCCTTCAATGAGATCGGCGTAAAGGGTATCACAATTACAAATGTAATGGGTTATGGTACTCAGAAGGGCCAGAAAACATATTACAGAGGTGTTGAGCGTGAAGATGTTCAGCTTCGTCCGAAGGTAAAGGCCGAGGTCGTTGTTTCCAAGGTTCCTGTTGAGGACGTTGTAAATGCCGCTAAGAAGGCTCTTTACACAGGCAATATCGGTGACGGCAAGATCTTTATCTTTGATGTTGAAAATGCTGTTAAGATCAGAACCGGTGAAACAGGTTTTGACGCCCTTCAGGGTGATGACGATAACTAAAGATTAATTTCCGGGATCAGCTTACACGGAATAAAAAGTTATAGTCGGTTTCAAAAGAAGTGAAAATATAATATCGTAATTGAAATGTCCGGTGTCTGCATAAAGCAGGTGCCGGATTTTTTGTATAATGCCAACAGTACGAAAAAGGGAAGCCATGTATAAGACTTCCCTTTTTCAGATATATAATGGATTAGATGTAAGCGTTATTCTTCGGACTCTATGCCCTCAATGGTGTAAATAAACTTGACGTTTCCGTTCATATCGCTGTTTATTCCCGAATAGTTGTTGTACTCCTTTGCGGAATCTGAAAGCTCGCTAAGTATATCGACAAGTTCCCTGATATCATTTTCGTAAATATCCGTTATCTTATCAACAGCTTCTTTCCTGAACTTTGTCATACCGTCACTAAGATCCTTTGAACCGGATTCAAGCTGTTTTACACCGTCAATAAGCTCCTCTGAGCCGCTGCTGAGAGATGATATGCCATCTTTAAGCTCTCCCGAACCGTCATACAGAGTATCAGAGCCGTTTTTAAGTGTGAGCATTGATCTGTAAAGCGTTTCAGAACCGGTTAACAGCGCCGAGCTTCCTGCTGAAAGAGCATCAAGACCCGAGTCAAGTGCACATACACCGTCGGAAACAGCGTCAACTCCGTCTGAAGCTGTTTTGATACCGTCTCTCAGCTGTTTTGAACCGCTCTGCATGCTTTTGTTTGCAGATGCGAGTGTATTGGTTCCATCAAAAAGATCGTCAGCACCGCTGCAAAGAACTGAAATTGATTCGTAAAGTGCAGCTGCGCCGTCACTTATAAGCTTTGCTGATTCATCAAGTGTATTTAATCCTGCCGAAAGCTCGTCAGCTCCTGAGCTGAGAGATGATGTGCCTGTTTTGAGTGCATCGATTCCGTCTCCAAGAGAAGCAGCCCCTTCTTCAAGTGCATCTGCGCTGCTGCCAAGCTGTCCTCCGTCCTTCATAGATGATGAGATCTGTTCCTGACCTGCGATTGTCTGTTCCAGCGTATCAATCATAGCAGCGATGCTGTCGGACGGCATTTGTGCATACACTGCTCTGAGGCCCTCCAGAACCTGCTTATTGTATTCAATAGTTGTGTCAAGACTTTCGCCTGCCTGTTCAAGACCGTCTGATAATGCGCCTGCGCCTGCTTCAAGCTGAGCGGAGCCGTCAATAAGCTGGTCGGCACCATTGTCAACAGACTTTATTCCCTCATGAAGTGCTTCAAATCCGGATTTGGCATTTGTGATACCGGCTGAAAGCTGTGCAGTTGAATCGGCAAGAGTGCCGGAGCCGTCAAGAAGCTGTCTGGCGCCGCTTGTAAGAGTTTCTGCGCCGCTCTGGAGCTTTTTCGTGCCCTCAAGCAAGCCTGAAGCACCGTCGGAAAGTGAGTTTGCACCGTCAAGAAGCGGGTCAAAGCCTTCTTTCAGCTGCTGTGTGCCCGAAACAAGAGCTGACGAACCCTTTTTTGCTTCTGCAATACCGTCTGAAAGGGACGAAATGCCGGTATAAAGGGTATACGCTCCGTCTGTGATCTGTGAAGTGCCGTCTGCAAGCTCTCCAGCACCGAGGTAAAGCTGGTATGATCCGTCACTGAGGCGGTCTATTCCGTCTGAAAGGGTGTCGGAACCGTCAGAGAGCCTGACGATACCGTCGTAAAGAGCCTTTGAACCATCTGCCAGTTTATTGACCGAATCGCCGATATCCTTTAGTTTATCTCCGACTTCCTTAATATCGTCCGTATCGTTTAAGTCAAGTTCAGAGAAAATTTCGTTGTATGCAACAGTGAATGATGTGCCGAGTGAGAAATCGGCAACGTCGGCTGTGATCTCGAAATATTCGGGAAGTTCAATACCGGTTTCCTTTTTGTCAATGCCGAGACTTTCGGAAACTCCGGGAAGTGCAGTTCCGGCAGCAAATATCCTGTTGCCGTCAGAGATCGTTTTTCCGTTTGTTACCTCAACATTGCTGAACTTCTGACTGTCGAGGATCACTGCACTTACCATTACGAAAGGGGTGTATATTTCATGATTTTTGCCGTTGATTTTTACCGTTTTTTTGCTGTTGTTCGTATAATCATATCTGATCCTGACCTTTCCGCTTTTTCCGGCAAGCTCATCCGGAGAAATTTCCTTGTTGTCAAGATAATAGGTTACTTTGACACTTACAGGAAGCTGTCTGCTGCTTGTTCCCTTGTAGTATATGTCTTCACCTGATGCAGCCCACGAAACGTTATTGCCGCTCTGAGTAAATGTTTCGTCCCCTTTGACATTTTCTATGCCTTCCAGATCAGAAATGTCACTGATACTGTCAGAACCGGATTTGTTTTTCAGCCAGTCACTGACAATGATTTTGCTTTCTGAACCATCCGGATCAGCTACGATGTAAACTGTCTCATCCTTGTAGTCTGATCCGCTGTCTGATGATTTGTTTTCAGCTGATACGCAGATTCCCGCATTTGCAGCTGCGATCATCACAGCCATTATTCCTGCAAGAAATTTATTCAACTTTTTCATAATTATCTCCAGTCTGCCGCAAGATACGGCGAAATTATTATTTATGATTTTTACCGGGTCTGAATCCGATGGATGTATTACAGATAAGTTTATCAAATACAACAAACATTGACGGAAGTATGAATATTACTGTCAGCATACTTATAATAGCTCCTCTTGCCATAAGATTGCACAGGGAAGAGATCATATCTATGCTTGAGTAAACTCCTACGCCGAATGTTGCTGCAAAGAAGCCGAGAGCGCTTACGATAATGGATTTGATCGATGAGGAAAGTGCAGTTTCTATGGATGTCTTTTTGTCTGCACCGTTTCGTCTTTCTTTTTTATACCTTGTTGTCATCAGGATAGCGTAGTCAACGGTTGCGCCCAGCTGTATCGTACCTATGACGATCGACGCGATAAACGGCAGGGAAGTGTGTGTATAAGCAGGAATTCCCATATTTATGAATATTGCAAGTTCAATGACAGCAACCAAAATAACAGGAAGGGAAACGGATTTGAGTACGCAGGCAATAATGATGAAAATAACGCTGATCGAAACAACACTTACTGTTTTGAAATCCTTGTCGGTTATTTCAATAAGGTCTTTTGTTGCGGGAGCTTCGCCTATTATCATACCGTCATCATCGTATTTTTTTGCGATTTCATTGAGCTCTGATATCTGCTTATTTACTTCGTCTGATGCGGTTTTGTATTCAGAACCAATGAGGATTAACTGCCAGTTATCATTTTTGAGAATTGATGAAACTGATTCAGGAATTATCTCCTCTGGAATGGAGGGTCCTACCAGTGAATTGAATCCCAGTGAAAAGCTTACGCCGTCAACCTCATTCATTTCAGCCGTCATGCTGTCAACGTCCTTTGCCGACAGATTTGAATCAATCAGAAGCATATGGGTGGAATTCATGTTGAATTCTTCTGAAAGCTTGGCGTTGGCAACGATGCTGTCCAGATCCTCCGGAAGTGTCGAATCCAGATTGTAATACACATCATAATGTGTGTAGCCGTAAAGTGCCGGGAAAAGAACTGCGAAAAAAACTATGAGGAATATCCATGAGCGCTTTACAACAAATGAAGACAGACGCTTCATTGAGGGAAGAATATCTCTGTGCTTTGTTTTTTCGATAGCTTTATCAAATATAAGGATAAACGAAGGAAGGATTGTTACGCAGCCTATAACTCCGAAAACAACTCCCTTTGCCATTACTATGCCTAAGTCAAGACCAAGAGTAAAGCTCATAAAGCACATTGCAAGAAATCCTGCTATCGTTGTAATCGAACTTCCTACAACGGAGGAGACAGTATTTGAAATGGCATGAGCCATAGCTCTGTTTTTGTCTCCGGGAAAGCGAATCTGATTTTCTTCATAGCTGTGCCACAGGAATATGGAATAATCCATGGTCACGCCCAGCTGGAGAACTGCGGTCAGTGCCTGTGTTATAAAAGAAATTTCTCCTTTGAAAAAGTTTGTTCCCAGGTTGTACAGTATCGCCATTCCTATACTGAGCATAAAGAATAGCGGAACAAGAAATGAATCCATTGTGATCATGAGCACAATGCTAATAAGCAACACGGCAATCACAACATACATTAAAGATTCTTTGTTGGAAAGGTTCTTTATATCCAGAACTACTGCGGACATTCCGCTTATAAAGCACTGCTTTTTTGCAATTGTTCTCATTTCTTCTATGGCGTTCATTGTCTCATCGGAGGACGTTGTATTATCGAAAAAAACCGCCATAAGAGTGGAGTCATCCGAATTGAAGAAATCGTACAGATCTTCAGGAAGAATTTCTTTTGGTATGCTTATGTCGGCAATGGTATCATACCACACAACGTCTGCTACATGATCGACTTCTTCAATCTTTTTTTTGGTCTCGGCTACGTCCTTGTCAGACATTCCTTCGATCATGACCATCGAGAATCCGCCTTTTCCGAATTCGTCAAGCAGAACATCCTGACCCTTCATTGTCTCGATATCCTTCGGAAGATAAGAAAGAATATCATAGTTGATTCTTGTGTTTATTATTCCAATAAGAGATGGTATCAGAAGCAGTATACTGATTATCAGAATAATGCTTTTGTGCTTTACCACCCATTTTCCGAATTTAATCAAGTTATCACAACCTTTCAGAAGAAAATATGACTAATAGTCATTTTTGATTTGCAACTATATTATACAATCGCATTATACGTAAAGTCAAGGCTATTTTGATAAAAAATGACCAAAAGTCATATTTTTGTGAAAAGTGTATATAAGACAACAACTCCATAAAATGACTATTAGTCACTTTGTGGAGTTGACAAGAAATGTGAATTATAATATAATGTTATTGACATTTAAAGACGGATTTTATTTATATTAGTTTTAAGGCGGTGAAATTTTATGGGTAAACTGGATATGAACAAAAAACAAAAGCGAGAATCCCTGCTTAATACCGCATTTGCTATTTTCACGGATAAGGGTGTCAGCAAAACATCCATATCAGAAATTGTTGAGAAAGCCGGTGTTGCCAAAGGAACATTTTATCTTTATTTCAAGGACAAATACGATCTTAAAAACAAGCTTATTTCACATCAGGCAAGTCTTATATTCAAATCCGCTGTTGAAACAATGGATGATAAAGAAAATCTTGATTTTGAAGATAAGATCATTTTTATTATCGACAATATAATTAATCAGTTTCAGAAAAATCCGAAACTTCTCGGATTTATTTCAAAGAATCTGAGCTGGGGCATATTTAAAAATGCCCTTACATCTCCGGAAAGTGACGATATAAATTTTAAGTATGTTTATGAAAAGATGATCGAGGATGCTCCCGTAACTTTTGATAATCCGGAGCTTATGCTGTTTATGATAGTTGAGCTTGTAAGCTCAACGGTATATTCTTCTATACTTTATGGAGAACCTGTTGAGCCGGATAAGCTGAAGCCGTATCTTTACCGTACGATCAGGATGATCATAAAAAGTCATGAGATCGGACCGAAGGAATAAAAAAAGTGCTTTTACACATGTAAAAGCACTTTTATTTTATAATGTAAAATAATCAGAAATCAATTTCAAGGTCATAATAGCATGCCTTGAGGAGTTTTTCCATTTCCTCCTGGTCCGGCTGACGCGGATTTGAACCTGTGCATGCATCACCAATAGCGTTTTTAGCGATTTCAGGGAGCTTATCTAAAAATTCCTTTTCATCAATTACGCTTGTTTCAGACTTAACGCCGCCTGCACCATAGAATTTAATTGCCTGAGGAATATCAAGCTGATCGTTCATGGAGCGAAGCTCAGCAATGAGTGCGTCAACAAGCTCATCTGTTGTATTGCCGCTGAGACCGATGAATTCTGCGATTTCGGCATAACGCTTTGCTGCCTCTTCATTTTTTGAATTATACTTGATTACCTTAGGGAGATACATAGCATTTGCACAGCCGTGGATAATATGATCGCCGCTGAAAACTGCACCTGTTTTATGAGCCATTGAGTGAACGATGCCAAGGAGTGCATTTGTGAAAGCCATGCCTGCCAGACACTGTGCATCATGCATATCTGCTCTTGCGGCCATATCGCCGTCATAGGATTTTTTCAGATTGTTATGGATCATCTTGATTGCATGCAGCGCAAGCGGATCGGTATAATTGCAGTGAAGAGTTGAAACGTATGCTTCCACTGCATGGGTCATTGCATCCATACCTGTGTGTGCAGTAAGTTTTTTAGGCATTGTTTCTGCAAGTGTAGGATCAACGATGGCTACGTCCGGCGTAATATTGAAGTCAGCCAGCGGATACTTGATACCTTTTGAGTAGTCGGTGATTACTGCAAATGCTGTAACCTCTGTTGCAGTACCTGATGTGGACGGGATCGCACAGAATTTAGCCTTTGTACGAAGTGTAGGAAAGCTGAATGGTGTGATAAGGTCTTCAAATGTTGTTTCGGGGTATTCATAGAAAGCCCACATAGCCTTTGCAGCGTCGATAGGTGAACCGCCGCCCATAGCAACGATCCAGTCCGGCTGGAATTCTCTCATTGCTGCGGCACCCTTCATTACTGTTTCAACAGACGGATCCGGCTCAACATTTTCAAAGAGCTGTACTTCCATACCTGCTTCTTTCAGATAACCTGCGGCTTTGTCAAGGAATCCGTGGCGTTTCATAGAGCCGCCGCCTACAACGATGATAGCTTTCTTTCCAGTGAGAGTTTTCAGATTTTCCAGTGCACCTTTGCCGTGATAAAGGTCACGTGGTAAAGTAAATCTTGCCATTTTATATATCCTCCGGTTAATTTTTATTAAGGTTAGTCCTTACATTTTATTATACATTACTTTATTCTGTTTGTAAAGAGCTTTTTGTTATAATTTTACGATATTATTAAAAAAACAGTAAATTTTATGTTAAAAATGATTAATGACGATGTCCGGAATGACAGTTATGTTCACATTTTATGCAATTTCCGCAGCAGCTGCCATTGATCCGGCTGCGTACATTTCTGAATAAAAGGTATATTCCGGAAAATACTATCAGACCGCATATCAGAGCGACCAGAATACTCATATCAAAGCGATGATTTAAAAAATAATTTCCGGTACGATAAACGATCAGTGAAACTGTATATGCTGTTGCAAGGTGTATAAATGCTGAAAGCAGTGCCCACTTTGCGCTTCCTGTTTCACGTTTTATTGCCGCAATTGCCGATATGCACGGATTATACAGAAGTACAAACAGCATAAATGAAACAGCTGAAAGAGGCGTGAAAATCTGCGGCAGGATTTCATAGAGTCCGGAGCCGTACAAAACTCCCATTGACGAAATGACAGCTTCCTTTGCAACGATTCCTGACAGCAGGGAAACTGCTGTTTTCCAGTCGGGAAATCCCAGGGGGGCAAAAACAGGGAAAATGAATTTTCCGATTTGTGAAAATATGCTTTCGGCTTCTGAATCTGCAAATGTAAGATCTGATGAAATATTCTGAAACAGCCAGATCGCGACACTCATAGCGAAAATCAGTGTTCCTGCTTTTAATACGAATCCTTTTGTCTTTTCAATGGTTTCTTTCAGTATATTTGATAAAAGAGGAAGCCGATAGGGAGGCAGTTCCATTATAAATCCTGAAGACTTGTCTTTAAAAAGTGTTTTTCTTAAAATCAGTCCCCAGACCGCTGCAATGACAAGCCCTGTGATGTAGAGTATAAATATAACTAATCCGCTGTGTTCCGGAAAGAAAACTCCTGTAAAAAGGGCGTAAACAGGCAGCTTTGCACTGCATGACATGAACGGAGTCAGCATTATGGTCATTTTGCGTTCGTGGGAATTCTCCTGAGTTCTTGCTGACATAACTGCGGTGGTCGTACAGCCAAAACCCATCAGCATAGGTATGAACGATTTTCCCGAAAGTCCTGTTTTACGCATGAATTTGTCAGTAAGAAACGCGGCTCTTGCCATGTATCCGCTGTCTTCAAGAAATGAAAGAAAAAGAAAAAACAAAGCGATCTGCGGAAGAAATCTTAAAACACTGCCTACCCCTCCGATAATCCCTTCGGATATTAATCTGACTGTCCAGTCGGGTGCGTCAGCAGCGGTCATTAATCCGAGTATTGACGGAGCTGTAATTTTGTTTATGAAGGTTTCCATAAGACTGCAAAGAAAGCTGCCCGGAGGACCGAACGTTATAAAAAATACAGCCAGCATTACACAGAAAAATATCGGGAAAGCAGTAAATTTGCCGAGCAGGATCCTGTCGGCTTTGTGTGAGATCATGTCTCTTGTGTCCGCTTTTTTCAATGTGACGGCTGAACGGATAAGCTTGTCAATATAACTGTAAACTGCATCGGCAGCGATCGATTCTGTGTTTTTTTGCGGGTATTCTGACCTGAGCCTGTCGACCGTAAATTTGATTTTCCGGTTCTGTACCGCAGTCAGATGCAGCTTTTCACTTATACTGTTTTTGCCTGAGAGTATTTCAGAAGCATAGAAAGCGTAAGGCAGTTTTCTGACCGGATCATAAATAGTATCGTATATGCAGTTAAGAGCATTTTGAATGCTGTTTTCGTATCTTATTTTAAATCCGGGCTTTCGATTTATGATATCTTTCAGCTTTTCAGTGATCTTATCAATATTTTCTCCGCTTCGTGCAGAAACCGGAATAAACGGTATTCCTGTCATTTCATAGAGCAGATCAAAGTCGATCTTCATACCTGATAAATTGACTTCATCCATCATATTTACAGCGGCAATCATAGGGATCTCAAGCTCGGCAAGCTTTAATGTAAGAAAGAGATTGCGTTCAAGATGCATGCCGTCAATAATGTTTATGAGTGCGTCAGGACGGCTGCCGAGCAGATAGTCCACGGTTATTTTTTCATCTGTGCTGAATGCGTCAAGTGAGTACACACCGGGAAGATCAATGAGCGTAAATGAGGTGTTTCTGATAGTTCCGCTCTTTTTTTCAACAGTAACTCCTGCCCAGTTTCCTACATGCTGACGGCTTCCTGTAAGCGCATTGAAAAGAGTTGTTTTCCCACAGTTCGGATTCCCTGCAAGAGCAATTTTTGCCGACATGGTTCACCCCCGTACAGACTTTGTTATGTGAATAGCATATATAATCTATATTGCAGAAAATTACGGATTATGCAAAAAAAGCGGACAGGATATTTAATCCTGTCCGCGGATACAGCTTAAAATTTATTATTCCTTTATATCAAACGGGTCGTATCTCTTGTATGCCTTGTCGTTTCTTACAATACTGCATGCGTCAGCCCAGCCGTCCAGAAGATCCTGGAACTCATCGGAAAACATCGTGTTTCTTACGCTTTCTACATTGTTTTCCGACCAGAGGTCATCCTCATTGATTCTTTCATCAATATCAAGTCTTACTATAACATACAGAGTGTCATCATTTTCTACAATTCCCGGAACGCCGTACTTTGCATCAAGAAGCCAGTTATACGCCTTTTCGGAAGGAGTATAGTTTATTTCTTTTTCTTCTTCATCATCTGAGGTTTCATCATCTGCGGCGGTTGTAACTACATTGATAATAGTTTCATTTGTATAAGGACTTGTAGTAGTGGTTTCGATTTCCTCCTCCTCATCTGGAGCAGTTGTAACAGCAGCTTCATCTTCGCTGTCCGGAGCATCTGTCGGCTCTTCTGCGGAGATATCTGAAGTTTCATCAGATTCGGCATCAGCAGCTTCTTCATCTGCTTCAGTTTCAGCCTCAGTTTCTTCTTCGGTTTCAGCTTCGGTCTCCGGTTCTGTTACAGCTTCCGTTGTTTCTGAACCGGCATCCTCATCATCAACGGCTGCTTCTGCCTGAGCAGCTACATAAGCGTCATATTCTTCCTGCATTACAACGAACTCATCAAGCATAGCCTGCTGGCTTTCCTGTCCGGCTTCTTTTGCGCGTTTGAGGAAATCATCTGCCATGTCTTTCAGTTCCTTTTTGCCTGCATCATCAAGTTCATTGCCTTCAGCGTCGTGAAGATCCATTGCGATATACTTTGCACGCATATGATTATCGGTATAGAATTCCTTCAGCTGATCGTCAGTAACGCCTTCGCTTCCGCCTTCACCAAAGTATGCGTTGAAAACTGCTTCTGTCTTATAGGACATTGTTATAATCTCTTCGAGCGATTCACGTCCGATACCGTTTCCTTCAAACATTTTTTCGTTCTGCTCCCATGCAGCATCAACGGTATCCGTGATTTCTTTTTTCTTGTCATCTGAAAGACTGAGCCCGAGCTCATCAAACTGCTTTATAACTGCAACGTGATTTGCGCATGTATCAGTAGCCTTGTCCTGTACCCATGTCATAAAATCCTTGCCCTCAAGCTTTACCTTTTCAAGAGCCTTTCTGTCTGTATCATCGATGTTCTCATCAATTTCCTTGGCCATTGATTTGGCTTCGTTCAGTGCCGTATATGAATAGTATATGTATATACCGGCTCTTACCTGATATCCGTCAACAGTAAGGGCATAGGCAGTATCTTTACCCACACCGCATCCGGCACTTGTAAGGATCATGGCTGAAGCAATGATTCCAGCAAGAATTCTTCTTATTTTTCTGAACATATTTTAAACCTCCGTATAAATTACTGTCAGTAGATCTGCCCCTTAAAAAAGCAGCAGAAAAAAGCGTCGTTACAGACCACTCATATAATTATACTATAATATTTTTTCAAAGTCCATACTTTTTTAATGATTTTTAAAAATTTTCATTAAATTTTCAATAAACAGACTGGATAAACAGCAGTATATATGCTATAATAATGAAAACTCCGCTGCCGCTGCGGAGAATGACGTGATAAAGGTTATACCATTTTAGCATAATATCTGATTGCATGAAATAAAAACGGCAGAACGGAGATATTTGACAATGAAAGCACTGATCACAGGAGCAAGCTCCGGAATAGGACGGGATATTGCAGAATACCTTTCTTCAAAAGGGTACGAGCTTATTCTTACGGCTCGGAATGAAGACAGGCTCATAGAGCTTCAGAAGACTCTGAAAACAAAGTCAGAGATAATCGTGCTTGATCTTGCAGAGGAAAATGCACCCTTTGAGCTTTATGAAAAATGCAGAAACCGCGGCGTTGATCTGCTTGTAAACAATGCAGGTTACGGGATCTTCGGCGAGTTTGACAAAACAGATCTTAAAGACGAGCTGGATCTTATAAATGTGAATATAAGGGCGCTTCATATACTTACGAAGCTTTTTCTGCGGGAATTCAAAGCGAAAAACAGGGGGACTATCCTGAATGTGGCTTCAAGCGCAGGTTTTATGACCGGTCCTCTTATGTCTTCATATTATGCGTCAAAAAACTATGTGCTGCGTCTTTCTCTTGCCATATATGAGGAGCTGCGCCGCTGCAAAAGCCGGGTCAGAATAAGCGTTTTCTGTCCGGGACCGGTCAATACCAATTTCAACAGCAGAGCAGGGGTATCCTTCAGTGTCAAAGCGATCTCCAGCGAGTATGCCGCTAAGTACGCTGTTGATAAATGCCTTGAGGGAAAAACTCTGATCATACCGTCCCTTCATATGAAGCTGGGTATTTTCGGATTGAGATTTGTGCCGCATAAAATACTTTCAGCGATCACTTATAACATTCAGCACAGCAAGAAAAAATAATCAGCCGATCTCGCTGTAATTCCCGAGAAATCTGAAATACTCCAGTTCATCAGAAAGCTCACAAAGAAGTGATTTTATTTTAGGGGAGCTGATATTTCCCTCAAAATCCAGGTAAAACATAACGTCAAAGCTGCCGTCCGCAACAGGGCGGCTTTCTATTTTTTCAAGATTCAGGTCGTTCATGTAAAACTTTGTAAGAAGTCTGTAAAGAGTTCCCTTGGTGTTCGGGAGCTTTAAGTTTACAGAGATCTTGCATGCGTCCTCGCTGATGCAGAAATCCTTGGTTATGCAGATGAATCTGGTATAATTCGGGATAACGTTTGAAATGTTTTTTTCAATTATTTCAAGTCCGTAAAGTTCGGCACAGCTTTCAGAGCATACTGCTCCGCAGTATTCTTCCGATCCGGATACATATTTTGCCGCAGCCGCTGTATTAATTGACTCGACCGGTTCAAATCCGTTGTTTTTGAGGAATTCTGAACACTGCCTTAAAGCCTGCGGATGTGAATATACTTTTTTGATGTCCGCAGGAGAGAGTCCCGGTTTTGCCGCAAGACAGTGGGTGATCTCAAGCTTTATGGTCTTTGCGATGAAAACGCTGTATTTCCTCATAAGGTCATAGTTCTGGGTAATTGAACCTGCCGTCGAATTGTTTATAGGAAGGATTCCGAATTTTACTTCGCCGTTTGTTACTGCACGGAAAACATCTTCAAAGCCGGGATAGAACGTGATGCTGTTATTTGAAAACATCATTCTTGCGGCAGCCTCGGAGTTTGAACCGCTCACTCCCTGGCATGCAATTCTGTCAGCCTGAGAAATACTGAGCAAAGAGGGTTCCGGGAAATCCCTGCCGCGAAGAAGCTCCTGCTGCTGAAGGCATTTGCTTATGTCCATTATTTCGGTGAAAAGAGCGGCGGCTCCGTCTTTGAGGTGCTCCGGACTTTCTTTTCTGACTTTGTCTATGATTTCACGTTCACGCTCTGACTGGAAAACAGGCAGTCCGTTTTTCTTTTTATAAAGTGCGACCTCACGGCAAAGTGCCATGCGCTTTTCAAAAGCAGACAGTATGATCCTGTCGGTTTCGTTGATCTCTTTTCGTAAATTGTCTAAATCCATACTGAGTTTCCTTTCGGATAATTTTTTGCACTTTTCTATTATACAATTTTTTATTACAAAAATCAATCAGTATTCCCACAAAATTCATTTATAATCAGATCTGTCTTATCCGGAAACAGAGTGTGATACAGACAAAAGCTGCCTGTAAAAATAAAAATACTGTTTTTGATGAAAATATTTATTAAATGTAATTTATCTATTGAAAATAATATGTATTTTGTGTTATAATAAGAGAAATGTATTTTTAGGGGTGTTTTTTTGCGTATACTTGGAATAGATCCCGGATATGCAATTGTCGGCTTCGGCGTTGTTGATTATTCGGGTGTCAGCTTTTTCCCTCTTGAATACGGGGCGGTTCTGACTGAGGCGCATACTCCGTTTACAGAACGTCTTAAATCCATTGCAGACGATCTTGACTTTATAATGGAGAAATTTTCTCCCGACTGCATGGCGATCGAGCGGCTTTATTTCACAAACAATCAGAAGACCGCTATTGACGTTGCGCAGGCCAGAGGAGTCACTGTTCTCTCTGCCGTAAGGCATAATGTTCCGGTTTTTGAATATACGCCGCTTCAGGTGAAGCAGGCGGTGGTGGGCTACGGAAAAGCTGAAAAAAAACAGGTAATGGATATGACAAGGCGTATCCTGAAGCTGGAGCAGATTCCGAAGCCGGATGACGCAGCAGACGCTCTTGCGATCGCAATATGCCACGGACACTGCTGCAAAGGAATACGCTGAAAGGGAAATTAATAAAATGTTATACAGTGTTAGAGGAAAGCTTATACATAAAGAACTGCAGCTTGCTGTGATCGAGTGCGCAGGTGTCGGATATGCCTGTCGTACTACATGTTCTACATCGGCTCAGCTGGGGCAGACAGGAAGCGAGGAGCGTCTTTATACCTATTTATATGTAAGAGAAGACAGCGTGGAGCTGTTCGGATTTTATACAATGCAGGAGCTGAACTGCTTCAGGATGCTCATAACCGTTTCGGGGGTGGGGCCTAAGGCGGCTCTGGCAATTCTTTCTGATATTGATGCACAGCAGTTTGCTCTGACTGTTGCGTCGGGGGAGAGCAAGGTTTTTACAAAGACGAAAGGCGTGGGTCCGAAGCTTGCACAGCGTATCGTTCTTGAACTAAAAGACAAGATCGCAAAGGAGAGCGTTGTTTCGGAAATTGCTGCCGGTGTAAAGCATGCAGAGATCCCGGCAGGGGACAGCAGCACGGAGGCTATGTCGGCTCTTATGGTTCTCGGGTATTCACAGACCGAGGCGGCACAGGCTGTTGCAAAAATCGATCCTTCCCTGCCGTCCGGAGAAATCATAAAAAGAGCGCTTAAACTTATCGGAAGCAATCTTAAATAAGCGATTAAAACAAGGAGACAGAAATTGATAGAAACAGGAGATATGGAGTTTGAAAGCAGGGCGGTTGCTCCGCAGTTTACTGAGACTGACAGTGAAATAGAATACTCGCTCCGTCCTCAGACCCTGCAGGAATATATCGGTCAGGATAAGGTCAAGGAAAACCTGTCCGTTTATATTGAGGCCGCAAAAAGAAGAAACGAGCCTCTTGACCATGTTCTGCTTTATGGCCCTCCGGGACTTGGAAAAACAACTCTTGCCGGAATCATTGCTCATGAAATGGGTGCAAATCTGAGGATCACAACAGGACCTGCGATCGAAAAACCGGGAGATCTGGCGGCTCTGCTTACAAATCTTTCGGAAAATGATGTGCTTTTCATTGACGAGATACACAGGCTTTCCCGTGCGATCGAGGAAATCCTGTACCCGGCACTGGAGGACAATGCGCTTGATATTGTGATAGGCAAGGGACCTTCGGCGCGTTCCATAAGAGTCGATCTTGAAAAATTTACTCTTGTGGGAGCTACAACAAGAGCAGGACAGCTTACTTCACCGCTCAGGGACCGCTTCGGGATTGTTCAGCGTCTTGAGCTTTACAGCCACGAGCAGCTCAGCGATATTATCAGACGAAGCGCCGGGATTTTGGGAATAAAGTGCGATCCTGACGGCGCACTTGAAATTGCAAAGCGTTCAAGAGGAACACCGAGAATCGCAAACAGACTTTTAAAGAGGGTAAGGGATTTCGCGGAGGTTATCGGAGACGGCGTCATTACCGCTGAGATCGCGGCTATTGCCCTCAACAGGCTTGAAATAGATTCTCTGGGACTTGACAGTCTTGACAAGAGGATGCTTGAAATGCTTATAAAGGGATACAACGGCGGACCTGCCGGACTTGAAACACTTGCATCGGCGATCGGTGAGGAGGCAATTACTCTTGAGGACGTGTGTGAGCCGTTTCTGATGCAGCTCGGATTTCTTGCAAGAACACCAAGAGGAAGAGTTGCCACGAAGCTTGCCTATGCTCATCTTGGGTATTCCACAGATGAGAATAATGAAAATGACGGTCAGCTGAAGCTTTGAAACAAATTTTGAAATAAGACATAAGGAGATAACTGAAATGGGAAGATTATTCGGAACAGACGGAGCAAGAGGCGTTGCGGTAACGGAGCTTACCTGTGAAACAGCTATGCAGATAGGCAGAGCGGCGGCTCTGGTTCTTACCAAAAAAACGAAACATAAGCCTACAATTTTTATCGGAAAGGACACAAGAATCTCTTCAGATGTTCTGGAATCGGCTCTTGCAGCGGGAATATGTTCCGTAGGAGCAAATGCTGAGATACTCGGAGTAGTTCCGACTCCGGCTGTTGCTGCTCTTGTTCAGATGAAAGGCGCCGATGCGGGAGTTATGATCTCAGCTTCTCACAACAGCTTTGAGTTTAACGGGATCAAGCTCTTTGCTTCAACGGGTTATAAGCTTTCTGATGAAATAGAGGAAGAGATCGAGGAGCTTATCCTTGACAGACCTAAGGATATAAAGCTTGCATCGGGAAGCGAGCTTGGCAAGATCACATATTATAAAGACGCTCAGACCGATTATATCAGATACATCATGAAATGCATAAAGGGTAATCTTACAGGGCTCAGGATCGCTCTTGACTGTGCAAACGGCAGTGCGTCCGCAACTGCAAAAAGACTTTTTGAGGGACTGGGTGCAAGCGTATACATAATAAACGATCATCCGGACGGCGTAAACATAAACGACAACTGCGGTTCGACTCATATGAATACGCTTATGCAGTTTGTGGTCGATAAGAAGTGTCATGCAGGTCTTGCCTTTGACGGAGACGCTGACAGATGCCTTGCAGTGGATGAGAACGGTGAGCTTATTGACGGCGACAAGCTTATTGCAATATGCGCAAAGGCTTACAAGGAGCAGGGAAAGCTGAAAAAGGATACAGCTGTTGTTACCGTTATGAGCAATCTGGGATTCAAGTATTTTGCAGAAGAAAATGAAGTTAAAATGCAGACTACAAAGGTCGGGGACAGATACGTCCTTGAAAAAATGCTTGAAGGCGGCTATAATCTGGGGGGAGAGCAGAGCGGCCATATAATTTTCCTTGACGAGGCAAATACCGGTGACGGACAGCTTTCGGGTGCAAAGGTTCTTGAGATCCTTGCGGAATCAGGAAAGAAAATGTCTGAGCTTGCGTCTGTTATGGAAACCTTCCCTCAGGTCATGATAAATGTAAAGATAACGCCCAAGGACAGGGAAGTGTGGAAAAATGACAGTCAGATCACCGATCTTATCGAGCATTATGAGAATGAACTCGGCGAAAGCGGAAGGATACTTGTAAGGGAAAGCGGCACGGAGCCTCTCATCAGAGTTATGCTTGAGGGCAGGGATTTTAAGCAGATCAACGAATATGCCGTTTCCATTGCAGACAAGATAAAAGAGCGCACAGGTCACTGATTTATGAAAATTACTGTAATCAACGGTCAGAATCATAAGGGCGCAACTTATAATATGGGGAAGATGCTTGCCAAAAAGCTTTCGGACGATATTACGGAATTTTATCTTCCCCGTGATTTCGGTGAATTCTGCTGCGGCTGTACAAACTGCTTCGGAAAAAGTGAAACTCTTTGTCCGCATTATGAAAAGCTCAGGTCTATAACAGAAGCCATGGACAGTGCCGATGTTCTGATTTTCACAACTCCTGTATATGTTTTTCACTGCAGCGGTCCGATGAAAGCTTTTCTTGATCACTACGGCTACCGCTGGATGGTTCATCGCCCGGAGGAAAAAATGTTTAAAAAACAGGCAGTTGTACTTTCAACCGCTGCCGGAGCAGGCATGAAGTCTGCGAACAGGGATATTGAGCACAGTATGTTTTTCTGGGGAGTCGGCAGAATTTATTCCTGCGGCGTTGCTGTTATGGAGACTTCATGGGAGCGTGTCGGGGAAAAGAAAAAGGCGAAAATCAGTAAAAAGCTTGACAAAATTGCAAAAAAGATAGAAAACCGTCATGGAAGGGTAAATCCTTCTGTAAAAACAAAGTGCTTTTTTTCTATAATGAGTAAGTTTCATAAAAAAGGCTGTTTTCCGTCTGATGATGTATACTGGAGAGAAAAGGGCTGGTGCGGAAATATCCGTCCCTGGAAAAAATAAATTTGTAAAGGAATGCAGTGTATGCGTATAGCAGATAACTGGAAAGAATATAAAATTTTAGATACAACAAATCAGGAAAAGCTGGAGTCCTGGAACGGAACGCTTCTTATACGTCCCGATCCGCAGATTATATGGAAAGGACCAAAAAGGTCTCAGATGTGGGAAAAGGCAGACGGTCATTATCACCGTTCTTCAAGCGGCGGAGGAAGCTGGAGTTTTCGCAGAAAGCCTCCGGAATCATGGGAAATGTCATATAAAAATCTGACATTCTGTATAAAGCCCACTGGGTTCAAGCATACGGGACTTTTCCCAGAACAGGCTGTCAACTGGGACTTTATGTCCGAAAAGATCAGAAATGCGGGCAGGGAAATAAGCGTTCTTAACCTCTTTGCCTATACGGGGGGAGCAACTCTTGCCTGTGCGGAAGCAGGAGCCAGCGTATGTCATGTTGACGCTTCAAAGGGCATGGTATCATGGGCAAGGGAAAACGCTGCTTTGTCGGGACTTTCGGAAAAGCCTGTCAGATGGATCGTTGACGACTGCGAAAAGTTTATCGCAAGGGAAATAAGACGCGGCAGAAAATATGACGCCGTTGTAATGGACCCTCCGAGCTACGGCAGAGGTCCGGGCGGTGAGGTATGGAAGCTTGAGGACTGTGTTTACGATCTTGTAAAGCTGTGTACGGGCGTGCTCAGCGATAATCCACTTTTCTTCCTCATAAACAGCTACACAACGGGGCTTTCGCCGTCTGTTATGGGATATATTTTAGGTGATCTTATGACGCCGCAGTTCGGCGGAAACGTTACTTTTGATGAAATAGGACTGCCTGTTGAAGCAAGCGGATTATGTCTGCCATGCGGTTCAACGGCTATCTGGCAGAAAGGGCAGAGATGAGTAAAATTGCAGAAGCTGTAAATTTGTGCTTTAAATATGATGAGGCCGGCGAGGAAATCCTTCATGACATCAGCCTCAGCTTTGAACAGGGAGAAATGACGGCGGTTTTAGGTCATAACGGCTGCGGAAAGTCCACCTTTGCAAAGCACCTCAACGCCATTCTGCTCCCCGTCGGCGGGAAGGTCTATGTTGACGGGATAGATACTGAGGATGAGGACAAGACCTTTGAGATCCGGCAGAATGTGGGAATGGTATTCCAGAATCCCGATAATCAGATCGTTGCCACGATCGTTGAGGAGGATATTGCCTTTGCCCTTGAAAATTTAGGCGTGGAGCCGTCTGAGATACGAAGGAGGGTTGACCAGGCTCTGAAATCTGTCGGGATGTATGAATACCGTATGCATTCGCCTCACCAGCTTTCCGGCGGACAGAAGCAGAGGGTCGCTATTGCCGGGATTATTGCAATGCGCCCAAGATGTATTGTTCTTGACGAGCCTACTGCAATGCTTGATCCGTCCGGCAGAAGCGAGGTCATGAGAACTATAAAGGAACTGAACAGAGAATACGGCATTACTGTTATACTCATTACCCATTATATGGAGGAAGCGGCACAGTGCGGAAGAATTGTTGTAATGGACAAAGGAAAGGTTCTGCTTGACGATGTGCCGAAAGAGGTATTCTCAAAAGTTGAGCTGCTTAAATCTGTGGGGCTTGACGTTCCGCAGGTGACTGAGCTTGTATATGAGCTCAATAAAAGCGGGCTTTCTCTTGATCCGCATATAATAAGTGAGGATGAATGCGTGGAAGCGCTTATGAAGCTGCTTTCATAAATCAGCGGAAAGGAGCGATGGCGTTGGCACTGCTGAAAACCGAAGGTCTGACTTATGTGTACAGTCAGGGGACGCCTTTTGAAAAAACTGCGGTTGACAATGTCAGCCTTGAGATAGAAAAGGGAGAATTTGTGGGCGTTATCGGTCATACCGGTTCCGGGAAATCAACTCTTATCCAGCATTTCAACGGACTTTTAAAGCCGACATCCGGAAAGATATTTCTTGACGGAGAGGACATATGGGCTGACAAAAGCCGTATAAAACAGGTAAGGTTCAGAGTAGGACTTGTTTTTCAGTATCCGGAATACCAGATTTTTGAGGATACTGTTTACAAGGACATTGCGTTCGGTCCGAAAAATATGGGGCTGAGCGAAAACGAGATCGACGGCAGAGTAAGAAGAACCGCCGCTGCAGTAGGACTTGACGAGGAGGTACTTAAAAAATCCCCGTTTGAACTATCGGGGGGACAGAAAAGGCGTGTTGCTATTGCAGGCGTTATGGCAATGGAGCCTGAGGTTCTGATCCTGGACGAGCCTACCGCAGGCCTTGACCCCAGGGGCCGTGATTCTGTCCTGGAGCAGATAAGTGCATACCATAAAAATATGGGTTGTACCGTTATGATCGTTTCTCACAGCATGGAGGATGTTGCAAGATACGCCTCGAAAATTCTTGTGATGAACAATGCAGGGGTATACTGCTACGGAACAACAAAGGAAGTCTTCAGCAGATCGGAGGAACTTACGGCTATGGGACTTTCCGTTCCTCAGATCACAAGAGTTTTTGACAAGCTCAAAAGACTTGGCGCCGATGTGGACGAGGAGGTATATACTGTCAGCTATGCAAAACAGCTTATACTTGACCGCCTTGGAAAGGACGGCAGAATATGATAAAGGATATAACTTTAGGGCAGTACTTTCCCGGAAAAAGCGTTGTTCACAGGCTTGATCCGAGATATAAAATAATTATTTCCGGACTGTATATTGCAATGCTTTTTATAGGCAGCGATTATTTCTCGCTTGAAGCAGGAGCAGTATTTGCAGCAATGGCACTGGTCCTTTCGGAAATTCCTCTGAAAATGATAGCAAAGAGTATTAAGCCTATAATGCCGCTTCTGTGCATAACGGCAGTACTCAATCTGTTTTTCATTACGGGCGGAGATACGGTTTTTGAATGGCATTTTATAAAACTGACAGTTTCCGGAATACAGACTTCGGTGTTTATGATCATACGAATAGTTCTGCTTATTGCAGGAACTTCACTTCTTACTTATACGACTTCGCCGATCTCTCTTACAGACGCTATTGAAAGACTGCTGGGACCGCTTAAGAAAATAAAGCTTCCGGTTCACGAGCTTGCAATGATGATGACCATTGCGCTCAGATTTATCCCGACCCTTATAGAGGAAACGGACAAGATCGTATCTGCTCAGAAAGCCCGGGGCTCTGATATTGACGGAGGAAATCTTAAAGATAAGGCGAAAGCGATCGTTCCGGTTATTATTCCTCTGTTTGTGTCGGCGGTCAGACGCGCCGGAGAGCTTGCAACGGCAATGGAGTGCCGCTGTTACCGCGGCGGTATCGGAAGAACCAGAATGAGGCAGCTGAAAAGCTCGGCAGCGGATTTTATTGCGCTTGCTTTGTCATTTTTCTTTATGGCTGCTGTGATTTGCATAAATATTGTAGTGTAGGAAAGGTGTTTTTTCATGGGTAATAAAAAACAGGCAAAGAAAACAGACGGTAAGCAGAAACCTGTTTATCAGCCGTTCTGGAAGAACAAAAATAATATTCTGCTTTACAACAGAAATGGTGAAACAAGAGTTTATCTGTTTCTTGCATTCATTATTCCATTTCTTATAATGTGGATAATGTTCCGGAAGTTTGAAGTTCATCCCTTTGGAGACAAGCAGATCCTTGTTACAGATCTCTGGCATCAGTATTTTCCGTTCTTCAGGGAGCTTCAGGATAAGCTGCAGCATTTCTCATCGCTGCTGTTTTCGTGGAACACAGGTATGGGAACGAATTTCGTTTCGCTTCTCTCATATTACGGCGCAAGTCCGCTTAATATTCTGGCGGTGCTTTTCCCTCTTGAAAATTCAAGGGACGCGATCACTCTTCTCCTTACAATAAAAATAGGATGTGCAGGTCTTTTCTGTGCGATTTTCCTTAAAAATGTCTTTAAGCGAAATGATTTTTCGATTACGGGCTTTGCTCTTTTCTATGCACTCTGCGACTATATAATGGGGTATTACTGGAACGTAATCTGGATTGACACGGTAGCGCTTCTTCCGCTTGTTGTTCTCGGAACAAT
Organism: Porcipelethomonas sp.; assembly: GCA_051881915.1. Lineage (GTDB taxonomy): Bacteria > Bacillota > Clostridia > Oscillospirales > Ruminococcaceae > Porcipelethomonas. The sequence goes on along the minus strand of JBJEQV010000022.1, from coordinate 22,974 downwards.
AAAGCTTTTTAAGGAGGGCAAATTCAAGCTTTATGCTGTTTCCCTTGCGCTTTCGCTCGTGTCCAATTTCTACATAGGTCTGTTTACCTGCATCTTTACAGTTATGGTCTTTGCAGCCTGCGTAATAAGCGAATGGGAGGGTATCAGACATGCTCTCAGACGTCTGGCTCAGATCGCAGGTGCTACGGTAATAGGCATCGGCTTGGGAGCTGTTGTTCTGCTTCCGGCATTTCTTGCACTTCAGCTTACAAACAGTGCTAACAATACTTTCCCTGCAATGATCGAATATTATGAAAAATGGACTGCCATGATCTCCAATGTTATAGGCTTTCACGAGCCGACTGCAAAGGAGGGGCTTCCTAACTTCTACTGCGGTATGTTTGCAGTTATACTGCTTGGCGTCTATATCCGTGCAAAGGAGATAAAGATCAGGGAAAAGGTCATTACAGTTATTTATCTTGCCTTTATTATTGTAAGCTGCAATATGAATGTTCTGAATTATATGTGGCATGGTTTTCATTTCACGAATATGCTGCCTTACAGATTTGCATTCCTTTTTTCATTCATTCTTATTGCATCAGCTTACAGGGCATTTACAGTCATGTCAAAGAACATCAAGAGCTTTGATATAATTGCAATGCTTGTTATGACATTTACTGTATTGCTTGTTTCCTATAATGAACAGCCGGAAAAGGCGGTGGTTTCAAGCTTTGTTGTCTGCATGTGCTATATACTGATTATGTTCCTTTACGAAAGAAAGCTTATTAAAAAATCAGCTCTGAACTTTCTTGTGTTTGCAGTCTGTACGGCTGAAATGACATTCAATGCTTACTACGGCGTTGAGAAAGTGACTGTAACAGATTATGTAAGCTATCCGAAAAATTATGAGGATGTTTCTGCACTTATTGATGTGGCCGAAGACAGGGATAAATCGTTTTACCGCACGGAGCTTATGACCAACTACACCATAAACGATCCTCCGCTTTACGGATTCAGAGGCGTATCGCAGTTTTCATCGACTGCAAATGTAAATGTTACAAATCTGCTTCAGAAGCTGGGAATACAGGCGTCAGCAGCAGGAAACAGATATTATTATACCCAGTCAACTCCCGTTGTCAACATGTTTCTGAATATCAAATATCTGATTTCACATGACGGTTATTCGGGCGATCTTACATACCTTGAGCCGCTTGCAGAATCAGGCCGGTCAACTCTTTTTGAAAATGCGTGCTATCTTCCGGTTGGATTCGTGGCTGATCCTTCATTGATTGATTATGACGGCAGCTCTGTAAATCAGTTCAGGAATCAGGAGGAGCTTTTCAGAAAAGCGACCGGAATAGAGGAAAGTGTATATAATGAGATTGAAGTCAGGGATGTGGGACATCAGGGCGTGAATGTTACAAAGGATTCCTACGGCAGTTACAGATACCAGATCGACAACAGCTATCCTGAGGAGAATACCAGGTATTTCAAGTATAATTATATAATTCCGGACGACGGACCTGTCTATGTTTCATTTGAATTTGATAATGTCAGCACTCTGAAGATCAGACAGGAAGACACTGAGATCAAAAGCTTTTCACTCGGCAAATATGTAAACACATTTCCCGTGGGCGATTTTAAATCGGGCGATGTTGTAACGCTTTATGCTGAGATGTCAGAAGAAAACAACGGAATGGGAAAAGTCTATGTATATCAGGTAAATGACGAGGTCCTTCAGAAAGGATATGAAAAACTCAGCGCCGGAGCTCTTTCTGTAACGGATTACAGCGATACCCGTATCAATGGAACTGTTGAGGCGGCTGAGGATGGATTTCTTTACACTTCGATCCCTCACGACGGCGGATGGAAGGTTTTTGTTGACGGAAAGGAGACTGAGGTTACACCGCTTAAAAATGCGCTTGTGTGCGTTCCCGTTTCAGCAGGAAGCCATACGGTAGAAATGAAGTATACGCCTCCGGGATTTACTGCGGGACTTGTTATCACTTTTGTTTCACTGGGACTTTTTGCAGCGTGTGCATTTCTTGAAAAGAAAATTTCTGTAAAAAAGAACCGTGACGGCAGTGAAGAGGCTGATGGTGAAAATGAGAAATCTTAAAGTTATGATGGCATATCGCGGGACTGCATATCACGGCTTTCAGCGTCAGGATAATGCACTGACAGTGCAGGAAGTGGTGGAGAAGCATGTTTCAAAGGTGCTTAATCATAAGGCTGTGATAAACGGATGTTCCAGAACAGATACGGGAGTCCATGCCAATAATTATTGTTTTTCGGTCATGACGGAAAGCAGCATTCCCCCGAAAAATTTTGTCAGAGGGGTAAACGGTCTTCTTCCTGATGATATTTCCATTCTTTCGTGTGAAGAGGCACCGGCTGATTTTCATGCAAGGTTTTCCTGCAGGGGCAAAGAGTATGTTTACCGTATTCACAGCAGCGAAAGCAAGAATCCGTTTGAAACGGATCTCTCATATCATTACAGGCGGCCTTTTGATACGGAGCTTGTAAGATATGCGGCGGCTAAATTCGTTGGTACTCATGATTTTGCAAGTTTTTGTACAAATTATAATGAAAAACAAGACACTGTAAGAACAATTTATGATTTCAACGTAGAAATTAATGGGGATCGTGTTGAAATGCTTGTAAAAGGGAACGGTTTTCTGTATAATATGATTAGGATCATAGTCGGAACATTGTTTTCCGTAAATGAAGGGTACATAAAGGCGGATGACATTGAAAAAATAATGGCGGCTAAAAACAGACAGCTTGCAGGACGGACGGCAGCAGCCCACGGCCTGTATCTTAACAGAGTTTTTTACTGAGATAAAAGGCGGATGCAGATGGATAAAAATGTAAAGGATATAGATATTGTTCTTCTTAGAAAAAGACGTAACCGGCGCCGGAAACTGGTCAAATTTTCAGCTTTTCTGCTGCTTGCGGCAGTAGCAGTTACTGTTTATGCTAAGCGTGATGAATGGTATCCGAAGCTTGAGGGCATCGGAAGCAGGTTTGAAAGCGTAAAGTCAAACGGCAGCGATCTTGCAGAGGGAAATTTTCCTCTGAGCATTTCAGGAGGAATTGACTATCAGACCGGCGAAATAAATAACTGTCTTGCAATTTTAAGCGATGCATATCTTTACATATACGACAGTGACGGAGATCTGTATGATGAACGTCAGCATGCCTACGCAAACGCGATGCTTCAGACAGCAGGCAAAAAGGCGCTTGTTTACGAAAGCGGAGGTAATAAATTCAGGATCGAAAGCAGATCTAAAACAGTATATACCAAGAAGATCGATAACAGCATAATCTTTGCAAGGCTAAGCGAAAGCGGAATGGCGGCTGTTGTCACAAATTCTGACAATTACTTGTGCAGGATCACTGTTTTTGATGAGACCGGCAATGAAATCTACAGCCGTGACTGTGTCGAACGTGTTACAGACCTGGATTTCAGCAGCGACGGGAAAGGCTGCGTCATTGCTACCTGCGAGGCTGTCAATGGTGTTATCTGCTCAAAAATAACCTCAGTTTCTTTTGATTCAAAAACAGACAACTGGGTTTCGGAATATATTGACACTTTTTGCCTCAAGGTTTTTTACGGCGAAAAAAATGTGTTTGTAATCGGAGATACGAAATGCGCATATTATGACAGTAAGGGGCAGATGGCATATACCTATGAATACCCGAGCAATATTACCGACTGGGATTTTTCGGAAGACAAGGCTGTAATGCTGTTTGAGAACAAGTCAAAAAGACACAGCTATATCACGTCGATCGACGGAGAAAAAATGAAGCCGTCGGTAATAGAGTTTCCGGAAAACAGCGTCAGATGCGTAAGGATCATTGACGATAAAATATGCGTTCTGAACAAGGATGGCATTACAAGATATAATTTCACAGGCGGCGGAGAGAAAAACATAAGTCCTGAAGGATCATATGATAAATTCATATTTATTGATGATTATATTTTCCTTTTAGGGTATGACAGGATCGACAGAACAGATTATGAGTAGAAACGGAGCTGTGTGAAGGATGGGAGAACAATTCTGGTGGATATATGATATTTTGTCAGCGGCAATTATCATTTTCTGCATTTATATGAGTGCAAAAAAAGGATTCTCAAAAATAATCGTATCGGTTATCGGCTGTGTTGTATCTGTTGTGCTGGCATTGGCAATAAGCAGGCATACAGCAGGATTTGTTTACGAGAAATTTATAAAGGAAACAAGTATTAATGCGGTCAGGGAGGCAATGGATGAATACGACCCGTCAGGTGCTGTAAAGGAGATTATTGAGGATCAGGGATACGGCGCACTGGTAGATGAAAGCCGGATAAAGGATGTTATAATATCAGGAGACGGGATCGGCGGGCTTTATAATTATGCGAATAATGCGGCCGGGGATACGGTTGATGATTATGACAGCTTTTCCGAACTTATGACAAGCGGATTTGCCGGGAAATTCGGAGATCAGATAGGGATAAAGCTTCCTCCTTATGTTACCGGTGAAATCAATGACAGGATCAGCAGCGATCCGGAGCTTTTTGAGGAAACACTCAGCCTGATCCTTACCGACCCCGATAAAATGCCCGGATTTGTGGAGGAAAATTTCATAAGAGAGCCGGGAGAAAAGCTTTCTCAGGTCTTCATGTTTCTTATATTTTTCTTTATCTTTATGGCGATAATCGGATTTGTATCGGTTAAAACATCGTCTTTCGGACTGCTCAACGGATATGACAGGCTCGATAAGTTTTTCGGAGGCGTTCTGGGAATTATAAAGGCGGCGGCAGCAATGCTTGTTTTTGCTGTTGTTGTTAAAATAATGATTGATGTGGCAGAAAATGACGGTTCATTCCTGAGCTGTGAAACTGTTGACAAAACATTTATATTCAGACATTTTTTCAGTAAAGTCTGACAAGGGAATTAAAATGAAAGGAGCTCCTCTTCCTTTGGGAGCGAGGGTGAATTATTTATGGTTTTATGCAGCAGATGCAAAAAAAGACCAGCAGTTGTTTTTATAACTTCGATGCATGGCAATGAAAAGAAAAATGAGGGACTTTGCCTTATGTGTGCAAAGGAGATGAACATTCCGCAGGTATCTGATTATATGGAGCAGCTGGGAATTACGGATGATGATCTGGAACAGATGTCCGATCAGATGATGGAGCTTTTTGACGGCGACAGCTTTGAGATGGGCGGTGCCGGAACGCTTCCTCCTTATATACAGAATCTTCTTGACGGCCATCTCGGAGGTTTTTCTGCAAAGAACTCTGATGAAAACGAACCTCCTGCCGAAAAAAGAAAGGAGTCAAAGGGCAGCGCCAAAGGTGACAGGGAAAAGCGCAAGAAAAAGAAGGAGCTTAAATTCCTTGACAACTACTGTACTAATCTGAGCAAAAAAGCCGAGAACGGCGAGCTTGACAATATTATAGGCAGGGATAAGGAAATATCAAGAGTTGTTCAGATTCTTTCACGCAGACAGAAAAACAATCCGTGTCTTATCGGTGAGCCGGGTGTCGGTAAAACAGCTATTGCGGAGGGTATCGCACAGAGGATCGCATCGGGTAATATCCCTTTCAATCTTGTTGACAAAAAAGTATATCTTCTTGACCTTACCGCTCTTGTTGCCGGAACGCAGTTCAGAGGACAGTTTGAAAGCAGGGTAAAGGGGCTTGTTTCCGAGGTTAAGTCAGAGGGGAATATTATTCTCTTTATTGACGAGGTACATAATCTCGTAGGGACCGGGGATTCCGAGGGCTCAATGAATGCGGCAAATATTCTCAAGCCCGCGCTTTCAAGGGGCGAGGTACAGGTCATCGGTGCCACAACGTTTTCTGAATACAGAAAATATATTGAAAAAGATTCAGCACTCGAAAGAAGATTCCAGCCGGTTACGGTAAATGAACCGACAATAGATGATACAGTTGAAGTGCTTATGGGAATAAAGAAATACTATGAAGCATTCCACAGAGTAAGGATAAGCGACGAGCTTGTCAGAACCTGCGCTGTTTTGTCTGAAAGATATATTCAGGACAGATTTCTTCCCGATAAGGCCATTGACCTGCTTGATGAAAGCTGTGCCTGCACCTGTATCAGAACTCCCGAACTGGCTGAGTATGACAAGGCGTCAAAGAAACTCAAGGTGCTGACTGATATGGAAAAATCCATCGAAGAGCAGAGCGAGCCGGACTATAAGGCTCTTGCTGAGGTGAAGGGCGATATAATCCGTGTAAAATCTGAAATGGAGGAGCTTGAAAAGGTTATTTCCAATGTTCAGGTAACGGAAAATGATATAGCGAAGGTAATCGAGCTGTGGACCGGTATACCGTCCAATAAGATCGCAGAATCGGAATTTTCAAGGATTTCTTCTCTTGAGGAAAATCTGAAAAAGCATATCGTGGGACAGGATGAGGCTGTAAGTCTTCTTGCAGGAGCGATAAAGCGCACAAGGGTTCAGCTTTCAAAGCGTATCCGTCCGGCATCCTTTATATTTGTAGGTCCCACAGGCGTGGGAAAAACAGAGCTTGTAAAGGTTCTTTCACAGGAGCTTTTTGATTCAGCTGACCCTCTTATCAGACTTGACATGACAGAGTATATGGAGAAGCATTCCGTTGCAAGAATGATAGGTTCTCCTCCGGGATATGTGGGCTACGATGAAGCGGGACAGCTTACTGAAAAGGTGCGCAGACACCCGTATTCGGTAGTTCTGTTTGATGAAATTGAAAAGGCACATCCGGATGTCATGAATATTCTCCTTCAGATTCTTGATGAGGGTAAGATCAATGATGCGCAGGGAAGAACAGTAAATTTTGAACATACTATAATTGCCATGACATCAAATGCAGGCTCCATGGACAAATCAACGGGAGTAGGCTTTAACAAATCCGTTGAGGATATCTCAAAGGAAAAGGCAATGAAAGCTCTCAGAGAATTTCTGCGTCCTGAATTTTTAAGCAGAATTGATGAGGTCGTTGTGTTCAGGCCTCTTGAAAAAACTGATTTTGCTAAAATTGCCGGACTTATGCTTGATGAAATGAAAGAACCGCTTTCCGAAAAGAACATTATTCTTAATTATGATGAAAAGGCTCTTGAAGCGGTTGCTGAGAAATCATTCGGAAAGACTTACGGCGCAAGAGATATAAGACGTGTTATCCGCAAAGAGGTTGAAGACAGGATCGCTGATATTATAATCGAGCATTCCGGAAGCATTGCAGGAATCGGCGTAACTGCTGAAGACGGCGAAATTAAAGTGGAATATATGTAAGATTATCATCACAGGGTGCTGTGATCCCATACAGAGGTGAAAATATGGCTTCGGGAAAAGAATATCTGATGTACATCATGGAGCAGCTGTCTGAGCTGAGCGAAATAGAATACAGGGCAATGATGGGCGAATATATCATATACTATCGCGGCAAAATAGCAGGCGGCATATGTGATGACAGATTTCTTGTGAAGCCTGTTGAAGCTGCGAAAAAGCTTATGCCGGATGCACCCATGGAAAAGCCTTACGAGGGAGCAAAGGAAATGCTGCTTGTTCAGAATGTGGAAAGCAGGGAGTTTCTGAAAAAGCTGTTTGAAACGATGTATGATGAGCTTCCGGAACGTAAAGTCCGAAAGACAAGGCGGAAGAATGATAAATAATTCAGAACAGCCGGAGAAATTAATTTTCTCCGGCTGTTGTTTTCAGAATTTTGTTTCAATAAGTTTTGAGGAACCGTCAGGGGTGTAGACCCAGTGCGAGATGTGGTTATCATTCACAAAGTAATTGAGTTCGTTTTTTGAGTAATCAGCATTGAATGTGTCAACTATAATAAGTTTGATCTTCATTTTTTCCGGGATGATCGCTTTTATGTAGACGCTTGCATGCTGTCCTACGGCGGCATCGGCACGCGGCTCTGCAAGTCCTGCAAGATTTGGTGCAAGCTCTATAAAGATACCGTAATCCTCAATGGAGCGGACAATTCCTGAAACTGTTTCTCCTGTGCGGAACAGTGCGGCGTTTTCCTCCCATGTTCCGAGAAGCTCTTTATGAGAGAGCATTATTCTTCCGTTTTCAATGCCCTTTACTATAACCTTTATGTCCTGCCCCTGAGAAAAACGGTCGGAGGGGTGAGAGATTCTTGAGACCGATACTGCATCAATGGGAATGAGCGACGGGATTCCGCATCCTACATCAACAAAGCATCCGAACTGTTCAAGATGCGTGACCTTTGCAGGGATAATATCCCCTGATACAAGTCTGCTTATGTGTTTGTCAAAGCACTCCTCCTGCACAGCCCGCCTTGAAAGAACTGCTGTTTCTTCACCGCTGCTGTTTTTATTGATCGCTATAACTTTAAAGCATACAGCTTTGTTGACCTTTGAGATCAGAGCAATATCCCGTGTGGAGCCGTTTTCAATACCTGCGGCGCCTTCAATGCGCGGGATGATACCTTTCATTGCCGGAAGATCGACTATTAAATTGTGACCGCTGTCGCATACGGAAACACGTCCTTCAAGTATTGCTTCCGAAGCCATGGCCTCATAGAGACCTGCTGAGGTTGCGGTAAGTCTCCTGTTTTCTTCGGTGTTTATCAGGCTGCCTTCGGGTCTGTATTTTTTCATTTTTCCTTGCCTTTCCGATTCTTATGAATCTGTTTATTTTACAGCCTCCCGGAAAGGGAGGTTTTCAGACATCTGTGTGCGTCAATGGTCTGAAAGCTTTCTGTAAAATACTATGCAGGAAAGAAAATTTATATTACCTTAAATCTGCATTTTTACAGGGACTTATATCATATCCGCCTGATGAAACAAGAATCTGTCTTACTGTGTCTGACTGCGCGGTTTCAAACGTTATCTCAAGGATGACTGATTGGGTCAGTACAGGTTCTTTGTACTGTGAGCTGTCCAGCGGACGTGTTATCTGTCCTGTTATATAATTATAGCTTGTGACTGCTGTCGGAAGCAGAACGAACATTTCACCGTGGGTTTGGGCAGCTGCTCCGTCAGAAAGTGCGCTGAATTTGTTTCTGTTATATCTTATACGGATCTTTTTTGGGCCGCTTACCGTTTCTTTTATGCGTTTTGATGCGGCTTCTGCAAATTCAACCATCTCGAATTCACATGAAATTCTTGAAAACATAAAAATCTCCTTTGCTTTTTTATTATTTTTCTATAAAAAAACGAAAATATTTAAAGAAAATATTGCCTATATTTAAAAAATAGGGTATAATAGAAAGTGATTCGATTTTACGAGTTGAAAATATTGAATAAGGGGATTCGTAATGGATGTCAGACCTGATGATATACTTATTATGAAAAAGCCTCATCCATGCGGAGGAAACGAAATGCTTGTGAAAAGGTCCGGCATGGACTTCAGGCTCAGATGTGTTAAATGTTCACGGGAATTTATGGTGCCGAGAAATAAAATAGAAAAAAATATAAAAAAAGTTATCCGTATATCGGAATGATATATTATGTAGCTGCTTTAAGGTGGAAATAAAATGATTGAAAAAGTAAGGCTGATGGAACAGAGATATAATGAGCTCAGCAACAAGCTTTCGGAGCCGGGAATTGCCGATGATCAGAAGAAGTTTACGGAGCTTATGAAGGAATTCAAGAATCTGACTCCGATCGTTGAGAAATACAGAGAGTACCTCGGGGCTGAAAGGAATTTCAGCGAGGCAAAGGAAATGCTGGATGCAGGAGGTCTTGAAAAGGATTTCAAGGAAATGGTGCAGCTGGAATTCAGAGATTCAAAGGAACAGATGGAAAAACTGCTGGAGGAGCTGAAAATTCTGCTGCTTCCGAAGGATCCTGATGATGACAAGAATGTTATTATTGAAATAAGAGGAGGCGCAGGAGGCGAAGAAGCGGCGCTTTTTGCAAATTCTCTTTACAGAATGTATACCATGTATGCCGAAAGCCGAGGCTGGAAGCAGGAGGTGCTCAGCGCCAATCAGACAGAGCTTGGGGGATATAAGGAAATAAGCTTTTCTGTGGAGGGCGAGGGCGCATATTCACGTCTCAAATACGAAAGCGGAGTGCATCGCGTTCAGCGTGTGCCGGAAACGGAATCACAGGGCAGGATTCATACTTCAACTGTAACGGTAGCCGTGCTTGTTGAGGCGGATGAGGTCGAAATCGACATAAATCCCACAGATCTGAAAATTGATGTTTTCAGGGCAAGCGGCGCAGGCGGACAGCATATCAATAAAACGGAATCGGCAGTAAGAATCACTCATCTGCCGACAGGAATGGTAGTTGAATGTCAGGATGAACGAAGCCAGTATAAAAACAAGGAAAAAGCAATGAAGATCCTGCGTTCGCGTCTTTATGAAAAAATGGTTTCGGAGCAAAACGACAAGATCGCGTCCGAGAGAAGAATGCAGGTGGGAACAGGAGACCGTTCCGAAAGAATCAGAACATATAATTATCCTCAGGGACGCCTTACAGACCACAGAATAGGTCTTACGCTTTACAGGCTTGAGGAAATATTAAACGGAAATTTGGAGGAAGTGCTGGACGCTCTTGCCACAGCCGACCAGGCGGCAAAGCTTGCTATGCAGCAGAATCAGTAAAATGGAAAATACCGTGCTGCTCACGGCGTCTGATGAAGATATCAAATATGCCGCAGAGCTTATTAAACAGGGAAAAACCGTTGGAATACCAACGGAAACTGTGTATGGTCTGGGTGCTGATGCGCTTGACCCTGAGGCAGTGAAAAAAATCTTTGCAGCTAAGGGACGTCCGTGTGATAATCCGCTTATTGTGCATATATATGATATTGAAACTGCGCAAAGGCTTGCTCACCATATTCCTGACCTGTTTTACAGACTGGCGGAAAAATTCTGGCCCGGTCCGCTGACAATGATAGTTCCGAAAAGGAGTATTGTTCCCGATGAAACATCCGGGGGACTTGAAACTGTGGGGATAAGAATGCCTTCTCATGACATTATGAGAAAGATCATCCGGCTTGCAGGACCTATTGCAGCGCCGTCTGCTAACCGGTCAGGGTATCCGAGTCCGACTTCTGCGCAGCATGTCATGCGGGATATGAACGGCATAATACCAGCTGTTATCGATGGAGGAGAAAGCCGTTTCGGAGTGGAATCCACAGTTATTTCCTTTGATGACGAGAAAACAGTAAGGATTTTAAGACCGGGCTCGGTCACAAAGCGTATGCTTGAGGAAGCAGCTGATAATGTTTTGATTGACGAAGCGATACTAAGTGATCTTCAGCGAGGCAGAGCTGCGCCTTCTCCGGGAATGAAATACAAACATTATTCTCCGAAGGCAAAGGTTATCATGGTAGAAGGGGATTTTGACGCTTTCTGCAAAGCAGCGGAAAAATACCGCGGTAAAAAAACATACTGTCTTGTTTTTGACGGTGATGATACAGAAAAGCTGCCGTGCAGGTACATGACCTACGGAAGCAGCAGCAGCGAACAGGCGCATCATGTCTTTTCAAGGCTCAGAGAAGCTGATGAAATGAACGCTGAAGTGGTGCTTGTCAGAGCTCCGTCAAAGGACGGAGTAGGACTTGCGGTATATAATCGCCTTCTGAGGGCGGCAGGATTTGAGGTGATAAGGGTATGAACAGTCTTGACGGGGTAATGGTCGTGGGGCTTACGGGCCAGACAGGTTCGGGTAAAACAACGGTTTGCGATGTATTTATAAATAACGGGTTTTCGGTCATCAATGCTGATATGATCGCAAGAGATGTGATGGGGCCCGGAAGACCGTGCCTTAAAGATATAGAGGAGTTTTTCGGTGCTGATGTGATCCTTGGGGACGGATCTCTTGACCGCCGACTTCTGGCTTCAATTGTATTTACTGATAAATCAAAGCTTGAACTGCTCAACTCCATTACATATCCATATATTACATCTGAAATCCTGAAAACCATCAAAAAGCTTTCGGGTGACGGAAAAAAGCTTATCCTCCTTGACGCGCCTACTCTTTTTGAAAGCAGAGCGGACGATTTTTGCGAGCTCATTATTTCCGTTATTTCAAGAGATGATCTGAGAAAGCTGAGGATAATGAAAAGAGACGGAATAACTGAAGAGGAAGCGCTTAACCGTATGTCTTCCCAGCTTCAGGAGGATTTTTTCAGGAATAATTCTGATTTTATAATAAAAAACAACAGCGATGAAGAAAATCTTTATGATGTTGCCAAGGAAGTTTCGGATAAAATAAAAGATTATTATAATAATAAATATAATTGCTGAGTGGAGGAATAAATATGAGTAATGAAAAAACAAAAGGAAATGAGCTCAAAGAGCTCCTTATGCTTAAAAGAAAAAATGCTGTTTTGAAAATGGAAGATGACGAGATCAGCAGGTGCGATGATTTCTGCGAGAAGTATAAGGAATTTTTGAATTTTGCCAAAACAGAGCGGGAGGCTGTTGACTATACAGTGTCGCTGCTTGAAAAGAGAGGCTTTAAGGAATTTAAACCCGGTATGGGACTGAAAGCCGGCGATAAAATTTATGTAAATAACAGAGGCAAGGCTGTTATTATGGCTGTTATCGGCACAGAGGATATAAGAAAAGGCGTGAGACTTTGCGCAGCGCATATCGATTCGCCAAGGCTTGATCTGAAGCAGTGCCCTGTTTATGAGGATACCGAAATGGCGCTTTTCAAGACTCATTATTACGGCGGTATCAAAAAATATCAGTGGGCTGTGATTCCGCTTGCGCTTCATGGTGTTATCGTAAAGGCTGACGGAACACAGATTAGCGTAAGGATAGGCGAGGATGAAAACGATCCTGTTTTCTGTGTAAACGATCTTCTTCCGCATCTTGCAGCTGATCAGATGAAGCGTAATCTTGCGCAGGGAATAAAGGGCGAGGAGCTTAATATTGTTATCGGTTCACGTCCGTTTAAGGAAGATAATCTCAGCGAGGCTGTAAAGCTTAATATACTGAATATACTGTATGAGAAGTATGGCATTACTGAAAGCGATTTCCTTTCAGCTGAGCTTGAAGCTGTTCCTGCCTTTAAGGCAAAGGATGTAGGCTTTGACAGGAGTCTTATCGGTTCCTACGGGCATGATGACAGAGTATGTGCATATACAGCTCTTATGGCAGCTGCTGAATGTGAATATCCGAAATATACTGCCGTGACAGTCCTGACGGATAAGGAAGAAACGGGAAGCGACGGAAATACGGGTCTTCAGTCGGCTTACCTCAAATATTTTATCGCTGATATTGCGGCAGAGTTCGGCGCTGAGGGAAGAGAAGTTCTTTCAAATTCACAGTGTATGTCTGCTGACGTTAATGCGGCATTTGACCCTACATTCCCTGATGTTATGGACAAGAGAAACTGTGCTTTCATTAACTATGGCGTAGTTGTTACCAAGTTTACAGGAGCAAGAGGAAAGTCGGGTACTTCCGACGCTTCGGCAGAGTTTGTAGGAAAGATCCGCAGTCTTCTGGATAAAAACAATGTTATCTGGCAGACAGGCGAGCTTGGAAAGGTAGATATGGGCGGCGGCGGAACTGTTGCAGCTTATATTGCCAACCTGAATGTGGATACAATTGACGTAGGCGTTCCGGTGCTTTCAATGCATGCTCCTTTTGAAACTGTTTCAAAAATTGACGTATATATGACCTATAAGGCGTTTGAAGCGTTTGTAAACGACAATAATTAATCTATATATAAATTCTGAGTACGGGGGCTCATAAAGCTGTCTCCTGTAAAAAAAGTATAACCTGAGAAGATTTTCTTCTCAGGTTATTTTTTGTTATTCCGCAGAAAAATGTGAAGCTGTTGGTATTTTGTGAAATATCAGTTCTGCTTTCCTGTAAATAATTTATCATTGAATCAAATATACCACTAAGATTCAGAAAAGTCAACGCATAAAAACGCAGTGCCGCATCTGACTCATTGCTCAAAGGATAATTTTGATACGTACCTGTTGTCTCCGTATTTTTTTAGCTCCGATATTTTCTGCCCGCATGAAGCGACATAAAAATCCCGGTGAACAGGCTTATAATATAAATATGTCCGGGAGGCGGTGATGAAATGAAATGCATATATCTGGACGTTCTTATCGTTCTGAACATATATGTCAATTATTTTCTTTTGAAAGGGACTGGAAAAATCACTCATACACATGTTAAAACAAGCCGGTGTGTGCTTTCATCTTTTGCAGGCAGCTTTTTTTCGCTGGTAATATTGCTGCCGGAAACGGGTATGATCGTAAATCTCGGCATAAAGCTTATAGCAGCAATTGTTATAGTTGCAATGGCTTTCGGGATAAAGGATAAACGTCATACTGCAAAGCTTGTGGTTTATTTTTACATAGTTAATTTCATTTTCGGCGGATTTGTAATGCTTATGTATGAAATTTTCCGTCCATCCTTTATGGCTTTCAACAACAGCTGGTTTTATATTGATTTTTCTCTGCTGAGTCTTGTTGTATTTACAGCTCTTGCATACATAGCAGTATCTGTATGCCGCTTTTTTATGGATAAAGGCTGTGACCGTTCGCACAGCTATAAGGTGATCATAAAGTGTGACGGTGTGATAGTTTCTCTGGAAGCAATTGCGGATACAGGCAATTCGCTGGTGGATATGTTCAGCGGAAAGCCTGTAATAATATGCGGCAGAGAGGGTCTGGGGAGCATAAAGCAAAATATCAGTACGGATATGGAGCCTGAAAAGATACTTGAGGAGGGAATGAGACTTGTTCCTTACAAAACTATCGGAAATACCGGCTTGATACCGGTGTTTTCACCGGATGAAGTCATAATATGCGATAATGAATCCGACAAAAGGAAGTGCGTTGATGCACTGATAGGAATAAATTCCGGGGATACACCTGCAATTTTTAATCCGGGGCTTCTGGTCTGATAAAGGGATGCCCGCATGAAAAATCATGACGGTCAGATCCCGGCATCATCATGCCCGGAAATTTAATTGGCAGCCGACAAACAGAATGGAGATTTTTATGATAGGTAAAAGAATTTGCGCTATGGTTATGAAACTGCTGGAAAAAACACAGGGAGACAGAGTGGATTACATAAACGGGCCTGATACGCTTCCGCCGCCCCTTACCAAAGAGGAAGAGGCGGAAACCTTTGCAGCGCTCGATAACGGCAGCGAAGCGGCAAGAGAAAAGCTTATTGTACATAATTTAAGGCTTGTGGTCTACATTGCAAGAAAATTTGAGTCCTCAGGCACGGGGATCGAGGATCTTGTTTCCATAGGCACAATAGGGCTTATAAAAGCGGTTAAAACATTCAGACCCGATAAAAATATTAAGCTTGCAACATATGCGTCACGATGCATAGAAAATGAGATCCTTATGTTCCTGAGAAAATCATCTCAGTACAGGAACGAGATTTCTATTGATGAGCCGCTCAATGTTGACTGGGACGGCAATGAGCTGTTGCTTTCTGACGTTCTTGGCACAGATGACGATGTGGTAAACAAAGGAATAGAATCAGAAGCTGAAAAGGATATGCTCAGGGAAGCTGTGGATTCGCTGGGCGGCAGAGAAAAGCAGATCATGCAGATGCGTTTCGGGCTTTTGGACGGAAAGGAAAAAACGCAGAAGGAAGTTGCGGATATAATAGGTATTTCTCAGTCATATATATCAAGACTTGAAAAAAAGATCATAAAGCGGCTTAAAATCGAAATGGAAAAATACTGACGCATTGTATTAAAAGGTGAAAAAAGCCAATACTTACGGTATAAAATATTGTGAGGTGGCTTTGTCGTGGCATATAACAAGGTTGTCATATCGGGAATCAATACATCTAAGCTGACAGTATTAAAGGAAAGCGAAAAAATAGCCCTGCTGAAGGAATACCAGGAGACGGGAAGCAAGGAGGCAAAGGATAAGCTTATAAACGGCAATCTGAGGCTTGTTCTGAGCGTTATACAGAAATTCACGAACAGGGGAGAGGATGTTGACGATCTGTTCCAGATAGGGGTTGTCGGGCTTATTAAGGCTATCAATAACTTTGACCTGTCAAAGGAGGTCAGGTTTTCGACCTACTGCGTTCCTATGATAACAGGAGAACTAAGGCGGTTCCTCAGAGATTACAATCACATAAAGGTCAGCCGTTCAATGAGAGATCTTGCATACAAGGCTATGCAGGCAAAGGAACAGCTTACAGCGGAAAATCAGAAGGAGCCGACTATTGAGGAGATCGCAAAGACCATAGGTGCTCAGAGATGCGATGTGGTAATGGCGCTGGAAAGTATAAGCGATCCCGTTTCTCTTTACGAACCGGTTTATTCTGATTCCGGGGACACCCTTTATGTTCTGGACCAGATAGGCGATAAGAATGATGTTGACAGCTGGCTGGATGAACTTTCCCTCAGAGAAGCTATAAAGGCGCTTCATGCCCGTGAAAAGGACATACTTTACCGAAGATTTTTTCAGGGGAAAACTCAGGTTGAAGTCGCAAATGAGATCGGCATTTCTCAGGCACAGGTTTCAAGGCTTGAGAAGGGTGCGCTTATGAAAGTGAAAGGGCAGATATAGTATAAAACATTCCGGTTTTTACAGCCGGAATATTTTTTTGAAAAAATTTCAAAAAAGGTATTGACATTTAAAAGTGACTGTGATATAATAAACATCGTTGAGTTGAGGTTTTGATTCAGCACCGAAATGCAGGTGTAGTTCAATGGTAGAATTCCAGCCTTCCAAGCTGGCTACGTGGGTTCGATTCCCATCACCTGCTCCATAAATTTTGTGAATGAAGCGTTTGCAAGAGATTGCAGACGCTTTTTGTTTTACCCGATCCGGTGTACAAAATAAAATCCGGCGGAGACAGTATAAATATGAATATTACGAAAAAATGAACGGGAAGACTGTTTGATCCGGTTAATAAAATGTGATATAATATAAAAAAGTTTACAATATTATCTGACAGCTCGGGGAGCAGCGCTCATTGACGTTGTGCTCGGATCAGGGGGATGGAGAATTGTATGAAAACTATCTTGTTAATTATTTTTCTGGGACTTTTTATGGGAAATTCTTATGGAGATGCAAGAATAAATGATGATACTGATTATGTGATTTACGATGAGACAGTCCGTACACAGACAATGGTTCAGGAAATCAGAAATCCGGACAGGCCGGAAATCCTGTTTGCTGAAATTACTGCTGATTGCTCCGGAAACATAAGGGATAAGGTTACAGTGGAAGATGTATACGGCGTCAACAGCTATGCAGCCGAAACAGCCGGACTTATCGGCGTGCCGCTTGAGATTTCGTATAATGAGGATGTAAGCAATATAACGCTGAAAATCGGATATGATGAAAATGAACTGCGGTGGATTCCTGAAAGGAATATTATTGTTCTTTATAACAGAGGAATAAGCGTCGATGAGATCAATGGTTTTTCACTGGATCAGGATGGAAATACAGTTTCTGTCCCTGTTACGTCAGAGGGAATATATATGCTGGATGATATTTACCAGTGGAATAAGACATGGGGCAGAAGCACAGCAGGATATGAATACGAAACGGATAAGACAGACTTCATATCGGACTGGGAGCGTGAAGGGAACACAGGGGATATAATGAAAATCGCAGATAAAAACTGGGCAATTGAAAATGCACCGTATTTTTATGTTTCGACTCCTCAGCAGCTTGCAGGGGCTGTTTATTATGCAAATACTTCGGCAGATGAAAAGATCTTCATTTATCTTGAAAATGATATTGATCTGAATGGTTACAGATGGGCTTCCATGGGAAGCAGAAAAACAAATAACAACAGCTTTCATATTGAGGGCAGAGGGCATACTATAAGCAATATGTGTATTGTTTCAGATGGCAGAGAAGTCGGATTTATAGGATATGCGGATATTCTCGAGGTGTCTGATCTTATCTTTGACAAAGCATATGTTCAGGGGGAGGATTCTACAGGTATTCTTTGCGGGGTCAGCTATAAAATGAACGAAATAGTAAATGTTTCGGCGTCAGGCATGATCGAAACAGATGGTGACTGCTGCGGAGCACTGGTCGGCGACGAAAGCGGAATGACCTTTACAAACTGTAACTGTGATGTGAAGGTTAACGGTGCGGATTATCCTTATATGTCATCAAGGGAGAAAAGGAGCAGTTCGGCTGAAGCTGATGAAGTGTTTACTATTGAATCAGATCAGGACTGCCGTATTTCAAGAGATGAAGTGAAGGGATACCACGGACTTGGCTGGGAGATTTATAAAAACGGAGTTTATGTGCTTCAGCGCAATGCTGAAAATGAAACTGTACTTGATATGAACAGCATTGATGTAATAAAGCCCCGTACCGGCGACAAATACAAAATATATCTGAGCGCATGGGATGATAATGCAGGGACTTATGTGAGAGTCAGTAATATACTTGAATTTACTGTTTCATAAAATATATAATGTGACAATTTTCATCTGTACTTGAAAAATCGTTTTTTCTGTTGTATACTTTTAGTGTATATATGTCGAAAAAAATCGAAAGCGGTGCAGAAGTGAACAGAAAAGTACTGGTATATCTTGTTTTCGGCGGAGCAGTGACAGCTTCAGTTATTTCTCTTATTGCATCTGTGCAGAAAGATACTGAAGAATTTGAGACGGACGGAGTTTTATGGATAAGCAATACCGAAAATGCTGCTGAAAAACCGGGAGAAATTCATATTTCTGAAAATTACGCGGAGAATTCGCCAGAAACCGAAAGCTGTGAGTATGTGGCTGTTTCGGAAACAGAGTTCCTTATGGTGGATATCAACAGGGCAGGAAAGGACGAATTATGCCGTCTTGATGGTATCGGTGAAAAAACCGCATATGCGGTCATAGGATACAGGAATGAGACGGGAGGATTTTCGGATATTACAGAAATAATGAATGTTGACGGGATAGGTGAAAAGACATTTGCGTCAATAAGAGAACATATATATGTAACAGAGGAGTTTGTGAGAGCAGCTGAAACGGAGACGGTCTGTACCGATGCGCCTGAAGAAGTGGCAGCACAGGAGCAGATGATTTACGTTCCTGAGGAAACTGAGGACATTACGGAAGAAACGCAGACTGAAGCCACAATCGGAATCATTAATATTAACACAGCGTCCGCCGGGGATTTTATGAAGCTTCCCGGGATAGACAGCAGGCTTGCCGGAAATATAATCGACCTGAGGACGAGCATAAAGTATTTTCAGCATATTTATGAACTGCTTTATGCTGAGGGGATGACGGAGGAAAAGCTTGCGGAAATTGATGAATATCTTACAGTCTGAAATTTTCATGTTACTGTGTGTCAGACCGGAAGTTTTATAAAAAGATAAATTCTGTTATAACAATCCCGGAATAAATGTATAATTCAGACAAAAAATGTATTAATCATGTGAAAAGTAAATGAATAATAAGTTTACCGTTTTGTAATAATGTTGAAATTGATTTGATAAAATCGTTCTTTTGCACAAAACATAGCGGTAAAATTTGTATTAAACGCTAAAAAAGTATTAAGGATTGGTATTTATCATTGACTTTTTTGCGTATGTATTGTATATTAATGTTACGAAAGAGTTTGAATATTTTATGGTTTCATATGCTTTTTAGGGCAAAAACACTGGAATCTGAAAGGTGCGAATGTTGTTAAAATGGTATCGATAAAAACCATTGCTGAAGAATGCAGCGTGTCAGTTGCAACTGTCAGCAAGGCACTTAATAATCACAGCGATGTAAGTGAGTCCACGAAAAAGATGGTGTGTGAAACCGCAAAAAGGCTTGGTTATTTTCCGAATGCACAGGCCAGGGCACTGAAAACCAACAGAACATATAATATCGGAGTTCTTCTTGACGATAAGGCTCATAATGGTCTTACTCACAGTTTTTTTTCTTCGGTTCTGGACAGCTTCAGGGTTACAGCCGAGAAGCAGGGGTTTGATATAACGTTTATATGCGGGAAAATAGGCGACAGCATAATGTCGTATTATGAGCACTGCCGTTACAGACAGGTTGACGGTATTCTTGCTGCCTGCGTTGATTTTTATGACAGTGAGGTCTCAAAGCTCTTTTCAAGTGAAATACCTATCGTTTCGATTGATTTTCAGACGCCGGATCAGTATTCCGTATCATCTGACAATTCTCTCGGGATGAAAGAAATTGTGGAATATGTATATAACTGCGGACATACTAAAATTGCCTATATTTACGGTGAGAGTTCGCAGGTTACAACAAACCGCCTGAATTCATACATAGATACGATGAAGAATCTCGGGATTCAGGTTCAGCCGGATTATCTGAGGCAGGGAAAATATCATGATGCAGATGGCTCGGAAAAGCTTACAGCTGCAATGTTTGAGCTTTACGATCCGCCGACATGTATTATTCTGCCTGATGATGTATGCACCATTGGTGCTATGAATGCGGCAAAAAAAGCCGGTCTGTCCATACCTGATGACGTATCCGTTGTAGGGTTTGACGGAATAAGGATGACACAGCTGATAACACCTAATGTTACTACATATTATCAGGATACTGTGGAGATCGGGCGCTGTGCTGCCGAAAGTCTTGTAAAGCTGATAAGGAAAGAGGAAATTCCTGAAGCAGAGCGTGAAATTATAATCGGCGGCAGACTTATCAAGGGAAATACTGTTAAATACATAAAACAGTTTCCATAAATCATATTTTAAGTTTATTATATTTTTTAAAAATATAATACAATCATTAAGGAGGAAAACTTACAATGAACAAGCTTAAAAAGACATTAGCTCTGGTTGCAACACTTGCAATCTCAGCAACAGCATTCGTTGGATGCGGTGATGAAGATTCATCATCAACATCTACAGCTACAAACGACAGTTCTCCATCTGAGGAAGAGGCAACAGAGGCAGAAGGCGGCGAAGAAGGCGGCGACGCTGCTGGTGAAATCGCTCTTCCTTCAGGCGGCGACAAGATGACAATCCTCGCTTGGAACGCTAACGACGTTGATCCTATGCTTTCTTTCTGGCTCCCTGATGCAGGTTACACAGAAGATCAGATCAACTTCGTAAACTTCGGTGTTGGCGGCGGTGAAGCATCTGCTCAGTATGATCAGTACTTCCTCGGCGGCGAAGATGTAGATATCTTCATGGTTGAAGCTGACTGGGCTCTCAAGTACATCAACGATGATACAGCTACAGCTCCTCTCAGCGATCTTGGTTTCTCAGAATCTGATTTCGCTGGTCAGTATGGCTACACAATGGAAATCGGTAAGGATTCCAACGGTGTAATCAAGGGTGTTTCATGGCAGGCAGCTCCTGGTGCATGGTGCTACAGATCTGACCTTGCTGAATCTTACCTCGGCGTAAAGTCACCTGAAGAAATGCAGGCTAAGGTTTCTGACTGGGATGCATTCCAGGCTACAGCTAAGGAAGTTTCAGAAGCTTCAGGCGGCAAGACAGCCCTCACAACAACACTCGGCGGTATCTGGCAGGCATTTGCTGCTAACAGATCCACACCTTGGGTTCAGGACGGCACTCTTGCAGTTGATGACTTCTGCAACACATTCGTTGATCTCGCTAAGAACATGAGAGACAACGGTTACGTTACAGATCTTAACCAGTGGACAGACGAATGGTATGCAGCTGGTCAGACAGATGATACAATGGGTTACTTTGTATCAACATGGGGCTTCGGCGATGCTATCCTTCTTGCTGCTGCTGGCGGTGACGGCGGTGCTACATTTGGTAAGTGGGCTGTTACAGAAGGTCCTACACCTTACTTCTGGGGCGGTACATGGATGTGCGTATCTCCTAAGACAGATAACGCTGACATGGATGCAAGCTTCATCAAGTACTTCACAGTTGACGAAGCTTCTATGAAGAAGTACGCTCTTGAAAAGGAAGGCGGCGAGTACGTTAACAATGTTAATGTAATGCAGAGCATCGTTGACGAAAAGTCAAACAGCAATGCAAACCTCGGCGGACAGGATCAGTTTGCTGTTGTTCACGAAAATGCTAAGAACATCAACCTCAACGGTCTTATCACTCCTTACGATGCATCAATCAAGACTGCATTCCTCGACGCAGTAAATGCTTACTGTGCTGGTGAAACAGCTGACGCTGCTGCATGTATCGAAGACTTCAAGGATAGAGTTGCTGAAAGCGTAACAGATATTACAGTTGAATAATTAATTTTATTTTGTAATACTTATACTTTATGTTTACGGGATGGGTATACCTCATCCCGTAACATATATTATTAATCTGATTTCTTAGAGAGAGGTGTACTATATGGCATCTGCTGCACAAAGAAATATCCGTTCTATAAGCTATGCAAAATACGGCTATTTCTTTATATTGCCATTTTTTCTGGTTTATTGTTTTTTTCAGATTTGGCCTCTGATTAATACTTTTATTCTTAGCTTTTACGGAAACGGTCAAAAGGTTGACGATTTTATCGGTCTTGATAACTTCAGAGCTCTGCTTTTCGGAAGCAGCGTGACTGGTATGGGTCGTCAGGCCTCAGCTATACATGACACATTTATTCAGACACTTGTCAATACATTCATAGTTTGGATTGGTAACTTCATTCCTCAGATTTGTATTTCTCTTGCTCTTGCAGTCTGGTTTACAGATGCAAAGCTCAAAATCAGAGGTAAGGGTTTCTTCAAGGTTGTAATGTATATGCCGAATATTATTACAGCTGCTTCAGTTGCTGCACTTTATCTTTCGCTTTTTGCTGATTCAGAGTACGGCAGCGTTAACAATCTTCTTTTGAAGATAGGAATAGTTGATGAGCCTATTAAGTTTGTAACGGGTGTATGGCAGTCCCGTGGTATGATCATGTTCATCCAGTGCTGGATGTGGTTCGGTAATACCATGATTATGCTTATGTCCGGTATTATGGGTCTTAATCCTTCTCTGTTTGAAGCTGCTAATATTGACGGTGCTACAAGCGGTCAGGTTTTCAGAAAGATCACTCTTCCGCTTCTCCAGCCAATCATGCTTTATACTCTCGTTACATCTATGATCGGTGGTCTTCAGATGTACGATATTCCTTATCTTTACAAAAAGGG
>JBJEQV010000021.1:0-4272 GCA_051881915.1 Porcipelethomonas sp. | reverse complement strand
TCAACTCAATAAATTCACGAACGTTGGACGGCACATACTTCTGATATAACTGCTCAGCATACTTTTCAAGTTCCTCCGGCAGTTTCATATTTTTCTGCCCCAAATACATTTCCAGTGCGGTTAATTTTTCGGAATTAATACTTACTGTAACCGATTTTTTCATTCACTTTTTCTCCCTTTCCTCTACGTATGATATATACGGAATCTGAAGCCAATGCGTCCACTCACGCCCTGCAAGCTTAGTTCTGGTCACACCTCTGAGCGTGTTCATGGCTTCAATTACTTCACCGTTTCCGATGTAAATTCCGATATGACCGTCTACCCAAACAGCCAGTCCGGGGACTTCGGGAATGGTATCTATCGTGCCTTTGACGGTCGCATTGCTGAACATCGCATTTGCGCCAACGTCCATCATACCGTTAGAACCAACTTTGATTTCACCGGTTTCTGCATCATACCAGCCGTAACCTTTTATCAGTCCAACGCAGTCTGCTGTTCTTTTTCCAAGCCAGTTCCGCCTTATGAAATCCATGTAATCCGTAACCTCACCGCCGAACACAGTGGCTCTGTCCTGCAATAAATTTTCCGTCAGAACATTGCCGTAAGTTCCATAAACATAGCCCCAGCCATTTTCATGAGCCTGTATAGCCCACTGCACCAGTCCCAGATTATTTTTCTTCTTATCGTCGTATTCTTCAAACTTTATGTCCGTGTTATATGCAGCTCCGCTGATAGAACTCCACGAATTCCAAGCACCGCTGCTGACAGTATCTTTAGTGACACAACCCAAATCTTTCGATGCAAAAATCACCTCGCCATTACCAATGTACACACCAAAATTTGTACCGTCTGACAGAATAATTCCTGCCTCATCAGGCATTTTATCAAGACCACCTTTTGAAGCAAAATTGAAAATGCTCGGCTCGCTGCCTAACAGTTTCTGCTCCGGATCGTATCTTAGATACCCCAGTATCAGACCTGCACTGTCAGTGTATCGGATTCTGTCGGACTCATCTCTTTCCCCAAAAGTGCCGTCCTTGTAACCCCACCCAGAGAGATACGCATTCTCTGCCCAAGCTGCAAGGTCGGTAGCATTTTTGCTTTTTGAATCTGCAAACATATACTGATTCATCGTTGAATTCATTACAAAAGTGTATGTCCGCATAAATTCATCGTAATCAATTTTCAGACCATAAGTCGAATTAACCGCCGCAATTAAATCGCTGTCATTCGGAGCAATCGCAAACAGATTTGCATAAGACTGCGCATTGAAATTCTGCACACCGTCAAAAAAAGACAGGTATATGAGTTGCGCTTTGATGGTCTGATTCTTACAATCTGCATTAACCATAGCATTCTCAATTGCCTGTCCCTGATTCTGTAAATTCACAAGCTGTGCCTGCTGACTGCTGTCGAGGCTTTCAATAAAAGCAGCCTCATCAAACAGACTTTTGTCTATTTCCGGTGGCTCAAACTCCATATTTCCAAGACTCACAAGCACAACCGCAGGCAAACACATAAGTCCAAGAAATCCGGCAATTATGCTCCCGATTATAACAAAAGCTTTACCTCTTAACTCCTTGTCGCTGAGAATAAATGCGGCTATTTTTTTCAAAGCCGCACCTACTGCTGCTGACATTTTATCACCCTGACCTTTCTTTTCACAATAAAAAAGAGCCGCATTTGCGACTCAAATAATTAATTCTACAAATTTCAGCGGTACAATTTTAGTAAGCCATATGCCGTTTTCTGACAGATAAAATTTATAACCCTGCCGATTCATTTCTGCTGCGTAAACCTTGTATACAACAGGTTTTCCGTGACGGCTGCCGACCTTAACAGCCGTATCTGTTTCCTTTGAGAGATGCACATAGAGCCTGCTTTTCGGCTTTAAACCCTCTGCATTTATTGAATCAACGTATTTTTCACCTGTTCCGTGATACAGTATTTTGGGCGGAACAGTTTCCTTAAGTTCCACATCAACATTTATGGAATGTCCCTGATTTGCTCTTATCTTAGTCATATCTTCGTTGAAACTGTACCGCTGTTTGTTATCAGTCCGCACAATTTCTTTGAGCATCGGAATATCTATGCTGTACTTTCCTGATGCGTTGATCCCCTTTATAAGCTCGTCAACCTTTGCCCAACCATGCTCGTCAAGGGTGATTCCGATGACCTCCGGCTTATGACGGAGTATTAAACTAATAAATACGCCGGTTTTTTTAAAATCCATACGCTTTACACCTCACTCTGTAATACCGATTATACCACCTTTTTTATAGCAAAGCAAGCGATGTTTCATATTATTAAAATTTATCTTCCTCCCGCTTTACCGAACAATTTCACCTTATAATCGGGAGCATGAACCTGTAACAAATATCGCTCATTTCCGCAGCGGTACAGGCAGGTTCCACGCTCCGGATACTTTATCAGACCGTACTCTGACTGCTCCACCTGAAGGGTATCCATAAAATCTGACGGTGAGATGTTGCCGGGATTAAACAGAAAGTGATGCGTCGGAATACTGAACAGCGGTTTGGTAAACTCCTTGATTTCCGGCAATAGAAAGTCCTCGATATTCTGACTTGCCAGTATAAACGAGGACTCTTTTTTACGCACACGCTTCATGCCGTTTCTGATATATTCGATTGCGGTCATATTTGTTAAAAAGAGGTACAACTCATCAACTGCCGCAACGGTATTTCCACGTCCTAAAAGCTGATTACTCATATAACTTAAAATGTTGAACAGCATTGTATCTTTCAGCCTTTTATTGGTGTCCATAAGACCTTTCACGCCGAAACATATAAACTCTCCGTCCCTGATATTGGTATGACCGTCAAAGTATTTCGCCTCCGCACCCTTGCACATGGAGTGCAGTCCAAGGCAAATGTTCTGCAGAATTTCCTCTGTGTACAGATGCTTTATACTGTTGTCGAACGATAGAAATTCTTTTTCTGTCAGTTCGTATAAGTCCGACATTATGGGATAATCGGCGGATTTCAGCTTATCAAAATTTGTAGAATCATCGATATCAAACCTTGCGTAAAGCTTCATCAGCATGATTTCTATGGTGTCGATTTCGGCGTCTGTGAAGTCTTTGTAGGCTCTGAAAAAGTCCTTGAGATAGCTGATGTGCTGCGACAGTCTTGTAATCTTTCTGAATGTTTCGGGACTGTCATCCTCTGCTTTGTTATCGTCAGACCATGCTTTCGGCTCTAACGGATTTATCATAAATTCTCCCGACATCATGTCAATGTAGGTGCCGCCAAGATTAGAACAGAGATCACAGTATTCTGATTCCGGATCTAATACCAATATACTTTTTCCGGCTTCACGCTGATTGCACAACAGCAGTTTCATCAGATACGACTTACCCTGACCGCTGTTGCCGAGGATCAGAACATTGCTGTTTGTCTTGTCCTCAGTACGCCTGTCGAAGTCTACAAGAACATTGCTGCCGTACTTGTCACGACCGAGATAAAAACCGTTTTTATCGGTCTTGCCGCTGTAATTCAAAGGATACATATTTGCAACAGAACTCGCCGGCAGTACCCTTTCAAACTGACTGCCGAACATATTATTTCCTGTCGGAAGCACAGACAAAAATCCCTCTTTCTGACGGAGCAGAAGCCTGTCAACAGATATTTTGGAGCGTGTCAGTTCCATCTGCACATCTGCCTGAAGCTCCTTTAATTTATCCTCAGTTACCGCTTTTAACTCAATAAAAACAGCCGTGTGCAGCAGGTTTTCTTTGTTTCTTCGAAGCTCCGACAGCAGTTCAACCACGTCATGTATATTGTCTTGTGCCTTGATGCTTTCATTAACATCGTTTGTGGTTGTCATCATATTATTTTTACGCATTGCCTGCTGAACAATTTTTCTTTGCTCCATACTCGTTACAAGGCGGTTGTATATTCTGAGTGTTACTCCGTTTCTGTCGGCGAGATGAGCGAGAATAGCCGTTTCCTCAGTATTTGGTGGGTACTCTGTTATTACCCAGCAAGACTTGTAAAAGTTTCCGCAGATGTAATGATCAGTGTAAAATCTGATAATTCCAGGCATAATGCGGTCAAAAAAATCCTTTGTTTCCATAGTTTCAAGCTGTTCTGCAGACAATTCTTTTTTCTTTCTCTTAAACATCTCTGATTACCTCCAAGTAGTTTTCTCCCTCAATATCCGTGATTTCTTCGCCTGAAATGCTCATGCCGAAGTATAGCGCAAGCATTCTTTTTATTTCGGGTTTCGTCATTCTTCTTGCTGAAAAACCGT
>JBJEQV010000020.1:0-4290 GCA_051881915.1 Porcipelethomonas sp. | reverse complement strand
GAAATCAGACTTACCAATCTGCTGCCTGAGTTTATTGAAGCAAATGAATTTCAGCTGAAAACACTGACTGATATTGTGGGATTTCACATTCATCTTGTGAAGTTTGATACCATTGTGTCGGACGGTGCGGCAAACGGCTGGAACAATATTGCAGGCGCAAGAAAATACGAAACACTGATTGAACGGTTCTTTGCCAACGAGGAGCTGAACACAGTATTCTTCCATGACCACCTGTTTGCAAATTCTCATCAGCAGCATGGTATGTTCGGAGCGTTGCTTGTTGAACCCGCCGGTTCTGTATTTCTGAATCCCAAAAACGGAAAACCCCTGAAAAGCGGAGCGAACGCTGTCATAAAGAAAGCAAACGGAGAATCCTACCGTGAATTTGCCATGTTTGTTCATGATTTTGCGCTGCTTTTTGATAAGGACGGAAATCCGCTGAATCCGCCGGAACACCCCGGTTCTGATGATGATCCGGGAGTTATGGGAATAAGCTATCGCTGTGAGCCTATTCGGGAACGTCTGAAAATGAAAAACAATCCGTCCCATATTTTCAGTTCAAGGAAATACGGCGACCCTGCAACCCCCATACTGGAAACCTATCCAGGCGACCCTATGGTAATTCGTCTTCTGGACGGTGCTCACGAGGAACAGCACGCATTCAATATCAATGGCATGTCGTGGCGAAAAGAAATTACCGACCCTGTCTCCCCCATTGTCGCAGAACAGACTATCGGTATTTCAGAGGCTTTCAATATTCGTATTGACGAGTATTATAGTGCAGGTGATTATCTGTATTATTTCGGCGGCATAGATGATGTATGGCTCGGTTTATGGGGCATTATCAGAGCACACCGCTGCCGTCAGAAGCATCTGCTTCCCCTGTGCAATCACAACAAGCCTGTGCCGTATCCGGAATATCCTCCGAAGGGTGCTGAGATACGCAGATTTGAAGTTGCCGCAATTCAGACGGATATTGAGTATAACCGATATGGAGACCACGATCCGGAAGGTATGCTGCTTGTACCTCTTGAACAGGCGGAGGATGTAAAGTACGGACGTAAAAAACCTGTTCCTTTGATTCTGCGTGCAAACGCAGGCGAATGGATAGAGATTACACTTCACAATATGTTTAACAAACCGGTGCTGTATCATGATTATCCGTCTGTGCCGCTGGATATGAAGCATTGCCCGTCCGACAGAGTTTCACTGAGTCCTCAGTTTCTGAAACGCTGTCCTGTATGTAATTCAGGTGTAAATGTGGGTTACAACAAGCCGGAGCAGACTGCCGCTCCCGGTGAATGTATCAGATATCTGTGGCATGCGGATAAGGAATACGGTACCTGTATGCTGAATTCCTTTGGTGACCTGCGCAATCACAGGTATCATGGTTTGTTCGGAGCAATTATAATAGAGCCACCTGCTGCAAAGCATTACAGCAATTTCTCCAGCAGAAAAGAAAATTTCAGTCAGCAGGCTGTCATTACTGCACCGGGAGTGAAAACGTTCCGGGAATTTGTCCTGTTTGCGCATAACGGAATCCGTTTGCTGGATAACGAGGGCAATCTGATAAAAACTGCACAGCAGAGTGAAGATACCGGACACGGAGAAGTTGACCATGAGGACACAGGCGAAAAGGGCTATAACTACCGTTCAGAGCGTTTTTTCAACAGGTTGAAACGAGTTCCTGTTATCAGTAAGGTGTTCAGTTCAAAATCTCACGGCGACCCTGCAACGCCGCTTTTGCAGGCATATACAGGTGAGCGTGTCATTATCCGTTATCTCATGCCTGCAGACAAACCAAGAAATATCAGCTTTGTACTGCACGGTCATAACTGGCTTTCACAGTCTGATGACCCGTTTTCTACACGAATCTCCGTACAGGGTGCAGTCAGCGTTGGCGGCGTTTACAACATAGAGCTTGAAAACGGCGCATCTGAATATCCGGGAGATTATCTGTACCGTTCCGGTTCGCTGAAATGGGACGTGGAATCCGGTATGTGGGGAATTTTCCGTGTAATGAAAAAGGGAATCCGCTATTGCTGCGAGTGTGCATGCCGAACATTCGGCAACTGGTGGGAGAAAAAATGGTTTGATAAATATGAATGAATATTAAGCACATTTTATAATTCCGGAGGAAATAATCTTAAGCAGCGAAATCTCCTCTGCTTTACCATCATAAATATTTTGCCGTATAGGTCTTCAGGATCTATGCGGCTTTTTTATAAGATCATATTCCATGTAAGCAGGCTTTTTTCTGCTTATACTCAAACTCAAAGCTCGCTCTGTTACTGATAAATTCAAACAGAACTTTCCCCTTGTACGAAAACTGATAGTACACCATGCAGGAGGCACTCTCATGAATGGTTCTGTTCATGATACCATTGTTCGGTGCGGCAAGCGGATACGGATTCTTTTGCAATAGCTTTGCTGTCAGCTGATAATCACCCTGCTTTATAGTAACAGAATCTTTACCGATTTGTTTTACTTCAGCACCCAGATAAGTGGCAATGCGATATTCATTGCCATTCAGCATAATAACACCGATAATTCCTGTAAAATGAAATCCAGATAGCGGAATATCTGCAACAGACAGCATCAGTGAGCCGTTCCTGTAATGACATTGTGTCCATATATATTCTTTTGGAAAAGAACTTCCGCAGTCTCCTTCGATGTATCCTGTCCCCTTCCTGAAAACATACTGCTGCCCCTTGACTGTAATCTGTCCGTCGATCCGATGACGCATACTGTAAACGCTGTGCCTGCACTGCATGAACGGAACGAATCTGAAAGATCCCATGATGTCATACTGAATTGGCGAAAGACCGGAAAAACGAAGTGCTCCATTTGCAGATAGCTTATCATGTTTAATGTTCAATCTGATTCCCTTTTCAGAAAAAACGTTTTCACCCATTTTAACTGCCAACGGATTTTCCCGATATTGCAAAGACTGAAACGGAATACTGAAAGCTGCATCATCTGTAATAATCTGCAATGATGCAGCTTCTTTATGGTTATTTCTGTGGAACGCCGGAATAAATGCAATCGTTTTGGTTTTGTTACTGCATTTGAAATACCAGCCCTTGAAATAGTTCTTTTGCTGCATTTTACAGTCCCCCGTGTGTATTTATTTCATATTTAGTATGACTTGTTTCATTATGGATATACTAAAAGAAAAATAACTGGAGGCGGCAAAATGAGCAATCATCTGAACAATTCATCAAGTCCGTATTTGTTGCAGCACGCAGAAAATCCTGTGGACTGGTATCCATGGTGCGATGAGGCTTTTGCCAAAGCCGAAGCAGAAGACAAACCGATTTTTCTCAGCATCGGTTACAGCACCTGCCATTGGTGTCATGTCATGGCGCATGAGAGTTTTGAGGACAGCCGGACTGCGGAAATTCTCAACAGGCATTTTGTTTCAATTAAGGTTGACCGTGAGGAACGTCCTGATATTGACAGCGTGTATATGTCCGTGTGTCAGACGTTTACCGGCAGCGGCGGCTGGCCTATGAGTATTTTCATGACATGGGATAAGAAACCTTTTTTCGCCGGAACGTATTTCCCTGTCAGTTCCCGATACGGTATGCCAGGTTTTTGCGATTTGCTGCTTGCAATTACAAAGCAATGGCATGATAACCGGATAAAGCTTTTGCAGTCTGCGGAGCAAATCATAACTCATCTGAAAAAAGCAGAATCAATTACAGATGTTAACAAAGATAATCTGATTGAAGATGCAGTACAGCTATTCAAACGCAGTTTTGATAGTGTCAATGGAGGATTTGGTTCTGCTCCGAAGTTTCCCACACCTCACAACTTATTGTTTTTAATGCTGTATGCAAGTCAGAATAATGATTCATATGCACTGCAAATGGCAGAAAAAACGCTCACACAAATGAGAAAGGGCGGTATTTTTGATCATATCGGCTACGGCTTTTCACGTTACTCCACAGACAAGTATTTTCTTGCGCCACACTTTGAGAAAATGCTCTATGACAATGCACTGCTGATAATGGCATATTCGGCGGTTTACACAATGACAAAAAATCAGATTCACCTTGATACAGCAGAGAAAACAGCGGAATATATTCTACGTGAAATGACTTCTCCGGACGGTGGATTTTACAGCGCACAGGATGCCGACAGTGAAGGCGTGGAGGGAAAATATTATACTTTCACGCTGAATGAGATCATTGATGTTCTGGGTGAGGAAAAGGGAGAGCAGTTTGCACAGACTTTTGATATTACCTCAGGCGGCAATTTTGAGGGTGTAAATATTCCCAATCTGCT
>JBJEQV010000019.1:0-22565 GCA_051881915.1 Porcipelethomonas sp. | reverse complement strand
ACATAACTCATATCATTGTCATTATCACCCAGACAATAGTCAACCTGACTTTTTGCAAAGTCCATGTATCTTGTGTAAAGCGCATCATTATCGCTGAAAAGCTCATCACTTGCCACCATCGCAAGAAAAGCAGTTGTAGTTGCATGTCTGAGTGCGCCCCAGTTGGTAAGCCATGCAAGGCCATCAGGAGTATAATCCACCATTTTTCCGCCCGAACCAACCGTCCAGTAATCAAGATGCTTGGCAACATGATCCTTCCACTGAGTCTCACCTGTATTCATCGCATAAAGGAGCATTCCGCCCTGCATCATATCGTCCCAGCAAAGTCCCCATGTATACTTTAATTCAGTAGACTGGTTTTCCCTTCCGAGATACTGAATATAGCTTCCTGCATTATCAAGATAACTTTGCTCATTTGTCGCCATATAAAGCCAGTTTGCAGCCCAGAAAAGATCATCATAAAACGTACTTGATTTGTAGTATGATTCCTGAGCTTCAAGATTTTCGTCATTTCTTGAAGTATCAGCTATTTCATAGCAATTTTTTGCATGCTCAAGGTAATAATCGGCTTTTCCGGGATTTACGTCCTTAAAAACAAGATATCCGACCGCAAGAGCAGCTGCCATCTGTCCTGTTACACTTGAAGCCTTGGTTGTAAAATATGGTCTCTCCGTAAACTCGCTTTTTGAAAAGAACTTCTGCTCATATACCTCGGCAGAACCCCACCATACATGGTCAAAGGCACCATCGCCTATCATATATACAACCTCGTCTCCCAGATCGCATTTTGCAACATAGTCAAGTGCCCATTCAAGATTCAGAAGATATGTGTCATACTGACCACATGCCTTCGCACCGTCAGCATATTCAATAAGACCCCAGCCAAGCATTGTCGCAGCATAGGCATTTGTAAGAGTAAATTTAAGATGATCGCCAGCATCAAACCATCCGCCCTGAATATAGTCAGTCAGCATGGAATCATCACGCCATGACACCTCATTCCACTCAGGAATCTCTCCTGCCTGCTGTACTTCATAAAAAAACATGGATTTCTGAAGTGCTTCACCGTAATTATAACCAGATGATTCATCCGCTTTAACGCTATAATTAACAACAGGATCTGCCGTTGAACCAAGCAAAGTCATACATAAAACAGCAGACACAGCTACTGATAAAATTTTCTTCATCAACCTTACCTCCTTATAAAACACCGAATGAAACGCCGTTTAATCCGGCGTTTCATTTCGATAATACATATTTATTTAGATTTTACCAAGATCCGATTGCGGAATAATTTTTGCGAGATAATTTATAATTTTGCCGCTATCCGCCATGCTGACTACATTATCTTTTTCGACATCTGCATTTGCCATACTTATAGGTGAAAGTACGTTATTATCTTTATCAAGAAGATACAGATTCAATGTTACAACATCACCGACTTCAATCTTGCCATTGCAGTCAACATCACCATAAAGGCTTGCTTCCGGAAGTGTTGTTTCCGTATAATCACTTGTAGGCTGTGTCGGATTTTCAGTTGTAACCTCTGTCGTTACCGTGGTTTCCGGTTCGGTAGGAGCCTCTGTTGTTACAGTAGTTTCCGGTTCTGTAGGAGGTTCTGTTGGAGGCTCTGTCGGATCAGTAGGAGCTTCAGTTGTTGGCTGTGGATTTTCTCCGCCCCATGTATTAAAATTGAAATTCTCATTGATTTCCGATGCGTTCTTGATAATATTATCAGCAGCGCTTGAATCTCCGCCGTATTTATCAACAAGTGCAGCAATCGCAAGTGCAAAGCAGCCATTATAATCAAGAGCAGGTTCTGTGAACTTATATTCATTCTGATGATCCATGTAGTTACCGTTGGAATCACATCCACCTATAAGAGCACCGTAAAGAACATATTTTGATTCAGTATTATCAGCAGGATTGCCTGTTCCGGGATTAGCTGCTCTGTGATGATAGCGAAGGGCATACTTATCTCCATAACCTATCAAGAAGCTATATCCGGTCGGATTATTTCCCAAAATATAATCCATCTGCCATTTCGATGCTTCATAGTATGAATTATCGTTTGTTGCGTCCGCAATGTGAGTTCCAAGCATCTGCAGTGCACAATTATAACGTGAATATCCCCATCCGCTGTAACCGGGAGTTGCATATTTGCTTGTGGACAAGCCTCCCATATTATTATATTCAAATTTCATCTCATTCACATAAGTATTCGTGTCATAACCGCATTCTGCAAGGAGAGCCGCATAACCGGACCATGCTTTATCCCATGTATACAAGTCATAATCGGCATTATCACCCGTATATTTACCCTGACTTGTAAGCTTATATGTCGGATTATATGAACTAGGAAGTGTTCCATTGTTCTCAGCGATCGCACACCAAAGCTCAGCAAAAGCTATTTCATCTGAAGAATTGTTCCAGTTTGCGTACATACCGCCGTATCCGTCTGATGTTGTTGCCGGATACTTCTTTGCAAAAGCCTGCAGCGCTTTTGCATATTTAAGACATTCAGCTGCATAATCCGGATCAGCATCCTTGAAAACAATTGAAGTTGCAGCAAGACACGAAGACATCCAGCCTGCCGAAACACCGTCCGGATGTGACGAATCCGCCCAGTATGTTGTACGGTTCATCGTCTGACTTTCCGGTGAACTCCATATGCTGTGATCTTCACCTTCCGCCGCCACCTGATAACAATATGCAACAACATCGTTTCCGTCAAGATATGTAACCTTCATAAAATAATCTGCATTATTTTTCAGAATGTACATAAGATGTTCTTCACTTCCTGTTGATTTATATGCATCAGGATGCGAAAAATAAGACCATGCCAGACTTGTCAAAGAAAATCCCATAGTTTTTGTAAACTTAATGTGATCTCCGGCATCGTGATAGCCGCCCGAAACGTCAACAGTACTTGATCCGCCGTTTGCACTCTGAATAAAACTCTTTGATGCTGATGACAGACCCTGAGCGCTGTTAAGATCGGCTTTTGCATCGTATGTATGACAATTGCCCCTCCATGTAAGCGGATTATCATCTACTTCGCCGCCGCACTGATTTGCGTCATAAAAATAAAGGGAAAGCTTCAATGCTTCTGCATAGTTGGAATCTGAAGCTGCACTGAGCGGAACGTTCGCAACAGTACCTGCTGCAATACAGGAGATCATTGTTGCTGTCCCGGCAGCACATGCGATGAACTTTCTGAAAAAAGATTTTTTCTTCATATACTCAATCCTTTCATTAAAACAAGCATTTTTATATTGATTATTTTATCATATTTGACTAATATATTTCAATACTTAACAGAATTTTTTTAAGAAATTCTACAAACTGCACAAATCATTAACAATCTATTTAGCACAAAGAGCAAAAAGAAGGAGTAAGCGCTCCTTCTTTCCAAGTATGTATATTTAATTGTTTGCTGTAAACATATCCATTATTGTGTATCCTGTTTCAACAAAAACCCCTGTTTCAGAAGCCGACTTTTCATTGAAATTCTTAACACCATTTTCAGCTTTCTCACTGTCATACATCATAAACGGTATGGGATCATTTGTATGTGTTTTAAGTGAGATCGGAGTAGCATGGTCAGGTGTAACCAGAACCCTGAACGGCTCGCCTGTGCTTCTCAGATACTCAGAAACAGGTCCGAGAATATGTTTATCAATCAAACCGATTGATTTCACCTTATTTTCAATCTCATGCCTGTGACCACATTCATCGGGAGCTTCTACATGAATGTATACAAAATCCTGTCCGTTTTTAAATTCATCAATTGCCGCTGCTGCTTTTCCGTCAAAATTAGTATCAATATAACCAGTTGCACCTTCAACATCAACGACGTTCATACCTGAGAATTTACCTATTCCCTTTAAGAGATCAACAGCAGATATCATTGATCCGTTCAGTCCGTATTTCTCCTTAAATGCCACCAGATTTGCGCGGACACCCTCTCCCCAGAGCCAAATACTGTTAGCAGGTCTGAGTCCCTTCCTGACTCTTTCAAGATTCACCGGATGATTTTTAAGAAGATCGTAGGATTTTTTCATAAGCTCATAGAGTCCTGCGGCATTAGGATGTTTCGGAACATATTCTTTAATCGGTTTTCCTGTTATATCGTGAGGAGGTGTCATTGTTCCGATATCCAGAGTTCCGTTGTTCCAGATAAGACAATGCCTGTAACTTACACCGCTGTAAAAATGAAATTCATCGCTGTTCAGATTTTCTCCCAGGAATTTAATAAGCTCCTCAGCTTCATCTGTGGAAATATCATCAGCACAGTAATCAAGTATTGTTTTATCCTCATAATCAGCTTCATCTGAAAGTGTTACAAGGTTGCATCTGAGTGAAACATCAGTATCCTTCATGTCAATTCCTATACTTCCTGCTTCCAACGGAGAACGTCCTGTATAGCAATCTTCCGGGTTGTATCCCAGAACCGAGAGATTTGCTACATCACTGCCCGGCTTGAGTCCGTCTGCAACAGTTTTTACCAGACCAACAACAGCTGTTTCAGCAAGTTTGTCCATATTCGGTGTTTCAGCGGCTTCAAGCGGAGTTTTTCCGCCTAATTCTTCAATCGGATAATCAGCCATTCCATCGCAAAGTACAACTAAATACTTCATAATATCTCTCCAATCAAAAT
This sequence comes from Porcipelethomonas sp., assembly GCA_051881915.1. Taxonomy (GTDB): domain Bacteria; phylum Bacillota; class Clostridia; order Oscillospirales; family Ruminococcaceae; genus Porcipelethomonas. The sequence continues at coordinate 17,905 of JBJEQV010000019.1, read as the reverse complement.
ATTTTCGTTTCTATTGTATCACAAAATATACATAAATGCAATTGAATTTTACAAAAAAGACCGGTCAAAAGACCGGTCCCTAAATTATTCTTCATTCATTCCGCAGCATTTCTTATATTTTTTTCCTGAACCGCACGGACATAAGTCATTATCGCCCGGCTTTTTCTTTGATACTCGTATGCTTCCGGCATTTGGCGCATCAGGTTTTGCCACCTGTTCACGCTGAGGAACTACATTCTTCTGGATTCTTACCGTAAGGAGCATTCTTACAGTATCCTCGCGGATAGATTCGATCATAGCATTGAACATGTCAGTACCCTCATATCTGTATTCAACAACAGGATTCTTCTGTCCGAATGCACGCAGGCCGATACCTTTCTTGAGCTCTGCCATATCGTCAATGTGATTCATCCACTTTGTATCAACAACCTTGAGGAGAATTACACGTTCAAGCTCTCTGATAATGTTTTCTCCGAATTCTTCTTCCTTTGCAGAATATATTTCCTTCATTCTGTCAGAAATCAGCGTAATAATATCCGACTTTGAAACATTATCAAGTTCCTTTTCCTCATAGTCAAGATCTTCATCTCTGAGAACCCATCCCATAAAGTGATCTTTAAGCCCCATAAGATTCCAGTCTTCCTTGTTTTCATCATCAATAAGGAACTGGTTGACTGTTTCTTCAGCAAGAGTATTCATCATATTGAGAATGCTTCCATGCAGATCTTCACCATCAAGAACCTGTGAACGCTGCTTATAGATTGTTTCACGCTGATTACTGAGAACATCATCATAATTAAGCACATTCTTTCTTATGCTGAAGTTTCTGCCCTCGACCTTCTTCTGTGAGGATTCAATAATCTTCGTAAGCATCTTGCTCTCGATCGGCATATCTTCATCAACATTAAGAGTACTCATCATGTTTTCAAGTCTGTCGCCTGCAAATATACGCATAAGATCGTCTTCACAAGAAAGGAAGAAACGGCTTTCACCTTCATCGCCCTGACGTCCGGAACGTCCTCTGAGCTGATTGTCAATACGCCTTGACTCATGTCGCTCTGTACCAATAATAAACAGACCGCCTGCTTCCTTGACTTTTACAGCTTTTTCCTTTACTTCTGCATTGAATTTATCATAAAGATCCTTATAAACAGCTCTGGCAGCAAGAATAGCTTCATTATCTGTATCTGCAAATCCCACAGCTTCGTTTATAATATCTTCCTCATATTCCATTTTGCGCATTTCATTTTTCGCAAGAAACTCAGCATTACCACCAAGCATGATATCAGTGCCTCGTCCTGCCATATTTGTTGCAATTGTTACAGCTCCGAACTTACCTGCCTGTGCAACGATCTCAGCTTCTTTAGCATGATATTTTGCATTCAGAACCTCATGCTTTATACCCTTCCTCTTGAGCATAGCGGAAAGAAGCTCTGACTTTTCAATTGAAACAGTACCAACAAGAACAGGCTGTCCTTTTTCATGGCATGCAATGATCTGATTTATAATTGCATTATACTTGCCCTTTTCAGTTCTGTAGATCTGATCATGATGGTCGATACGGATAACAGGCTTGTTTGTAGGTATCGCAATTACATCAAGCTTATAAATTTCTCTGAATTCGTCTTCTTCAGTCATAGCCGTACCTGTCATACCGGACAGCTTCTTGTAAAGTCTGAAGAAATTCTGGAATGTAATTGTTGCAAGAGTTTTCGACTCATTTGCGATCTTAACGCCTTCCTTGGCTTCAATTGCCTGATGCAGTCCGTCATTAAAACGACGGCCAAGCATAAGACGTCCTGTAAACTCATCAACAATGATAACTTCGCCGTCTTTGACAACATAATCAATATCAGCATGCATGACACCATGAGCCTTTATAGCCTGGTTTATATGGTGAAGCAGTGTCATATTTTCCTGATCCATAAGATTATCAACGTTAAAGTATTTTTCTGCCTTTTTTACACCTTTTCGTGTAATGGTAGCTGTTTTCGCCTTTTCATCAATTATGTAATCAGCATCTTCATTTGCTTCATCCTGATCCTGCTTATCATCGATCTCAACAACGGTTGTAGACGTAAGAGTTCTTGCGAATCTGTCAGCCATATCATAAAGCTCAGTTGATTTTTCGCCTTTTCCTGAAATAATAAGCGGTGTTCTGGCTTCATCAATGAGAATTGAGTCAACTTCATCAACGATAGCAAAATTCGGTTCTCTCTGAACCCTGTCCTTCTTATGAATGACCATGTTGTCCCTCAGATAATCAAATCCGAGTTCATTATTTGTCGCATAAGTAACATCACAGTTATAAGCTGCCCGTCTTTCGTCATTTGTAAGACCATGAAGAATACATCCGACTGTAAGACCTAAAAATCTTAGAACCTTTCCCATTTCATCAGACTGTGTCTTGGCAAGATAGTCATTGACTGTTACAACATGTACGCCCTTTCCTGAAAGTGCATTGAGATATGAAGCAACACATGCAACAAGAGTTTTACCTTCACCTGTTTTCATTTCAGCGATACGTCCCTGATGAAGAACAATAGCACCTATGATCTGAACCGGGAAAGGTTTTTTGCCCAGGACTCTGTGTGCACCTTCTCTTACTGTTGCAAGAGCCTCCGGAAGAATCATGTCAAGGGTTTCCCCTGTTTCCAGTCTGTCACGGAAATTCTGTGTCTGAGCCTTAAGCTCGGTATCAGACATTGCCGAAAATTTATCTTCAAGATCGAGAACACTATTCTTGATAGGCTCTATTCTCGCAAGCTCTTTTGTACTGTAAGAGCCGAACAATCTACCTAAAATACCCATTTAACTATCCGCCTTTTCAAAGATTTATAATGCTGAATGATTAAGCTGTCTGCTTCAGCAGCTCCATGATACCAACAAATACATACATATTATTTTATAACAATTTCTCTTTTTTGTCAATAGTAATAACACAAATTATACAATCATTTTTTACTGCTGAAATATTTACAGAATGATGTGCATGGACATTCATCACAAAGAGGTCTTCTCGCACGGCATATATCGCGTCCGAACTGCACGGTCTGATGACAGAAAAGTGATGAAATCTCAGGAGGAATAAGCTTTATAAGATCTCTTTCAACTTTTACAGGATCTTTGTTGACTGTAAGTCCCAGCCTTCCCGTAATTCTGATAAAATGCGTATCTGTAACAATTGCCGGCTTTCCCCAGACATCCCCCATTATAAGATTTGCAGTTTTTCTTCCGACTCCCGGAAGACTGAGAAGATCATCCATATTATCCGGAACCTCTCCGCCAAATCTTTCTATGAGCTGATTTGCCATTTCCTTTATGCTTTTTGCCTTCGTATGATAAAATCCGCATGGCTTTACTGCTTCCTCAAGTTCTTTTATGTCTGCATCAGCAAATGCTTCAAGGCTCGGATACTTCCTGAACAGAGTTTTCGTCACTATATTGACTCTTGCATCTGTACACTGTGCTGAAAGTCTTGTTGCTATCAAAAGCTCATAATCATGGTTATATTCCAGAGAACACTTTTCATCAGGATAAAGCCTGCCGAGTTCTTCACATGCAAAAGCGGCCCTTTCCTTTTTAGTCATATAAATCATCTGCCCTTTTCAAAATTTCAATATCCTGCGGATAATTAAGAAGCTCCGTCGCCCTTTCAAAATCAACCAGCCAGCTTTCAGATATTTCCTCTTCCTGTATTTTTATATCTTTACAGCTGCCGCTGAATTCGCTGCAAAAATAAACACATTCCTTAATAGTGCTGTCTGATGTTTTGTAAATATAAACCTGTCTTGTCCGAACATCAGCCTTTATCCTCACACCGGTTTCCTCAAAAACTTCCCTTTCAGCAGTTTCCGATTCCGTTTCTCCCTTTTCCATATGTCCTTTTGGAAAACCTATATGTCCGCTGTCGGCATTTTTCACAAGCAAATATTTTTTTATGCCCTTTTCCCGCATAAACAAAATACTGCCGCATGTTTTTTCATATCTGAATGTGTCCATTTTATCCACCTCTTTTTTCATTAACAGATATATTATATCATTTATTTATATTTTTATCAAGATTACAAATTAAATAACGAAAACTATTGACATATATGTATTATTTTGTTATAATTACTAATGCTTTAATAATTTAAAGCCATATAACTTTAAAGGAGAAGAAATATTATGACAACATCAATAACCATTGTCATGCTTATTATTTACATAGGTATCATGATGGTCATAGGAATCTATACTTCACGAAAAACAAGATCAGTCAGTGACTTTGTTCTGGGCGGAAGAAATGTCGGCTCATGGCTCACTGCATTCGCCTATGGTACATCCTATTTCTCTGCTGTTGTATTTATAGGGTATGCAGGTCAGTTCGGATGGAGCTACGGTATATCAGCTGCATGGATAGGAATAGGCAATGCTGTTATCGGAAGTGCCATGGCATGGATGATCCTGGGCAGACGCACAAGAATCATGAGCAATCACCTGAATGCGAAAACCATGCCTGAATTCTTTGAAAAAAGATTCGATTCAAAAGGACTGAAAATAGCCTCTGCACTCATTGTTTTTATTTTCCTTATACCATATACAGCATCGGTTTACAATGGTCTTTCAAGACTTTTCAACATGGCTTTCAGTCTTGATTCCGAAAGTTCCTACAAAATTATTATAATTGCAATGGCGATTATAACAGCAGTTTATGTTATTCTCGGAGGTTACTCTGCAACAGCAATAAACGACTTTATCCAGGGAATAATTATGCTTCTTGGCATTTCAGCTGTTGTCGTGTGTGCAGTTAAAAATCAGGGCGGCTTATCGGAATCACTTGCGAAACTGGGGGAAATAGAAGCTTCAAACGGCAAAACCGGCCAGTTTAACAGTTTATTCGGTCCCGATCCGATAAATCTTATCGGCGTTGTAATTCTTACCTCCCTGGGCACATGGGGTCTTCCTCAGATGGTACATAAATTTTATGCTATAAAAGATGAAGGCGCAATAAAAAAAGGAACCATTATTTCAACATTGTTTGCGCTTGTCGTTGCCGGCGGTTCATACCTTCTCGGAGGATTTGACAGACTTTTCTGTACAACGGACAGCAGTGATACTTCAAAAACGTTCATTCAGACTCTTGCAAACGGAAAACCGGAATTTGATGCTATGATTCCATCTCTTCTTAAATCTGCCCTCCCTGACATTCTGATAGGTCTTGTGGTAGTACTGGTTCTTTCAGCATCAATGTCAACACTGTCATCGCTTGTTCTCACATCAAGCTCAACATTAACTATTGATTTCATCAAGCCAAGAATGAAAAAGCAGGATGAGAAGAAAGAAATTATAATAATGCGTATTCTCATTGCTGCGTTTCTGATCATATCAGTTATTATAGCATTTAATAAAAACGCATCAATTTCAACCCTGATGTCATACTCGTGGGGAGCACTTGCCGGTGCATTCCTCGGTCCTTTCATGTTCGGACTGTTCAGCAAAAGAATTTCAAAGGCATCTGTCTGGACAAGTTTTGTTCTCGGCATAGGAATTACCGTTGGTCACATGATTCTTTTCGGCTTTGGTCTGTTCCCGGATCTCACAAAACAGGCTGCTTCATTTGCACTGAATCTCGCATCACCAATCAATGCTGGTGCAATCGCCATGATTCTTTCAATTATAAGTGTTCCGGTTGTAAGCCTATTTACAAAAGCTCCCGATAAAGATCATGTTGATCAGGTATTTGAATGTTACAGCGAATAATAAAAATATCCGGTATCACAAATCATGTGATGCCGGATTTTCTTATAATATAAAAAGGAAAACAAATGTGACTTATCCCTCATATAAACCCAATACACAATATAAAACTTATAAATATCTAAAAAAAACATAAAAAAGCTGTCATACTTTCAAAAAGCATAACAGCTTTTATTTTACTCCAGAATTTCTTTGAACTTTTCATACAGTTCATCAGCAGCAGCTTCAGAACTCGATTTATCATACAAAACTTCATTACATGCTGCATTGAATTCATCTATCAGATCAGTATTTTCAAAGTACGGACTTACCATATCAATATCTTGGGAATGATCTTCCAGCATAACATATGCATCATACTGCATTCCTTCAAGCATGTTGTTTTCCGATAAGTAAGAACGTGCGGCAGTACTGATCGGTATGCCCTTTTCTGTCCCCTGAAGCTCTGCCATTTCTGTACTGTTAAGAAGGAAATCAAGAAGCATTGCAGATTCCTCAGGGTATTCCGTATTCCTGCTTATTGCATACATAGTTGCCGGCTTTGCATACCACCCGTCTCCGGGATTTCCGTTCTCTGAACATGTATAGTCAGCAACTATATATTCAAAACCATTTTCTTCAGCACCATCAAAATAACTTGCTCCGTCACTTAACCATGCAACAACTCCTGCATAATCGCCTGATGATATTTTATTCTTATCAAAATATTCAACCTGGGGCATAACTTTTTCCTGTATGAGCTTTTTGTAAAATTCAAGCATAAGTTTAATATCATCCGGATCAAACATAAGCTCTCCGTCAAAAGACATAAACTGTTTTCCGGACTGCTGCTCCGCATAAGATATTATATAAAACCATGCAGGTTTTGCTGTCATCGAAACCGGATAGACTTCCCCATTCATTATTTTGGCAGCATTGAAAAGATCATCCCATGTTTCAGGGATTTCTATTCCATACTTATCATAAACTGTTTTGTTTATATAAACAGTCTGGGTATTCAGTGCAGTCGGAACTGCATTCAGCCTACCGTTCTGCATACCATAGTCAAGATCCCCGTCGGTAAAGCAGCTCAAATCAATATAATCCCCGAGTGTACTTATATCGTAATATCCGTTCCCGTCAGGAGAATACTGCTGTATCCATGCATAATTTATCAGCATTACATCAGCTTCGGTATCCGAAACCATACGTACATTATTCCTTACCTGATAGCCTGACCATTCGGAATAACTGCAGTTAACTTTTATATCAGGATGTATTTGCTCAAATTGCTTTACCGCTTCTATCGTATATTCATTTCGCTGGTCATTTCCCCACCATGACAAGGAAATAGCGACCTGATCATTCTGCGAAACAACAACAGGCTCTTTTCCGCAAGCTGATATAAAAAGTGGAACAGCCAGCAGCAATGATGTAACTTTTTTTAATCTCATAAAAATCTCCGCCCAATTTACATTTTATCATCATAGATCGTATACGTATCTTTACCCCTTTTCTTTGAGTGATAAAGAGCTTTGTCCGCACATTTATAAAGCTTATCAAAGTTCTGACCATGAACAGAGAAGAGTGAAACGCCAATACTTGCCGATATTTTGTAGCGTCCGTCGTCTCCGGTGTAATTATTGTGAAAAGCATCACAAAGATCGCAGCACTTGAACTTAATAAAATTCATATCATCAAACTGTTCGGATGGTATTCTGGCAAGAACGCTGAATTCATCTCCGCCTATTCTTCCCTTATAATCGCTTTCACTGAATACACTTTTAATGATTTCTCCTATACCTGAAAGAACCTTATCGCCATAAGCATGACCCAGTGTATCGTTTACCCCCTTGAAATTATCCACATCCAGAATAATCAAAGCAAACCTTTCTGAAGCATCAGCATTTTTGAAAGCATTTTCGGTAAACTCCTCGAAAGAACGTTTATTCAGCAGTCCCGTAAGCTGATCAATATGTGCCTTCGTATCGAGAGTTGTTACAATATTATCCATAGGATTCGTTATGCTGACTGCAAGAATAACAGCAAGTATTACAGCTATAATTGTTGCTGCTGCTCCCACGATAACAATATAGAAAGTAATCTCATTTTTTTCAGCAAGAATTATTTCAGTCGGGATCGAGCATATTACATACCAGCTGTCACCGCATTCACTTACTGTAAGCAAATATTCATTATCTATTATTGTTGCAGAAAGTCTGTTGTCAATCCTTTTTTCAATTTCCTCCGAAAGTCTGTTTCCTGTTTCTTCATTGTCCGAAGAATATATAACAGCATTATTATTATCAATAAGCTGTACTGTCATATCTATCATTTCTTCAGGATGCTCGAAAACCGTTTCAAGCTCTGTAGTATAGAATGAAGTCACAAGTACTGCTCCGTCATTAATACGCTTAACATAATAAATTCTTTTAAAGTCATTATTATACCCTGTTGACCATCCGTCATGAGTACGTTGTCTTGTAATCATGGCAGACAGATCATCATAAAGCCTGTCGCCAAACAATTTTAACGTTCCGTTTGAAACTTTGCCCACAACATGATTATTGCTGTAAACAATTCCGAAATCCACAAAATTCTCCATCATGCAAATATCGAACAGATTGTCAGATATAATTTTCTCTGTATTAAGTGATTCATATTCATCCATATCAGTCGAAGCAGCATCATAGGTATAAACCTCTTCTGTTGCAAAAACAAGGGTTCCTGTTGTTTCCATTTTTGAAAGATAACTTTCAATATTAATTTTCATCTGCATGTTAAGTGCTGTTGTAAGATTGCTGACCTTTGAAGTGAGCGCCTTATCGGTTTTATTTATAGTGAGAATAGATATAATTATAACAACAGCAACAATAATAAACACATATCCGGATACAAGATATTTCTTTAGTTTTTTCAGGTGACTTTTGCTGTTTTCATTTTTGTTTTTTCCGGCCATAATCATAAACCATACCTTTCGGAAAATTTTAAGCGCCGAACAGTCTGGCCGGCTTGGAATAGAGGTAACCCTGTGAATAGCGGATATTATTTATATTAATGACATTCTGTATATCCTCATTTTCCACAAATTCTGCTATTATTTCTTTTTTATGTTTGTCTGCCCAGCAGGAAATCATTTCAAGAAACTCCTGTGCATAAATATCACTGCATATATTTTTTATAATCTCACCATCAATTTTAATATAATCGGACGGGATTTTGAACACATGAACAATATTTGAAAATCCGCTTCCAAAATCATCAATAGCAATTTTCCCTCCTGCTCCGTGTACTTTCTCAACAAACTCGAAAATAATCTGATAATCCTCGATTTCCTCAGTTTCAGTAAGTTCAAAAATATAGTTCTGAGGATGAGGAGCACTTTCAAGAAATTTAAGTACAGAATGGACAATCTTATAGTTGTACACATCTCCCACTGTCATATTTATTGTTACCTTTTCTTCCCTGTTCTTAAATATTTCAAGAACCTTATTTATCATAATGTAAGATATATCAGAATAATATCCGTATTCTTTTGCAATATCCATAAAGTGATAGGGAGTATATATATTTCCTTCGGAATCTTCAATCCTCATAAGAGCTTCATATATATTCATTTCTCCTGTTTTGTTGTTTCTGATCCCCTGAAAATATGGTACGACACCGTCATTTGAAACTGCATGATTCAGAATCATTATCATTTTCATTTTCTGTGCATTGAATTTTTCAAGGCCAAGATCAGGAGTATATGTAAGAAAACAGTTTTTCTTATTTCTCATTCTGACAAGTGTCAGTTCCGCTTTTTTTATCATATTTTCTTCATGCATAACAAGCGCAAACTCGCTTACAGCAACATATGATGAAAACCTGAATTCAGCTATTTTATTCTGAAGCTCACGCATTTTTTCAGTAAACTCATCATCCGAAATTTCAGAATTCGCCGTAACTATTAATGATGTTTCCTTATAAATATAATAACTGTAATTTTCCTTTCCGATAAATTCTCTGATTGTCCTGTGGAAGCGATTAAAGTATATTGTAAATTTGGACTTGCTCAAAAAGGCTTTCAGCAGACTTTCATTTCTGACCGTGATCATACACATTTTATCCAGTTTTCCAAGGCTGCTGTCAAACATAAGCTTTGTAATATTCCAGAGCCCTGTTTCATCGTCTATAAAAAGTGTGTTTTCAATATCTATCTGCTGCTGGCTTTTTTCGCTCTGATGTCCTTCAGTTATTTTCAGAAGATAATTTACAATAGCTTCCTGACTGTTTACAAGCTCTCCTGAATTTTCGTTGAGTGCCTCAATATTAAGCTTCATAACACTGTTTCCTTCAGCAAGAGACAAAATCGCAAAAGAATAATTACAGTATCTGTTTACATTGTCTATATTGCCGATTTCCCCTGCAACGAGAGCACCGCAAAGATTCGTCTTTTCAAATGGGAGAAGTTCCCAGGATGCACAGTTTTCAAACATATCCTGCCTTGAAACACAGCTGTATCCGAACAGCACTTCTGAAGGGCGGGAAGCTATATTTTCACAGACAGTTTCGCATACTTCAATTGTTTTCTGAACACTTGAATATGAAATTCTTATCCTGTCCCCTGCTTTCGCCTCACTCGGTACAAACATAACAGGATCAGGCTCATCCGGAAATACAATATCATTTCCTGACTGGGAAGAATAAGAAATTGCCCATGGAATATTGCTTTCTGCTTTTACCAAAGGAAACATGATCGTTGTATTTTTATTTTCTTCATTATTGCTGAAATCCACTCCAAGAAGCTTGCGATACCATTCCACTGCATTTTCACCGTCAACGGTCCTTATGATCATTCCCTCGGCATCTGTTATTGTATGAACAGATCCCACCGGTTCTGTTACATAAATAATATCCCCGTATACAGATATATTTCCCGAATCTGCAAAAGCACAGACAACTGCATTTTTCGAGACGCTGTTTTCATTGAAAACAAAGCTCTGGACATCTGTTGTATCCATAAGCGGAACCAGCGGAGTGTTTGCAATGCCTCCTAACATCCGCACTGCAGGAACTTTCTTGTTGATTCCTTCAACAAGATCATTTATTTTCAGAAATTGCCTGGACAAAAACAGAAGTGCTATACCTGACTTTCCCTGACCGATATTTCCGGCAACGATATCTGAAAGAGCATTTCCTGTAAGCTCCTCTCCGGATTCATCTGACAAATCTGTAATAAATGTTCTCAATGAAGCGCTTTTGAACTCAGTGACAGAAACCATACAGCAGTCAGTCATAATCTTGCCATTGAAGATAACGCCTGATGTACTGCTTCCAACTATTTTTGATGCAGGAAGAAATGACTTTATCTTCTCAACAAAGCTCATAATCTCATCTGCTTCATGAATACAGGTATGAATTCTGATAAGATATTCTGTATCAGGTGAAAGTTCATTTGCAGTTATAAATTCTTCAAATTTCTGATCAGTAGAATAAATCATTCCCAAATTTTTCATAATAATTTCTCCGTTCAGACAGCCTTGACAATTCCGGCCGGACATAGGCTTTATACAAGCACACAAAAAAACTTTTTATATATTATATCACATTTCATACAAAATGTCCAGTTTTTTTGCCGCATAGAATATTTTTATAGTGATTTATCAGAATTTTAATGAAACAAATTTATATATTTAATAACATACAAAAACGATATAAAACAAAAAACATTAAAAAGAGCTTCAAAATGTCATAATTTTATGTCAAAAATACTAATTGACTAATATATTTCAAAGTAGTAAAATTATAAACGTTGTGCGTAAGGATGATTTCAACAGTTTTGTTAAATGATTCCTTAAATCATGTAATACGGAATGGAGATTTTATGTTAATCAGAAATTATGCTAACACCTTAAAAAATGAATTCAGGGGTTACAATGGAAAAAAATTCGGAAAAGATCTGCTTGCCGGGATAACAGTTGCAGCTGTTGCACTCCCTCTTGCGCTTGCATTTGGCGTAAGTTCCGGAGCAACTGCTGCTGCGGGTCTTGTAACTGCAATTATCGCCGGACTTATAATTGGCGGATTGTCTGGTGCCTCTTATCAGATAAGCGGTCCGACGGGCGCAATGACTGCAATTCTTGTTTCTCTTGTTTCACAGCACGGTATACAGGGAGTATTTATTGCAAGCTTTATTGCAGGCGCAATATTGCTCATTGCGGGTTTTCTCAGACTGGGAGGTCTTGTTTCCTATCTGCCTATGCCTGTAATTACAGGGTTTACAAGCGGTATTGCAATAATTATCGCTTTCGGACAGATAAATAATCTGACAGGTCTTACCTGTGAAGGTCTTTCGACGATACAAAAAGTAAAAAGCTACTTTACCATTGAGCAGCACTTTGACATTACAACCTTTCTTATAGGTGCAGCTGTAATTGTATTTATGTTTATTTATCCTAAAAAGCTTAATCAGTACTGTCCCGGTTCACTTATTGCGATCATACTTGCAACTGCTGCAACAGCAATCTTCAGATTTGACACTCCGTCAGTAGGCGAGATCCCGAAAACAATTTTTCTCAGCGAAAGACTTGATTTCACACAGATCTCAATGTCAAAGATTTACAGTCTCATAATGCCTGCCGTTTCGATTGCCGCTCTGGGTCTTATAGAGTCGCTCCTGTGCGGTGCTTCGGCAGGACGTATGAAGAACGAAAAACTCAATGCTGACGTTGAACTTGTTGCACAGGGAATCGGAAATATGCTTATCCCTGTTTTCGGCGGCGTACCTGCAACTGCCGCTATTGCAAGAACCAGTGTTGCGATCAAATCCGGTGGACAGACAAGACTTGTTTCAATTATCCATGCCGCTGTGCTCCTTCTTTCAATGTTTGTCCTCGGCGGCGTTATGTCAATGATCCCTCTTTCGGCTCTTGCAGGTGTACTTATCGTCACTGCATGGAGAATGAACGAATGGAGCGCAATCAAATCAATTTTCAGCAAAAAAATCAAAACAGCAATTTTTCAGTTTCTTATAACAATGGCAGCCACTGTTATTTTTGACCTCACTGTTGCAATTGTAGTAGGTGTTATTTTCTCAGTCGTAATGTTTATTGTAAAAGTTTCAGACATGCAGGTTACTGTTTCAGAGATAGATCCGGAAAAGCTTGACGAGAACAATGCTGATCCGGAAAAGCTGAAATACACCTGTGTTGTATACATATCGGGCCCGCTTTATTTCGGCACATGCTCAAAGCTTGAAGAAAAAATCACTGCTTTAGGTGAAAACTACAACGTTATTTTTTCAATGAGAGGCGTTACAATCGCTGATATTTCAGGTATTGAAGCTCTGAGGAACTACTGTGAAAAAATGGTATCAGAAGGTAAAATGATCTACTTCTCATGTGTAAATAAGGACGTTATGAGCATGATGGAACGATGCGGTTTCAAGGAAAGATTCAAATATGATATGTATTTCTGGAGTACGGACAAAGTATTTGAACATATATCAAACCTTTAATCAATAATGTAAAATAAAGATTTATTACTAATACCTGCAAAGCTGCTTCTGATAAATTAATCAGAAGCAGCTTTGTGTTTTAAGTGACATTGACTTTTCATCATGCCGATGATATAATTGAAACAGTGATAAACCGTAATTTGAAGCAAGAGGATTATTTTTATGGACTTAAAGGCACAATTCAATCTTATAGCAGAAGAATATGATATTAATCGTAAAAGATTTATACCATGTTTTGATGATTTTTACATTAATACAACAAAATTTATAATTTCAAATATCGAAAAACCCGGACGTATTTTAGATCTGGGTGCAGGTACCGGACTGTTATCATATTACTGGTATCAGCATTGTCCTGAATCCGAGTATATTCTTATTGATATAGCTGATGACATGCTTAATATTGCCCGTAAAAGATTTAACGGCATCGATAATGTGTCTTGTCGGATAATGGATTATTCAGACAGACTCCCAAACGGACAATTTGATGTAATCGCTTCAGCGCTATCAATTCATCATCTGGATAACAATGACAAAATGAGATTGTTTGATAAAATTTACAGCAAACTTCCCGACGGAGGTATATTTGTAAATTATGACCAGTTTTGTGCCGGACAGAGAGAAACAAACGAATGGTTTGATTCCTATTGGGAAAAACAGATAACAAACAGCGGATTAACAGACCATGACATAGAGTTATGGAAAGAACGCAGAAAATCAGATAAGGAATGCTCAGTTGAAGAAGAATCGGAAATGCTTTGCAGGAGTAATTTTAAATTCGTCAAGTGTGTTTATTCCTGTCAGAAATTTTCCGTAATCATTGCAAAAAAATAAAATTCAGACAGATTTTGGAGGCGGTTGTATGAAACTTGACGGTTTTGGTATCTTTGTGAACGATATGCCATCAATGATTCGTTTTTACAGAGACGTTCTGGGCTTTGAAATTAAAGAAAACGAAGATGCCAGCAATGTATATCTGATCAAAAACGGTACACTGTTCATGCTGTACAGAAGAAAAGATTTTGAAAAAATGACAAACAGAAAGTATGAATACACAAAAGGCACAAATGGTCATTACGAAATTGCTATGTATGTAGATACATTCGAAGAGGTCGATAAAGCCTTTCAGGAAACCGTATCAAAAGGAGCAGAACCTATTATGCCGCCCGAAACAGAGCCATGGGGACAAAGAACCTGTTATATCGCAGATCCTGAAGGCAACCTGATTGAGATCGGATCATTTAATAAACCATTTGAACGATAAATTATAACTTATATGCCGGAAAAGCAACCTGAAGAAATTTTTCAGGTTGTTTTTATATGACACTGTCCTATATTTCGGGAACAAATAAACCGGACATTGTTGACACGATACATATTAATCTATATAATTTAATTGAGGTGATATTGATGGTATATACCGTTACTTTTAACCCTGCACTGGATTATGCAGTTCACACTGATGAAATTATACTCGGAGAAACAAACCGCAGTAAAAGCGAACACATTCTGACAGGCGGAAAAGGAATAAATGTTTCCGTTGTCCTGGAAAATCTGGGAGTTCACAATACGGCTCTGGGATTTATCGGCGGTTTCACGGGAAAAGAGATACGCAGACGCGTTGAAGAACATGGATGCGGCTGTGATTTTATAGAGGTTAACGGGCTTTCGCGAATAAACGTAAAACTGAAATCTGATCTTGAAACGGAAATCAACGCAAAAGGTCCGGTAATCACATCAGACAAGGTCGATGAACTTTCAAGGCAGCTTGAACAGCTTTCCGCAGGCGATTTTCTTGTTCTGGCAGGAAGCACTCCGCCGTCAGTACCGAAAACCATTTACGGAGATCTAATCAAAACCGCCGGAAGCGATGTTATTTCTGTTGTTGACGCTACTGGCGAACTTCTTATGAACACACTGAAGTACAGACCATTCCTTATCAAGCCCAATAATTTTGAGCTGAGTGAGCTTTTCAGTACGGAAATAGGCGGAGACAGAAAAAAAGCACTCGTTTACGCTCAGAAGCTTCGCGAAATGGGTGCCAGAAATGTACTTGTTTCCCTTGCAGGACACGGCGCTGTTCTTGCCGCTGAAAGCGGAGATGTTTTCGAGCTTGACGCACCTAAGGGAAAGGTTATCGACTCTGTCGGTGCAGGTGATTCAATGGTTGCGGGATTTATTACAGGATGGCTTGAAAAAAATGATTATGAGCATGCGTTTAAAATGGGGGTTTCTGCCGGAAGCGCGAGCGCTTTTTCCGAAAATCTTGCCGAAAAAGAAGCTGTTATAAGTATCTATAGCTCTTTGAATACAAATAATAAAATCACAAAAAATTTGTAATACTATTTACTTTTGTATTGTAATGTGCTAAAATATAAATATTATACAGGTATATGAAATGCCATACAATAACCGGTATTGACGAATATGGAGGTATAACCGTGAACAACAAGCTAATGGACAAAAGTATGGACGACCTTTTTGATGCTGTTCTCTGTCTTGAAACCCGTGAAGAATGTTACGCTTTTTTTGAAGATCTTTGTACAGTTCTTGAACTAAAGGCTCTCTCACAGCGTCTTCAGGTTGCCAAAATGCTTAGTGAACATCATGTTTACAACGACATTGTTGCAGCAACAGGTGCAAGCACAGCTACGATCAGCCGCGTAAACCGTTCATTAAACTATGGATGCGACGGATATGATATTGTTTTCAGCAGAATGAAGGATAAATCAGGAAATGAATAGCAGTTACGGTGTTTTTGCAGAATTTTATGATATTCTGACAGGTAATATTGATTACAGAAAACGCGCTGAATATTTTGATGAAGCTATAAGAAAATTCGGCGGCAGAAAAGGTGTTCTTCTCGATCTTGCCTGCGGGACCGGAAGTCTGTCTGAAGAGATGGATGAACTGGGGTACGATGTTATCGCCATTGACAGGTCAGCAGAAATGCTTGGAACGGCCATGAATAAAAAATTTGAAAGCGGCCGCCAAATTCAGTATGTATGCCAGGATATGCGATTTCTTGATCTTTACGGGAATGTTGATGTCACTGTCTGCGCTCTTGACAGTTTAAATCATCTTGACAGCATTGACGACATAAAAGAAGTTTTTTCATCTGTCTGTAAATTTACTGAACCGGGCGGATTATTTATTTTTGACATAAATACAGAATTCAAGCATAGAATGATATTGGGTGACAACACATTTGTGTATGACACTGATGAAGTCTACTGTGTATGGCAGAACACCTGTGAAAACAGCCGTGTACAGATCGATCTTGATTTTTTTGTTCCGGAAAATGATGGTACATACAGCAGGTATTCCGAAAGCTTTGCTGAAACAGCCTATCCTCTTGAACTTATAAAATCCGCACTGACAGACACAGGCTTTACAGTTCTCGGCTGTTTCCACGAAGACAGCTTTGAACCTGTTCATGAAGACAGTCAGCGGGTCGTTTTCACTGCAAAAAAAGAAATTTAAGGAGACTTAAAAAATGGGAATACTAAAAAGAGCCATTACCCGCGACGCTGCTGCGGTCTCAATGGTACTGGATGCCAAAGATATTGTATCAGAAATAGAAAAGATCCATAAAACAAGCGCTGTCACAACAGCGGCTCTCGGACGCCTTACAATCGCAGCTTCTCTCATGGGCTACGGTCTGAAAGGAAAGGACGATTCTGTTACTGTAAGAATTAACGGCGGAGGTCCTGCAGGTATGCTGATGGCAGTGGCTGATGGAATGGGAAACGTAAAAAGCTATGTTGAAAATCCCATTGTAGAAATACCGCTCAACAGCATCGGCAAGCTTGATGTTGCAGGAGCTGTCGGAACAGACGGTACGCTCTGCGTCTCAAAGGATCTTGGGCTGAAAGAACCCTATAACGGAATGGTTCCCATTATCTCGGGAGAAATCGGCGAGGATATCGCAAATTATTTCGTATCAAGTGAACAGGTGCCTACTGCATGCGGTCTGGGTGTGCTTGTTAACCCCGATCTTTCTGTAAACTGTGCAGGAGGATTTATTGTCCAGATACTTCCGTTTGCAAGTGAGGAATGCATAAGCCGTATAGAAGAAAATGTCAGCAGGATAAAATCTGTTACGGATCTGTTCAGAAACGGTCAGGATCCTGAAAAAATCGCGCTTGACCTTCTTGACGGTCTGGAGCCAAACATTCTGGACGAAAGCAAACCGATGTACAAATGCGACTGCAGCCGTGAACGTACAGAAAATGTAATTGCAAGTCTCAGTGCCAAGGAGCTTGAAAGCATGGCTGATGACGGAGAAGAAATAAATGTTGTATGTCATTTCTGCGGAAAGGAATATAATTTCAGCCCGGAAGAAATCATTAAAATATCCGAAAATAAGAAATAAAATTTTTTTGAATTTTTTTCAAAAAAACTCTTGACAAATCATTAT
Organism: Porcipelethomonas sp.; assembly: GCA_051881915.1. Taxonomy (GTDB): domain Bacteria; phylum Bacillota; class Clostridia; order Oscillospirales; family Ruminococcaceae; genus Porcipelethomonas. The sequence goes on along the minus strand of JBJEQV010000019.1, from coordinate 266 downwards.
ATGTAGTGTATAATTAATAACGTTGTATGACGCATACAGCAAAACGGTGGGAGCATAGCTCAGCTGGGAGAGCATCTGCCTTACAAGCAGAGGGTCATAGGTTCGAGCCCTATTGTTCCCACCAAATTATGGCCTGGTAGTTCAGTTGGTTAGAACGCTAGCCTGTCACGCTAGAGGTCGTGGGTTCGACTCCCATCCAGGTCGCCATTATTTTGCGGATTTAGCTCATCTGGTAGAGCGCCACCTTGCCAAGGTGGAGGTAGCGA
>JBJEQV010000018.1:0-22606 GCA_051881915.1 Porcipelethomonas sp. | reverse complement strand
TTTTGTCTCCTATAAGCTTCATTATATCCGCTTTTTCCTTCTCATTATATGCAAAATACGTTTTATCCTTAGTAGTAATTTCAAAAAGCGGTGACTCAGCAATATAGACGTAGCCCTGTTCAATAAGAGTAGGCGTCAGCCTGTAAAGCATTGTGAGTATAAGAGTTCTGATCTGAAATCCGTCAACATCGGCATCCGTACAGATAATGATCTTATTCCATTTCAGCCCGTCAATATTGAAATATGAAATTTCCTTGTTAGCCTTTGACTTGACCTCAACTCCGCAGCCTATGACCTTTATAAGATCTGTAATGACATCATTTTTGAATATCTTGTCATAATCGGCTTTAAGACAGTTGAGGATCTTTCCGCGCAGCGGTATTACAGCCTGAAACTCAGCCTCCCTTGCAAGCTTTACAGCGCCAAGAGCCGAATCACCCTCCACTATGAAAAGCTCTCTTCTGGAAACGTCCTTTGTACGGCAGTCAACAAACTTCTTGACCATATTTGCCAGATCAATTGTTCCGGAAAGCTTTTTCTTTATATCCATCTTGGTCTTCTCGGCTTTTTCACGGCTTCTTTTGTTTACCATTACCTGTTCAGCGATTTTGAGAGCTTCATCGGGATTTTCAATAAAATAGATCTCGAGCTGATGCTTGAGGAATTCAGTCATTGCTTCATAGATAAATTTATTTGTAATGGATTTCTTGGTCTGATTTTCATAGGATGTCTGCGTTGAAAAAGAGGAAGAGACAAGTATCAGACAGTCTTCAACGTCAGCATAGGTTATTTTGGCTTCGTTTTTAAGATACTTGTTATTCTGCTTCATGTAGGAATCGATCTGTGAAACAAACGCCTGCTTTACCGCACGCTCCGGAGAACCGCCATGTTCAAGAAAGCTTGAATTGTGATAATACTCTATCTGCTTTATTTTATTGGAAAATGTCAGAGCAAAAGACATTTTTACTTTATATTCCGGCTTGTCTTCACGGTCACGTCCCTTTCTGTCCGCCTGCCAGCACTGAATCGATGTGAAATTCTGTCCGTCAGCTATTTCTGTCACATAATCGCTTATGCCGTTTTCATAAAGATATTCCGTTGTTTCAAAGCTGCCGTCCTCCTTCTGAGACCGATATACAAACAGAAGGTTCGGATTTACGACAGCCTGTCTCTTCAGAACATCATGGAAATATTCGTTTCTTACACCTATATCAGTAAAAACATCAAGATCGGGCTTCCACTTTGTTCTTGTACCCGTCTGCTTTTTATCGGTTTTATTCTTTTCAAGTCCTCCGACATTTTCTCCCTTTTCAAAGTGAAGATTATACCGGTAACCGTCACGGAAGATCTCTACATCCATAAACTCGGATGAAAACTGTGTTGCACATAGACCAAGTCCGTTAAGACCCAGTGAATATTCGTACATTTCAGAATTTTCATCATATTTTCCGCCTGCATAAAGCTCACAGTAAACAAGCTCCCAGTTATATCTTTCCTCAGAATTATTATAATCTACCGGACAGCCTCTTCCGAAATCCTCAACCTCTATGACATTATCATTATATCTTGTAACAATAATTTTATTTCCGTATCCGGAACGCGCTTCGTCTATCGAATTGGAAATAACCTCAAAAACCGAATGCTCACAGCCGTCCAGACCGTCAGAGCCGAAAATAACTCCCGGACGCTTTCTGACTTTGTCTGCGCCTTTAAGCATAGTAATACTTTCATTTCCGTAATCCTGCTGCTTCTTTGCCATATTACTGTCCTTTCTGCATACTTTTTATACCAAACCATTTAATAATAACATAATTTTTAAATGTTTGCAAGTTTAATTTACTATAAAAAATCATCAGCAAATTAAAACAGGTCTGATTATAATTAAAATCAGACCTGCTTTATATATTATGTATTTATCACAATTTACTTTTGATGCATGCAGTGGCAATAACAGCAAGAACAGCACCTATTGTCGATCCGAACAGATTTACAATAATCTGATATGTCCAGTCAACCTTCTCTTTGTTTTTATTCGGAACAGGAAGTATAGCAAACCATATACTGCTGAATACTGAACGCATTGCATTCATACTGAAGCCTGTACTGTTAAGAGTTAATGCAAGAAGCGCAACCGCTCCAAAACCAACTGCTCCGATTATCAGTGACTGATTACTGCATGTAGTAGCTGTCACCCCGGCAATGCCTATAAACACAAGGAACAGGAATACGAATGTCGCAATAACCTCCTGCAAGAAGTTAAGCGGAATATTTTTTTCAACGGGATATGCAGAAAAAATCCCCCGCTTTGAAACATCTTCCGAAGCTTTAAATGAATCATAAAAGAAAATTATGCATATAAAAACTGCTGTACCTGCGGCAAGAAATTCCATAAGCAGATACAATCCGGCTTCTGTAACAGGAAGCCCGTTCCATATAACACTTCCGACAACAACTCCGGGATTAAGAAATGCCGGCCCTCCAAGAATTGCTGCAACAGCAAGTCCGAAACCTACTGACAAGCTCCATGCAAATACAAGTTCAATATAGTTGAGAGCAGAAACAAGCGTTTTTTTCAATGATATGTTGCACATATAAGCATAACCGCCTAAAAGAAATATCAGACTCCCTATATATTCCGAAAAATAATTCATGTCAGATCCTCCTGAAATTTTATTTATAATATGAGAATACATGTATTATAGCATTTGTTTTACTTTTTGTCAACATTATTTACTTATTTTGACACATTTACACTAAAATAAGCATTGATTTTTGTATTTTTGCACATAATAAAAATATTATTGTTGATTTTGATATTCGTTTTTTATATCACAAAAAATATTATAAAACAGTCAGATACAAAATCAGAAGAACAACTTATCAATAATGTTTTTCTGAAAATATTTACATTTTATTGATTTTATTGTATAATAAAATAATATGCTGAACAGAAAAATAATTTTTCTGTAAAATGCACCATAATACAATCAATTAAATGAGGTGAAATATATTGCTCAAACTGGAAAATTTATCATTCAGTGTCAGTGACGGAATTAATGACAAACAAATAATAAAGAATATAAATCTGTCTGTTGAGAGTGGAAAATTTCTCGCAATAACAGGTCCGAACGGCGGAGGAAAGTCAACTCTTGCCAAACTTATAATGGGAATCGAAAAGCCGACAGGAGGAAAAATTTATTTTAACGGTACTGACATAACAGAGGCAAGTATTACAGAAAGGGCAAATCTCGGCATTGGATTTGCTTTTCAGCAGCCTGTACGCTTTAAAGGATTTGATGTACTTGATCTGCTCAGAATCGCTTCCAGGAAAAATCTCAGTACTTCAGAAGCATGTGAGTATCTTTCTCAGGTCGGACTTTGCGCCAAAGACTATATAAAACGTGAAATAAATGACAGTCTTTCAGGCGGCGAAATAAAACGAATAGAAATCGCTCAGATTATCGCTAAAAATTCACTGCTTTCACTTTTTGATGAACCTGAAGCCGGAATAGATCTCTGGAGTTTTCAGAACCTCACCAAGGTTTTTGAAAAAATGCATAAAAACAAAGACAAGTGTATTATTGTCATTTCGCACCAGGAAAGAATACTGAATATTGCAGATGAAATTGCAGTAGTGGCAGACGGAGAAATTATAAACTGCGGAAAAAAAGAGGACATCCTCCCGGAAATCACAGGAACATCATCTGTTGAAAGCTACTGCAAGGGTATGTCAAAGGAATGTTAAGGAGGCAGATTAAAAGTGATGGACGATATTCAGAAAAGACTTCTTGAGGAGGTTGCAGACCTTCACGGTGTTCCCGAAGGAGCATATAACATCCGTGCAAACGGCAAGCTTGCTGAAAGAAATACAACAGCAAATATTGATATTATAACTAAAACTGACAAACCGGGAATTGATATTAAAATAAAGCCCGGAACAAAGAAACAGAGTGTTCACATTCCCGTTGTGATCAGTGAAAGCGGACTTAATGAGGTTGTATATAACGATTTTTATATAGGGGACGACTCTGATGTCGTAATTGTTGCAGGATGCGGTATCAGCAACTGCGGCTCACAGGATTCACAGCATGACGGTGTACATCGTTTCTTTGTCGGTAAAAACTCAAAAGTAAAATATGTTGAAAAGCATTACGGCGGAGGTGACGGTACAGGTAAAAGAATTCTCAATCCTGTCACTGAGGTTTATCTGAGCAGCGGCAGCTATGTTGAAATGGAAATGGTCCAGATAAAAGGTGTTGACTCAACCAAAAGAACAAGTTTAGCAAAACTTGATGCAGATTCAACCATGATCGTCCGGGAAAGGTTAATGACTCACGGAAGCCAGAAAGCTGAGAGTATTTATGAAGTAGAACTCAACGGTGACAACTCAAGTGCAGATGTAGTTTCCCGTTCTGTTGCAAAAAACGGCTCTCATCAGATCTTTTCTTCTAAAATCACCGGAAATGCAAAGTGCAGCGGTCATACTGAATGCGATGCTATCATCATGGACGAAGCAAAAATTGAAGCTGTTCCCGGACTTACTGCAAATCATATTGATGCGGCTCTTATCCACGAGGCTGCAATCGGTAAAATCGCCGGTGAACAAATAATAAAGCTTATGACACTCGGTCTTACAGAGCAGGAAGCAGAAGACAAGATCGTAAATGGTTTTCTAAAATAGAATCATTTCAAAATTCAGTTGACTATATGATAATTCTTACCAGGCAGAGAGGAGATCACTATGAAAATCAATCCGCTTAAATCGTTTAACAAATTTGAATTTACTTTATGGTCAGTTTCCTGTTTTCTGCTTATCATACTTTTTTTCTGCAATAGTCAGAGGGATACTCTTACTCTTATTGCATCTCTTACAGGAGTCACAGCTCTGATTTTTATTGCAAGAGGCAACGTTTCCGGCCAGATCCTTACAATAGTTTTCAGCCTCCTTTACGGCATTATTTCTTTTAAATTCAGATATTACGGTGAAATGATCACATATCTTGGCATGACTGCCCCTATTGCGCTTTTTTCAGTTGTTTCATGGCTGAAAAACCCATATGAAAAAGGTAAAAATGAAGTAAAAATTGCATCTATATCCCTTGTTAAATTCACTGTTCTGTCCGCAGTTTCCTTAATTGTAATTATTATTTTTTATTATCTACTCAGGTATTTCAGCACTGCTAATCTGATAATAAGCACCATTTCAATCACAACAAGCTTTCTTGCATCAAGTCTCATGTTCCTTCGCTCCCCATTTTATGCGATCGCCTACGCATGCAATGACATTGTACTTATAACCCTGTGGATCATGGCTTCAATTGAAAATATTAGTTATCTCCCTATGGTACTTTGCTTTGTAATATTTTTCGTAAACGATATATACGGATTTATCAGCTGGCAAAAGATGAAAGAAAGGCAGAGATGCTGAAATGGAAACATCAAAAATAATATTAACTGTCATAATATTTTCATTTGCCGCGATTTCATTATTATTTTCTGTTTTACAATTTTTTGAAAAAGGTTTTCTTTTGAATAATGCCTACCTGTATGCATCGAAAGAAGAGCGTAAAAAAATGAACAAGAAACCATATTATCGTCAGTCTTCCATTGTGCTTCTATTTTTATTTCTTATTTTCAGTTCACTTGGATTATATTTACTTACTGAGAAAGCATTATTTATGATTACGGAATATTTACTCATTGCAGTACTTTTTGTTTATGCAATTGTTTCATCTATATTGATAGAAAAATCGAATAAAAATAAATAAAATTATTGGCACAGATAGAAAGCTCACTTCAATATAAAAAACTAAAAAAACCTGAGAAGAATTTATCCTCTCAGGTTATTTTTTATATTATACTCTGTCCGTCAGCCTGTATTTTATTTTATAAGCGATTTACCAGTCATTTCCGCAGGCTGTTCAAGTCCCATGACCTGAAGCATTGTCGGAGCAATATCAGCAAGAACTCCGCCTTCACGAAGCTCGCAGTCAACACCAACAGCAATAAACGGAACAGGATTTGTCGTATGAGCAGTAAACGGTGAACCATCAGGTTCATACATTTTATCAGCATTGCCGTGGTCAGCTGTTATAAACGCTGCACCGCCCTTTGCAAGAACAGCTTCCACCGTTCTTCCGACACACTCATCAACAGCCTCGACAGCTGCCTTTGCTGCATCAAAAACACCTGTATGACCTACCATATCACAGTTAGCATAATTCAAAATTATAGTATCATACTTGTCTGAATTGATTGCATCAACAACTGCGTCAGTAACTTCATACGCACTCATTTCAGGCTTCATATCAAATGTTTCCACATCCGGAGACTTAATAAGGATCCTGTCCTCGCCCTCAAACGTCTTTTCCTCTCCTCCGTTGAAGAAGAAAGTTACATGAGCATATTTCTGTGTTTCAGCAATTCTGAGCTGAGTCTTACCCATTTTGCTTACATATTCGCCGAAAGTCATTTCAAGTGCTTCCGGAGGGAATGCCACTGAAACATTAGGCATTGTTGCATCATACTGAGCCATGCAAACAAAATTAAGAGGAAAGAAACCATTTTTTCTTTCAAAACCGCTGAAATCCTCTTCTACAAAAGCTCTTGTTATCTGTCTTGCACGGTCAGGACGGAAATTCATAAAGATCACGCTGTCGTCAGCCTTGATCATACCATTCTCATCTATAACAGTCGGGAGCATGAATTCATCCGTAACTCCGTTTTCATACGAATCCCTGATTGCCTGGACAGGACAGCTTCCTTTAACGCCGTCACCGAGCACCATTGCATTGTAAGCCTTTTCAACTCTGTCCCATGCATTATCTCTGTCCATTGCGTAGAAACGACCCATAACAGTAGCGACCTTGCCTGTACCGATTTCATTCATTTTATCACAGGCTTCCTTCATGTAATCAGCAGCAGATGAAGGCGGTACATCACGTCCGTCAAGAAATGCATGAACATACACCTTTTCAATGCCGTTTTTCTTAGCCATCTCCAGAATACCATAAAGATGCTCAATATGGCTGTGCACACCACCCGGAGAAAGAAGTCCCATGACATGAAGTGAGGAATTTTTTGCCTTACAGTTATCCATTGCTGAAACGAGAGCAGGATTGCTGAAGAAATCACCGTCTTTTATTGACTTGGAAATCTTGACAAGCATCTGGTAAACAATTCTTCCGGCGCCTATGTTTGTATGACCTACTTCTGAATTACCCATCTGACCGTCCGGCAGACCAACATCAAGTCCGCTTGCACCTATAAGTGTATTCGGACCCTGCATATATTTGTCAAGGTTGGGCTTCTTTGCCGCTGTTATTGCATTGCCGTAATCGCTGGCATTATAGCCAAAACCATCCATAATAATTAAAGCAACAGGTCTTTTAGACATAATTTCTTTACCCTTTCTAAATACGCTTATTCTTCATCGCATCCGACCGGGAGCGGACTTACAACAGGTTTGCCGTCCTTATCCAGCAAAACAGTTAATCCGCCTGCAGAGCCCTCGAATGCAAATACATAATTTACACCTGTTTCCTTGTCGATCCATATTTCAACACCTGACATGGATCCCTGAGAATAAGCCTTTATAAATCTTTTATTATTTTTAAACATGATCAGCCATTAACAGCAGCCTGAACAATTGTGTTGAAATCATCAGCCTTGAGTGAAGCGCCGCCGATAAGTCCGCCGTCAATATTTGGTTTTGCAAGCAGCTCAGCACAGTTTTTGGCATTCATTGAACCGCCGTATTGAATTGTAACTGCATCTGCTGTAGCCTGATCGTAAATACCAGCGAGAGTTGAACGGATAAATCCGCACACTTCCTCAGCCTGATCAGGTGTAGCAGTAAGACCTGTACCGATTGCCCATACAGGTTCATAAGCGATAACTGTTTTCTTAACATCCTCAGCAGAAACATCAAAAAGGTCAAGCTTGATCTGACGTGCAATAACTTCTTCAGTGATATTGCATTCACGTTCCCACTTGAGCTCACCTACGCAGACGATCGGCTTTAAGCCTGCTGCAAGTGCAGCCTTTGTTCTTTTGTTAACTGTTTCATCTGTTTCACCGAAGTACTGTCTTCTTTCAGAGTGACCGATCACAACATATTCAACGCCAAGCTCAACGAGCATATCAGCAGAAATTTCGCCTGTGAAAGCGCCGCTCTTTTCAAAGTGAACGTTTTCAGCACCGATCTTCACATTTGAACCAGCAGTTGTGTTGATTGCAGTTTCAAGGTTTGTGAAAGGTACGCAGGCAATTACTTCAACCTTGCCCTCAGCGTTTGACACCAGCGGCTTGATAGCGTCTAAAAGCTCCTTAGCCTCCGGTCTTGTTTTATTCATTTTCCAGTTACCGGCAATAATTGCCTTTCTTACAGATTTATTCATTGTGAATTACTCCTTTTATTTTGATTAAGTTATGCTGCGTCCGACATATTTTATACAATTGCAGACACGATAAGACAACCGGATATAAATATACAAGCACTAAAAAACAAAGAAAAAATCCAGACGGCTTTTGTATATTTATAGCCCTTTTAACATCTGATTCCAATTTAAAATAATCCGGATTTTTATTTTTATAGTATATACGAATTTTGGACGTGATTTTCGGCAAATCCCGGACATACTTTCTGTACTCAGCATTACTTGCTTTATAAACAATAGCATACTCAGCGAAATGTTCATATGTGCTTCGATATTTGCCTATGGATTTCACCGTAACCATTCTGTTGCCTGTAATTTTTGCAGTTGTTTTTGTCCATTTTCTCGGATTAATTTTTTTCGGCTTTATAATACCTAAGCATTGAAGTCCCAAAACAAGAAACATTATACTTCCACCGAAGAAAATCAAAAAAATGATAATTAACCCCAGTAAATCCTCAAAGTTCATTTTCAAAAAAATAATGCCAAGAGAACAAGGTTTCCCCTGTTCTCCGACATACTATAAATTACTTGTCAGCAATAACATCAACGCCCGGAAGAACCTTGCCTTCAAGGTATTCAAGAGAAGCGCCGCCGCCTGTTGAGATGTGGCTCATTTTGTCAGCAAAACCAAGCTGCATAACTGCTGCTGCGGAATCGCCGCCACCGATGATAGTTGTAGCATCTGTTTCAGCAAGTGCCTTGGCAACTGCAATAGTACCCTTGGCAAGAACAGGGTTTTCAAATACGCCCATAGGTCCGTTCCATACAACAGTCTTTGCAGTTTTTGCGGCTTCAGCAAAAAGCTCCTGAGTCTTAGGTCCGATATCAAGACCCATTTTGTCAGCAGGAATGCTGTCTGAAGAAATATAATCAACTGCGATATCTGCATCGATAGGATCAGGGAAAGATGCTGTAACAGCTGTATCAACAGGAAGAAGAAGCTTCTTGCCGAGTTTATCCGCCTTATCCATCATTTCCTTACAGTAATCGATCTTTTCGTCATCAACAAGTGATGTACCTACTTCATAGCCCTTAGCCTTGAGGAATGTGTATGCCATACCGCCGCCGATAATAAGTGTATCACATTTTTCAAGCAGATTTGAAATAACGTTAAGCTTGTCAGCAACCTTAGCGCCGCCTAAAATTGCAACAAAAGGTCTTTCAGGAACTTCAACTGCATTTCCGAGATACTGGATCTCTTTCTGCATAAGATATCCGACTGCTGTTTCCTTGACAAACTTTGTAACGCCTGCTGTTGAAGCGTGAGCTCTGTGTGCGGAACCGAAAGCGTCCATAACGAAAACTTCGTTGTCAACGAGGTCAGCAAGTTCCTTTGCAAGCGACTCGCCGTTCTTGGTTTCATCTGCGCCTCTGAATCTTGTGTTTTCGAGAACAACGATTTCACCGTCATTCATTTCAGCAACAGCCTTCTTTGCATTTTCGCCGACAACTGTGTCATCCTTAGCGAAAACAACCTTTGTATCAACGAGCTGTGCAAGTCTTTCTGCTGCCGGAGCAAGAGAGAATTTGTCTTCGGGGCCGTTCTTTGGCTTTCCGAGATGTGAACAGAGAACAACCTTTCCCCCGTCAGCAATAAGTTTCTTGATTGTCGGAAGAGCCGCCTGGATTCTGTTGTCATTTGTGATAACGCCGTCCTTGAGCGGAACATTGAAGTCAACTCTTACAAGAACCTTTCTGCCCTTAACGCTGATGTCATCAACAGTAACCTTGTTTAAACCTGCCATATTAAAAAACATCCTTTCATAGAACATATATATAGCTGTTACAAATTTAACAACTTACACCTCTATTTTACACTATTTTCCGATAATTTGCAATACCTTTTTTTTAACAATCCAAAAAAATCATCTCTTTCTGCCACGGATGATAAATCCCGTAACATTCGGTCCGGAATTACAGGCAACGGATGCACCTATTTTTACCGTCCATTCCGGAGGATAGCCAAATCTTCCGGTCAGCTCTGCGGCAAGCTGTCCCGCCAGTGTACTGTCGCTTCCTGTAACCATAATATAAGGTGTTTTAGGAACCATGCTTGCTGCCGCATCGTCCGCAAGTCTTGAAACAATATTCTTTTCCCCTCGGATTTTTTCAATGACCTCTGATGTTCCGCCTGATATTTTTATCAGCGGCCTCAGACCAAGAAGTTCTCCGGTAAACGCCGTAAATGCATTTATTTTTGCTGACTTTTTTACATATTTAAGATTCATCGGGATAAAATGCATCTCAGCACTTTCAAACCATTCATGAAGATAATCAAGGATCTCGTCAGGCGTTTCGCCTTTCTGTGCTTTAAGAGCCGCCTGCATTACAGGATAACCGTAAACACCCGAAAAACTGCTCGAATTCACCACATGGATATTCATATGTCTTTTGTTGTCACTTCCGTTTATCTCCCGCTTGAATCTTGCAGCAGCAGAAAGAGCATTTTCATATGTTGATGATGAATATGCCGAAACGGTAACATGTATTACATCTGTCCACCCCTCATTGTAAAGCTTTTTATAAACCTCAAAGATCTCATCCGGCTGTACAGGAGAGGTAACAGGAATTTCTTTTGAATTATCCATTATACGATAAAACTCTTCATTTGTAAAATCTTTCCTCTCCCTGTATGTGATCCCATTAACAGTTACAGGAAAGCAAAGAATCTGAATGCCGAGTCCCTTTTCGTCTTCTGCTGAAATATCACAGGCGGAATCAGTTAATATTTTTATTTTCTGCATGTTTTCATACCTTTCTTCTACCAGCTGTATTTTGTCAGATTGCCTTCTCTTGCAAGATCAGGAAAATCCCATTGCCGTAAAACTTCATAAGCCGCAATTGCTGCGGAATTTGAAAGATTCAGACTGCGAAGACTATTTCTCATAGGGATCCTGACGCACTTATCCTCATTTTTATAAAGCAGAGCTTCATCAAGTCCCTTATCCTCTCTTCCGAAAATTATGTATACATTATCAGGATAGCTTATATCACTGTAAACATTTTTTCCTTTGGTCGTAAAATAAAAATACTCACCTCTGCTGCGTTCAAAAAATTCATCAATACTGTCATAATAAGTTATATCCAGCTTATCCCAGTAATCAAGCCCCGCTCTTTTAAGATTTTTATCTGTGATCTCAAAGCCAAATGGTCTTATGAGATGAAGTGCGGCACCGGTAACAGCACATGTTCTGGCTATATTACCGGTATTCTGCGGAATCTGTGGCTCTACAAGAACTATATTAAGATCTTTCATTTTCTCACCCTGAAACATAATTTTCGTTTATTTATATTATATCAAAAACAGCATATAATTTCAACTTTTATTTTAATTTTATATTTCTGCCGGTTTTACATGCATGATCTATATACTTATCAGACAATAAAGTCCTGTACATTTTGTTGATAATATATAAACACCACAAAAAACTATTGACACCATACAATTACTAAGATATATTAATAAATGTATTTATTTTTTATTAAAGCCGCAATCAATAAAAAAGCGGCGGAACGGAGAGTAAAATGAACCAGATTCCTGAAGATCCTGCAATACTTCTTAGTTTTGTCAATACCATGCTCAGGGACAAATATAAAAATCTCAGTGAAATGTGTGATGACTGCAATATTGATGCTGAGGTGATCACCGATAAACTAAAGCTTATCGGCTATGAATACTCCCCGGAACAAAATCGTTTTAAATGAGAGGATGGATTGTGTGAAAAAACTGAAATTATCAGCACTGATCACTGCTGCATTGCTGTCAGCAGCTATTATTCCCGCAAATATGGCAACGGCACAAAAAGCGGCTGACACTGTAATTGAGGAATACGAAACAGAGAGCCCCGAAAAACCAGCAGAAGCAGTTACGGAGGAATTTACTGATCCTACTGAAGTCTGCGAGTATTTTCAGATTTATTCGGAAAAGGATGCAGCTTCCACTGAAATTTCTGCTGATGAACCAACTGAAACCGCTGAGGATGTAACAGAAGCTCCCACCGAAGCTCCCACCGAAGAACCCACCGAAGAACCCACCGAAGAACCTACCGAAGAAGACAGCTCAATGGTTGAGCTTGATGAATACACTGTTTTTGAAGCTCTGAAAATCAAACGTTCTGTAATAAATGATGAAAAAATATACACCAGGGGTCAGGTCAATACACTTATTAAGTTTCTGGCAAATCAGAAAAAAGTTCAGAAAAGGTATGTATACTATAATACGCAAGGATACGGTACAGAAAAATATGATGATCCGTCTGCTCTTAATCCGGACGGATGCTTTCCGGGATTAAAATACAAATTCAAGCCTGCACTGCTCAGCCGCGAAGGTTACATACATACCGGATGGAAGTATAAAGGAAATATATACAATTCCACTTCCACAATTGAAATGCCTGAATATGATATTTTTCTTGAGCCCGAATGGGTAAAATCAATAAATATTACATTTGACTGCGGAGACTGCGATGATTACGTAGGTGCCAAAAGTGTAACATACACCTCAACTGAATGCATTACATATTACCTGCCTTCTTCCGATAAGCTTTCGAGGAAAGGATATACAATTACAGGATGGATATCTTCACTGGACGGCAAAACATATGCCACAAACGAACAGATCAAACTTCCAAGCGAAGACATTACATTTACGGCAGTCTGGGCTCCGTCATCGTATACACTTACTGTATACGCAAACAATGGAAACTCTCTTGATAAATATAATGTAACTGTAACTTACGGTGAAGAATTTATAGTTCCGGAATGTACATATGAAAAGGATGGATATGAATTTTCCTATTGGAAATACGACGGAAACAAATACTATCCGGGAGATATTTTAACGATCCCCGCACTGCTTACAGGAGAAAAAATCGTCTTATCAGCCACATGGAAAGCAGTAAGCTGAATCTGACACAAAATCATATACGCGCCTAAGTGCGTACAATAAAAAGTCCGGGAAATACTCCCGGACTTTTTAATATTATTATACTTTTCATTTTTCTGACCGAAAAGAATTAAGCCATGGTTTTTCTTCATCCCGTCTGAATTGATTTATTCAGCTTCCTGCGTTTCAGCGGATTGCTGCGTTTCAGCAACGCTTTCATCAGCCTCCGTCGCAGTTTCCGTACTGCCTTCATTCTGAGAAGGTGAAACATTTTCCGAGAAATCAGTAAAAATCATTTCAAGCTCAAAAGCAGGCATATCAAACCCGCAGAGACTTCCGTCGTTATTGAATTTCATCGTATATTTTCCCTGTTCGTTCTCGCCTTCATAAACCATGATACCATCATCTTCCTCACAGGAAATCTCTGTAAGATTTGACATTCCGTCAACAGCTTCAATAAGATTTGAGATCATAGCTTTAAGCGGCAATGCAGATTTCGGAACAGAGAAGCTCAGTCCCTTGTAGGACGCTTCAACGTTATTGTCTCTGTACGAAATCAGAACTCCTGCAAGTGTATTCGGAGCAGAAAATTCTGCATCCCAGTTATCAGCTCCGTATCTGGTTATAACAGCCGAAGCCTGAGTATCACCGTTTTTGATCTCAGCACTCATGCTGAAAGGTGAGTTTGTTTTTGGAGCAAAGGAAACACTTTTTCCTTTTCCGCCGCATGCACTCAGGGTAAGGATCATAATTGCAGATAAAAACAATGGAATAACTTTTTTCATATAAAACTCCTTTTAACAAAACATTATTTAAAGTTTTATATTCCTTTTGTTTTTATTTTTCCATTTCTTTAAAAATCTCCGGAAGTTCATTAAGCATATCCGTCGGCAGCATTGACTGCATTGACAGCTTTCCGGCAGCCCTGTCCCCTGCAAGTCCATGAAGATATACTCCAAGTACAGCAGCTTCCATAAGCCCTATGCCTTGTGCCGCAAATGAAGCGATCATACCGCTTAAAATATCTCCGCTTCCTCCCTTCCCCATACCCGGATTACCGGTCGGATTTACAAAGGAAGCGTCACCGTTCGTTATAATCGTTCCGGCGCCTTTCAAAACAGTTATAACTCCGTATTCCGCCGAAAACTCACGTGCACAGCATAGTCTGTCACTCTGAATTTCGGAAACACTTTTTCCGGTAAGTCTCGACATCTCCGCAGGATGTGGCGTAATAACAATGCCTGACCTTTTCTCTCTGATAATATCTATGCTGTCCTGTATGCAGTTTATTCCATCGGCATCAAGAATTATCGGACAATTTATTTTTCTTATCAGTTCCTTTACAAGATGCCGGGTTCCGTCAGTAACGCCGATACCGCAGCCTATCAGAACAGCTGTCGCCTTTTCAGAAGCTTTTATAATGCTCTCTGCACTTTCTTTTTTCATAAAGCCATTTTCATCTGAAATCAGCGGCTCATACATTATTTCAGGCAGATTCACGCTTAGCGCAGGAATATTTTCCGCAACGGAAGAAACCGTAATCAGTCCAGTTCCGCACCTTGCAGCAGCAGCGGCTGACATCATGCATGCCCCAGGCATTTTTCTGCTTCCGCAGACTGTTAAAAGGCGCCCGAATTTGCCTTTATGTGCATCAGGTTCTTTAACGGGAATTACATTCTTCAGGTTTTCATACTCCGAAATACAGATCTTCCTGTCTATGTGTTTCTCTGCTTTCATGTCAATACCAATATCACTGACAAGAATATTTCCGCAGAAACTTTTTAACGGATACTGAGCTGTACCAAATTTCTGATATGCAAATGTCACAGTCATATCGGCTCTGAATGTTCCGTCCGAAACGCAGCCTGTTGCACAGTCACCTCCGCTGGGAACATCCACAGCAATTTTAAAACCCTTAGCAGCTGAAAATATTTTTTTGATATGTTCGGGAAGTTCTCCGTGAAAGCCTGTTCCAAAAACGCCGTCTGCCAAAACAGAATACTCACCGTACTGCAAAAAATCATATATTTCATCATAGTCCCATATAATCTGTGAAGCCTCAGACCTTTCAAATGCGGCAGCAGAAATATCCGTTTTAGGTTTTCCGCACAGCATAGCAAGAATAACCGTCCATCCGTTACGGGAAAGATGACGTGAAGCAGCAAAGCAGTCCCCGGCATTGTTGCCGTTTCCGCAAAGAAACAGTATCTTCTTTGGATCCGCACTGACTTTTTCTATGGAATCCGCAAGACTTTTTCCGGCGTTTTCCATGAGCTGTGCATAGCTTGTACCACACCGGTCTGACTCTGCTTCAAGAATTTTCATCTGTTCCGGAGTTACCAGAAGCATAGTCCTTCCCTCCCGTTATCTGCTGAAAAATGGTTCTGCGTCTTTAAACACCGCATCAGCCAGCGGAGATCCGCAGGAAATAAATTCGACAGGAAATTCATGCTCGAATTTCAGTACAGACAGCTTCTCAGCTGCCGCTTTAAAGTCTTCACAGTCAATGCATACAATGAATTTCTTCTTTCCGTCAGTGTCTGCAAGCCGTAGCGACGCGGATCTGACACCCGGAACATCTTCAAGGCACACAGTTATCTTTCTTTCAATTTCAACAGGACGTACTCTCGGAATCCCGACTTTCATCTTAACATTCTGTCCCGCAGCGTTTCTTCCTGCAGTTTCAATATTTCCGAGAAGCTCTGGAGTAATGATAATATTTGATCCATACGGATTTATAACTACTCCGTCTGCCTTTTTAACAAGCTTTTTCATATCATCAAATCTTCCGACCAGTGAAGAATACTCATTTTTCATGTCATACTTGCGGAATTCATTCCAGTCGGTAAAGAAAGGATAAAATGTCTTTCCGTCAACATTTTTAAGAAGAGGAAAAACAACTTCGCTTTCCTTGTCAACAACAAATTCCTTTCCCAGAACCTCCATTTTGACCTTTGAAACATTTGCAGGAATTATGTACTCACCGCTGTATATTTCTTTAAAAAGCGCCGCCCATACAGATGTTGAAGCCTGTCCCCTGTCATTTTCCTGATAAAACCAGTTAGCAGCTCTCACAAGATCCGGATTGATAACAAATCTGCTTTCCTTCGGAAGCTTGCTTGTATCCGGCTTGTTGATTATATCAAACAGGTTCATTCTCAGGTAAGTCTGTCCGTTGTCCATGATCACGGTATCAAAACCGCTTCTGTAAATATCGCCGAAAAAAGCCATGCGAAGCTCATTTTTATTTTCAACAATATTAACGGTAATTCCCTTTTCTTTCATGTGTTCAGCATATTTTTCACCAAACTCCTTTTCGGAAAAAAGATATACGGCAGCACCGCCGTTTTCATTCCCCAGGTAATAATTTCTGGAAGCTTCCGAAACTGCCGCCCAAATGCTTTCCTCGTTCTGGATTTTTGTTATTATCGCCCTGTAAATTTCCTTATTGGGATTTTCCCTGTACTTTACGATAAGATCCTGTATTGCTGACATATAATATCTCCATTTCTGCCGCAAACAATATTTTGTTCAATTACGGCTATAAGGGTGTTTTATTTAAAATTTAAGATTTCTGGGTAAATAAAGCTTTATGCATTTCATGAATTTTTCATCGGGAGAAAAAACAAGACGTGTCTCTCCGTATTCTTCACTATTGAAATCAGCATAATATATTTCTTCATCCTCCCCTGCCGCCATAACAGTTGTTCCTGAAAAACCGTCATCAGCGGATTCGTATGTTCCGAATGCTGTAAAATTCTTTACCTCAACAGAAAGCATATGAGCTCTTTTTCGCTTGGCGATTATTTTGTCCACATCAATTTCACCATTTGTAATACTGTACTCATACTCTATGTTCAGACCTGTAATCAGCCAGTATGCACCGAATCCCACAGCAAAAAATGCTATCACGACCATAACAGCAAACTCAATGTACATAAGCGACATAAAAGCAAAAAAAAGACATATAATCACAGCTGAGACAATGATTATCAGCTTTTTCATGGAATCGCCCTGACTTTTCCTCTTTTTTACAAGCTGTTCCGAAAATGTATCCATTTATCTTCCTTTCTACGCTTTATGCGATTTTATATTTTTTACATTATATCACATTACTAAAAAAACTTCAATAAAACACTTGCATTTTTTTTAATTATTGTTTATAATGGATATATAACATTATGACTGAGAGAGTAGGCATTGCATAAAAA
Organism: Porcipelethomonas sp.; assembly: GCA_051881915.1. Taxonomy (GTDB): domain Bacteria; phylum Bacillota; class Clostridia; order Oscillospirales; family Ruminococcaceae; genus Porcipelethomonas. The sequence goes on along the minus strand of JBJEQV010000018.1, from coordinate 5,072 downwards.
TATCCAGAGAGAAGCAGTCACCGGCTGAAAGCTGCTTTATATTTTCATTATGCTGAAGTTCACTCACGAGTGGCAGGGCTGAAAAGCAAAAAGTAGGCTCTGACGTAATGTCTGCGTTAAGGACAAGGGAGTGCTGGCTCTCCGTTAATGGGTGGTTTATAAACAAGTTAGTCTTGTCCTGTTGCGGGCGAGGCTTTTTTTGTACATTTATATGAAAAAGCAGTATTCCGCGAAAAACAAATTTATGAGGTGATTTAATGAAACAGGAACTTGAAAAAATCGAGTCCGCCGCTATGAATGAAGCAGATTCCTGCGGCTCTATCAAGGCTCTGGACGAACTGAGGGTAAAATATCTCGGCAAAAAAGGTGCGCTCACAGCAATTTTAAAGCAGATGGGAAAGCTTTCTGCCGAAGAACGTCCGGTCATCGGTCAGCTTGCCAATAAGGTAAGACAGGATATTGAAAATGCCGTTACAGAAAAAATGACGGCTTTAAAAGCAAAAGAACAGGAGCTTAAAATTGCAAGTGAATCGATCGATATCACTTTGCCCGGAAAGCCTCAGAGCTTCGGCAAGCTTCATCCGCTTACGGTTGTTGCAAACGAAGTAAAGGAAATATTTATGGGTATGGGCTTCAGCATTGCTGACGGTCCGGAGGTAGAATACGACTACTACAACTTTGAAGCACTTAATCTTCCGCCCGATCATCCTGCAAGGGATACACAGGATACTTTCTATATTACCGATAATATTCTCCTGAGGACACAGACATCTTCCGTTCAGGTTCATGTTATGGAAAATCAGAAGCCGCCTATCAGAATCATATCTCCGGGAAGAGTTTACCGTTCTGACGCAGTTGATGCCACACATTCGCCTCTTTTCCATCAGATAGAGGGACTTGTTGTTGACAAGGGCATAACAATGGCTGACCTTAAAGGAACTCTTGAAACTCTTATGAAAAAGCTTTACGGAAATGACTGCAAGATCCGTCTCAGACCGCATCACTTCCCGTTTACGGAGCCAAGCGCTGAGGTTGACGTAATGTGCTTCAACTGCCACGGCGAAGGATGCAGGATCTGCAAGGGAGAAGGCTATATAGAGCTTCTCGGCGCAGGAATGGTTCATCCCAAGGTTCTTGAGGGCTGCGGAATAGACAGCAGTGTTTACTCAGGCTTTGCGTTCGGTCTCGGTCTTGAGAGGATCGTTATGAGAAGATACAATATCAGTGATATGCGTCTGCTCTATGAGAATGATCTGAGATTCCTTGAACAGTTCTGATAAAAATAAGGAGGAAATCAAATGAACTTATCAATGAAATGGCTTGCAGATTATATTGATCTGGGCGATACAGATATAAAGCAGTTCTGTCACGGAATGACAATGAGCGGCTCAAAGGTAGAAGGTTATGAGACTGAGGGAGCTGAAATTTCCAATGTTGTTGTCGGAAAGCTTTTATCAGTTGTTCCGCATGAAAATTCCGATCACCTTGTGGTATGCAGCGTTGATGTGGGAAAGGAAGCACCTATCCAGATAGTTACGGGCGCACCCAACGTTAAAGAGGGAGACATTGTCCCTGTGGCACTTGACGGTTCAACTCTTCCGGGCGGCGTAAAAATCAAAAAGGGAAAGCTCAGAGGCGTTGAAAGCAACGGCATGCTCTGTTCACTGGGTGAACTGGGTCTTAACAAGCATGATTTTCCCTATGCTATTGAAGACGGTATTTTTATCATTGAAGAAAACTGTGAAATCGGGCAGGATATTCACAGCGCAATTGGTCTTGATGACACATCTGTTGAGTTTGAAATCACTTCCAACAGACCTGACTGCCTTTCTGTTACCGGACTTGCAAGAGAAGCTTCCGCAACATTCAGAAAACCGCTGAATATCCCTGTACCTTCATTCAAAGGTGTTGACGGGAATATTGACGAGATACTCAGCGTTGACGTTAAAAACAATGAGCTCTGCAAGCGCTACTGCGCAGGCATTGTAAAAAATGTAAAGATCGGACCGTCCCCGAGATGGATGAGAGAAAGGCTGAGAGCAAGCGGAGTCCGTCCTATCAACAATTTCGTTGACATCACAAACTATGTTATGCTTGAATACGGTCAGCCCATGCACGCTTTTGATCTGAGATATGTTAAGGGTTCAAGCATTATTGTACGAAACGCTGCTTCCGGCGAGAAAATAGTTACGCTTGACGGAATCGAACGTGAGCTCTCAGAAGAAATGCTTGTTATTGCTGATTCTGAGAAGCCGGTTGCCGTTGCAGGCGTAATGGGCGGAGAATACAGCGGCATCATGGATGATACCACAACTGTTGTTTTTGAATCTGCGTACTTTGAACCGGTAAGCGTAAGAAAAACTGCTAAAAAACTCGGTATGAGAACCGACGCTTCCGCCAGATATGAAAAAGGCGTGGATCCGCTTATCAGCATGACCTGTCTTGAAAGAGCATTCCAGCTTGTTGAAGAGCTTGGCGCAGGTGAAGTTGTAAGAAATGTTATCGACAAGGATTACACCGATAAAACTCTCAAAGAGGTTGATTTCAGCTCGGAATGGATCAATAATTTCCTCGGAACAGATATTGCAGAAGAAAAAATGACAGAATATCTGAACATGCTTGGATTCAGAGTAGAAAACGGAAAAGTGATCTCACCGAGCTACAGAATAGATATAGAATACAAAGCTGATATTGCTGAGGAAGTTGCAAGGATCTACGGTTATAACAACATTCCATCAACCCAGTTCAAGGGAGTTGCCGAAGCAGAGTATACACCGGAGCAGAAATTCCTCAGAAAAGCAGAAAATGCAATGACAGCTTTAGGATGCTATGAAATAGCAACGTTCTCTTTCATTTCTCCGAAATATTTCGATAAGATAAAGCTTCCGGCAGACAGCAGACTTCGTAATACAGAAACGATTACAAATCCTCTGGGCGAAGACACAAGCGTCATGAGAACAACAACGCTGCCGTCAATGCTTGAGATCCTCTCAAAAAACTATAACAACAGAAATGAAAGCGCAAAGCTTTTTGAGATCGGCAAGGAATATATCCCCACAGAGCCTGACAAGCTCCCTGACGAACCTCAGCGCCTTACAATAGGCATGTACGGCGGAAACATTGACTTCTACGACATCAAGGGTATTGCCGATACTCTGCTAAGTTCGCTCGGTATAAGAGATACAGAATACATCAGAAGCTGCGAAAGCAGGAGCTTTGACGAAAAATGTGCATTCCATCCGGGCAGAAGCGCAGTTATAGTTAAAAATGGAATGGAAATTGGTATTCTCGGTGAGATCCACCCTGATGTTGCTTCAAATTACGGAATCGGAATGAAGGTATATGCGGCAAAAATCAATCTTGCTGAAATTATTTCTGTTGCTGAAACCGAAATTTCATACAAGCCTCTTCCGAAATATCCGGCAACTACAAGAGACCTGAGCCTTATCTGTGAAGATGAAATCCCTGCTGCAGAAATCGAAAAGACTATTAAAAATGCAGCTGGCAAGCTCCTTGAAAAGGTTACACTTTTTGACGTTTACAAGGGAAAGCAGATCGAGGAAGGCAAAAAGAGTATCTCCTATTCTCTCAGTATGCGTTCACATGACGGTACGCTGACTGACGAACAGGCAGATTCAGTAATGAAAAAAGTCCTGAAGGCTCTGAAAGAAATCGGAGCTGATCTGAGAGCTTAAAACAATCCCCCGCAGCTGGAAATCATATTGTCCGTTTACGGACTAATTCAGCTGCGGGGGTCATTGTTTATTCTCTTTTTCTGCTGCACTCCGATGCATTAATGCAGCCATTGCAGCCGTTTCCGCATGAGTTCTTCACCGATTTTTTATTCCTGACAAGCCTGAATATTGCGGCGGCAATCAACGCTCCGACTATAACGGCGACGACAACCGTTCCCAGATTCTGCTTTATGAAACCCATTGCTGTGCACCCCTTTTTAACACTTCATTATACCGCATGCTGAATGCATTTTCATTATAATACTCTTAAAAAACGCTTTTGTCAATGCAGTTTGCAATTTTTTGATATAATAAATGCAAAGCATTTATTATAATTAATTTTAATGTCCTTGCAGATACGCAAATCAGAGATTTGCTCCCTGCATATCGGACAATTATATCAAAAATCTTCGATTTTATGATATAAATGATATAATATAAATGTAAAATTTTACAAACAGGAGCGAAAAATGAAAAAGAAGATAATTAGTTTTCTGACATCAGCTGTCATAGCGGCAGGTTGCATTGGCGGCGGATTATCCGGACTGACAGGCAACATTAATCTCGTGAGCGAGCCTCTGGCTGCGGAGGCGGCAACATACGGAGATAAAACGCAATACGGAGATTATCTGTATTACGAAGCCGTAGATGAAGACGATGACGGGATATATGACTACATAGAAATTTCCGGTTGCGATTCATCAGCCGTATCAGTTGAGATACCGCCTGAAATCGACGGACTGCCAGTGACGAGTATAGGAAGCTGGGCATTTTACAGCTGTAAAAGCCTTGAAAGCGTTACAATCGGTAACGGCGTGACGAGTATAGGAAGCCGTGCATTTCAATACTGTACAAACCTTGAAAGCATAACAATACCTGACAGCGTGACGAGTATTGATTGGTTTGCATTTTTCTGGTGTACAAGCCTTGAAAGCATAACAATCGGCAGCGGCGTGACGATCATAGAAATCAGAGCATTTTCCGGCTGTACAAGTCTTGCAGTCATTACAATAAAAAATCCTGAATGTACAATTTATGATTCTGAATATACTATATCAGAAACTGCTGTTATATATGGCTATGAAAATTCAACTGCACAAGCTTATGCTGAAAAATATGACAGAGAGTTTGTTTCGTTAACTGATGATCCTGTTACAACTGCCCCTGCGGTCACAACGGCAGTAACTTCTGCGGTAACTACTCTCAATACGACTGTGACAACCTCTGCTTCAACTGCAAAGACAACCTCAGCGACAGCTTCGACATCAACTGTAACCACATCTGTCACAACGGCAGTGATTTCTACGAATACTACTGTGACAGCGTCTGTTACAACGG
>JBJEQV010000017.1:0-4406 GCA_051881915.1 Porcipelethomonas sp. | reverse complement strand
GACTTAACAGTAAAATCAAATTCAAGAATACACTGAGAGGAATGTACTTCCTGCCGAATATTTTAGGCGGACTGGTTGTAGGATATATTTTCAGTTTCATTTTCACATATATAATTCCGACTGCTGCAAATGCATTACATATCGATTTTCTCAGCAGCAGTATTCTTGCAAGTGAAAAATGGGCATGGGTCGGCGTTCTGATAGTCGGAGTATGGCAGACTGTTGCCATGAACACGATCATCTATATCTCAGGACTTCAGACGATTCCGGCAGATATATACGAGGCGAGCGCTATTGACGGCTCAGGAAAATTGTATACATTCAGAAAGCTGACCCTTCCTCTCCTGCTCCCGTTTATTTCAACCAATCTCATACTCAGCACCAAAAATATGCTTATGGTATTCGACCAGATCATGTCACTGACAAAGGGCGGACCAGCTCAGAGTACAGAATCCATATCCTATCTTATCTACCGAAACGGTATGGACGGAGGTCAGTTCGGATTCCAGAGTGCAAACGCAGTTGTATTCTTTGTTGTTATCGTTGCAATTTCCGTTATCCAGCTTATTTTTACAAATAAAAAGGAGGAGCAGTTATGAGTTCAAAAAGACACAGTGTTCCAAAACCACCCGTAGTACGCATTAAATCAGCCGATGAAATAAAGAATGACAAGGACAATAAATCCAATATTTTCCTGACCGTAATTTTGATTCTTGGCTGTCTGACTATATTATTTCCCCTTTATATGACTATTGTCATTGCCTTTAAATCACCATCTGAAATGACCAATGATGTTGCAGGTGCGTTAAGCCTGCCAAAGAGTTTCAGTCTTGATAATTTTGCAGAGGCTATGCGTGTGACTGATTTCTGGCATTCTCTCGGAAACAGTGTTCTTATTACCGGAGCTGCAATTATATTATCGCTTGTAATTCACTCCATGGCAGGTTACGCAATCGGCAGAAGTATGGCAAGACACAAAGGATTCAGATTCATTTACTTCTATATAGTCAGCGGTATGTTCGTACCATTTGCGATTCTGATGATGCCTCTTGTAAAGGAAACTGCAAAAATGAATATCGACAATATGTTCGGTGTAATTATTCTTTATGTCGTATTTTATATGCCTATGAACGTTATGCTTTACAGCGGCTACCTTAAAAATATTCCTCTTGCAATGGAGGAGGCAGCGGAAATTGACGGTGCTTCCACCTGGAAAACATACTGGAAGATAATCTTCCCCATGATGAAGCCTATGCACGCAACAGTGGCAGTGCTGACAGCTCTTGGTACATGGAACGATGTTATGACACCCCTTGTTATTATGTCCGGTTCAGAGAAAACCACACTTCCTCTTGCACAGCTGAATTTCCAGACACAGTTCGGCACAAACTATAACCTTGCATTTGCGTCCTATCTGCTTGCACTTATTCCTATTCTTATTTTCTATATTATCTGTCAGAAACAGATTATCGGCGGAATAGCAAACGGCGCAGTCAAGGGATAATAAGAAATACAGATCTTCTTCATCACTGCATTCTGGTATCTGTGGTTCTATGCCGCAGATACCAGAATATTAAAGAGGTGTTTTTATGAATTTACAGAATAAAATTATGCTTATAACCTATGCAGACAGTATGGGAAAAAATCTGAAAGAGCTGCATGAGGTTCTGAATAAACATTACAGGGACGCTGTGGGCGGTGTACATATTCTTCCGTTTTTCCCGTCATCAGCTGACCGTGGATTTGCACCTGTGCGTTACGACAAGGTTGACGAGGCATTCGGCGATTTTTCTGATATTGAAGCAATCGGAAAGGACTACTACCTGATGTTTGACTTTATGGTCAATCACATTTCTGCAAGTTCTGAATATTTTCAGGATTTCCTGCAAAAGAAAGAATCCTCGGAATATAAGGACTTTTTCATTCGTTACAGCAAGTTCTGGAACGGCGAACCGACACAGGAGCAGATTGATAAAATTTACAAAAGAAAGCCCCGTGCGCCATATATCGAGGCTGAATTTGCAGACGGCTCAAAAGAAAAAATCTGGTGTACATTCTGCGAAGAACAGATTGACCTTGATGTAACAACGGATAAAACAAAGGAATTTATCCGCCGTACATTAAAGGATATGTGCAGACACGGTGCGGCAGTTATCCGCCTTGACGCCTTTGCGTATGCTGTGAAAAAAGCAGACACAAGCTGTTTCTTTATAGAACCGGATATCTGGGAACTGCTTTATGATATTGAAAAAATCGTGAAAAAGGAAAACGCAGAAATTCTTCCGGAAATTCACGAGCATTACACTATTCCTATGAAAATCGCTGAAAAAGGATTCTGGATATATGACTTTGCACTCCCGGTACTTACACTTCATGCACTTTACAATCACACCGGAAAGCATCTCAAAGACTGGCTTGAAAAATGCCCCATGAAGCAGTTTACAACTCTTGATACCCATGACGGTATCGGCATTGTTGATGTAAAAGATCTGCTGCCCGATGAAGAGATTGAAGCGGTCAAGGAACAGATGTACAGTCATGGCGCAAATGTAAAGAAAATCTACAGCTCCGAGGCGTACAACAATCTTGACATCTATCAGGTCAACACAACATATTATTCCGCACTGGGCAACAATGATGACGCCTATCTGCTGGCTCGTGCAATTCAGTTTTTTGCTCCGGGCATTCCACAGGTTTATTATGTGGGAATGCTTGCTGGCTCAAATGATATTGAGCTTATGGAGCGTACTAAAAACGGACGTGACATAAACCGCCATTATTATACTGCGGAAGAAGTCGAAAAGGAACAGAGCCGTCCGGCAGTACAAAAGTTGAAAGAACTTATGGTTCTCAGAAATACTCATCCGGCATTTTCTCTTGACGGTACAATTGAAATCATTACAGATGATGATAAACTCGTAATTACAAGAAAATACGGTACAGAAAGCATAACATTAAAAGCAAATCTTACAACCTATCAGTTTAATATAAAATAAATGAGGTGTCGATATGGCAATAAGAATTAATGAAGAAACCGGTTTGTTTCAGCTCATAACAAAAAATACGGAATATCAGATCAAAGCTGATAAATACGGTGTATTAAAGCATTTGTGGTATGGTGAAAAAACCGGAACCGATATGGAATATCTGCTGAAATATCCTGATGTAGGCTTTTCCGGAAATATATATGAGGCAGGAAATGACCGCACTTACTCCCTTGATACTCTTCCGCTGGAATATTCCTGTGAGGGAGTTGGTGATTACAGAATACCGGCTGCCGCTGTGACTAATCCGGACGGCAGCAGCGCCCTTGACCTGAGATATCACAGTTATCGTATCAGTAAAGGCAAATACAGCATAAACGGACTGCCTGCCGTATATGCAGACGAGAGTAAGGCAGATACACTGGAAATCATTTTAAAGGATACAGCTTCTGATATTGAAGTAACACTAAAATACGGCGTTATTGAAAAGCTGGATATTATAACAAGATGTGTTTCAATTACAAACAATTCATCTGAATCGGTCACAATTACCAGAGCGGCAAGTCTTTGCCTTGATATTCCCCATGGAGACTGGGAGTGGATTCATTTTCACGGCAGACACGCCATGGAGCGTCAGACAGAACGAATGCCTCTGAATCATGGCATTCAGGAAAGTTCAAGCACAAGGGGGACTTCCAGTCATCAGCAGAATCCGTCTGTTCTGCTTTGTTCTCCAGACTGTACTGAAACCTCCGGCAGCTGTATTGGTGCGGCTCTTATGTACAGCGGCAGCTTTCAGACACAAATACAGCTTGACCAGTTGGATCAGGTACGTCTTGTTATGGGCATTCATCCGGATATGTTTAGCTGGGAGCTTAAACCCTCGGACACCTTTGATACACCGGAAGTAATACTTTCATACAGCAGCAGCGGCATGGAAACTTTGTCCCATAATTTTCACAGGGTTATCCGTGAACACGTTTGCAGAGGCAAATATAAACTGGCTGAACGTCCGGTTCTGATAAACAACTGGGAAGCTACTTATTTCAATTTTGACGAACAGAAGATTCTGAAAATTGCCGGGCAGGCAGCAGAGCTCGGCGTGGATCTTCTGGTACTGGACGACGGCTGGTTCGGAAAGAGAAATGACGACTGCTCCGGACTCGGCGACTGGTTTGTCAACGAGGAAAAACTTCACGGCGGACTTGGAAAGCTTGCTGAAAAGATAAATGCAATGGGTATGAAATTCGGCTTGTGGTTTGAACCGGAAATGGTTTCAGAAGACAGTAATCTGTATCGTGAACACCCCGAATGGACAATTAAGATACCGTCAAGAAATCCGGTCAGAAGCCGTTATCAGCTGGTGTTGGATATGACAAATCCGGAGGTTCGGGAATATCTTTTTGATACAATAAGCAAGGT
>JBJEQV010000016.1:0-23360 GCA_051881915.1 Porcipelethomonas sp. | reverse complement strand
AGAGTCTGAGAGCATCATATATAAAGAGATTGCTGCTCCACCATTGATTGTCGTAGTTTACCGGCCAGTCCTCTCCGTTGACCTTGATCGGCTCATCCTTGTACATGCTTCCCCAGTGAATATGGTCATTGTAAAGTGCCAGACCATAGGTTGATACGGGCTTCATACATGAACCGGGCTGTCTCTGTGCCATAGTTGCACGGTTAAAGATGAGATAATCTGTTTTTTCGCCGATACCGCCTACAATGCAGCGGATGCTTCCGTCGTAATTAATCGCCACAAATGCAGACTGAGGAAAAATCTGCTTGTCATCTTTCCAGATACAGTTTGAATCAGGATCCATAAGATTGCTAATATCAAGATACTTTTCCTGAACGTATTCCTGCATTTCAAGATCAACAGTAGTATAGATCTGATAACCGCCGTTATTGATCCTGCTGATTGCTTCATTCTCATCAATGCCATACTGATCCATAAGGACAGCTGCATATTCTCTGAGAGCTGTATCTACGACCCATGATGTTGCCTTCTGTTCTTCTTCAAGCTCCTCAACCTCTGTTTCAGGATGTTCTTTTTTATATTCATCTGAATCAGTGAAGATCATCTTTTCATCAAGAGCCTCATGATACTGATCATAGGAAATTGCGCCGTTTTCGTACATTCTTTCAAGAACTGTTTCCTGACGTTCCCTGTTGGCTTCCTTGCCTGTATTGATCCATTCGTCATTTTCATCATAATATCCGGCAAATGGATTCAGTGTTTCAGGACTTTTCGGAATTGCGGCAAGGCATGCCGCTTCAGCAACTGAAAGGTCGGAAACATGTTTTCCGAAATATTTTATCGAAGCAAGTTCAATTCCGTTTGTCGGACCGCCAAAACCGATATAATTTAAGTAATTTTCCAGGATTTCGTCTTTGGAATATTTCTTTTCAAGCTGCATGGCACGGAAGATCTCACGGATTTTTCGTGACGGGCTTTTTTCATCATCACCTGTAAGATTTTTGATAAGCTGCTGGGTTATAGTAGAACCTCCCTGGTCAGTGTCATAAATATGGATAAACATATTCGCAAATGCGGCAAAGGTTCTCTTATAGTCAACACCTTCGTGCAGGTAGAAACGCTCATCTTCAATGTTAACAAAGGCGTCACGGACGTGCTGAGGGATCTGGTCAATATCTACTTTGATTCGCTGAACATCATTTGTAACCGTATACAGATTTTTCAGATTCCCTTCGGAATCTTCCGCATAGACGATTGTGTTCGCTGAGGTTTCGAGAGATTTGATCGTAACGTCTGAAGCTTCGTCCATAAATTCAAGGACATATACAGTCGCTGCGGTAACAACAATTGTGCCTGTGATTACCACGATGAGGAACATAGACAGCAGGGTAGTTCCCAAAACCGCAAAAATCTTTTTTATAGCGGAAAGTTTTTTATTCTGGGGCTTTTTTTTCTGTGGTACAGGACGTCTTGAACCGTTTCTTGATGCTGCTGAATTTCGTCTTGCCGCATTATTCTTTATGGACGGTGAAGCGCTGCTTCTCCTCACAGAAGAAGTATTTTCAGCGATTCTCCTCACGGAGGAAGTGTTTTCGGGATTTCTTCTCACGGAGGAAGTGTTTTCAGCATTTCTTCTTGTGTAGGAAGTGTTCTCGATGTTTCTTCTCACAGAAGATGTACCGTCAGAGTTTCTTTTTGTGTAGGAAGTATTCTCGGTGTTTCTTCTCACAGAAGAGGTGTTTTCAGAATTACGGTTTTGCTTTTGCGGATTACCCGTGCGCGCAGAAGGAGAGCGTCTTGACTGCGGAGCATTTCTGCGTTCTTTTCCGTCATAGCCGTTTCTGTTTGGTTTATTATCAGCCATTTTGTATCACCATTATAAAAGTACATTCTGTACTCAAAGTTAACCTTTCTTTTTAGATTGCATTAAACCTTATACCTTATCATTATAACATACTTTTTCATCTATGTTAAGTGTTTTTTTAAAAAAATAGATGGTATAAAAAAAAAGATACGGTCAATAATAAGAGAAACAACAGAACCTCCGGAAAGTAAAGGAGAAAGAAATGACAAAAAAACACATTGTTTACATGATTCTTGCTTCAGCGTCCGTATCAGCAGTTATTATTATAGCTGCCGGAACAATTACGGTAAAAGAAAGAAAAAATTATTATGCCCAGGAGCTGCTTGCAACGGAACCTGTTTCAGAAACGATTCCTGTCATCGGATATTACCTGAAGGCTTATGACGGTGAGCTGGCGGTTTTCAGAGGAGATAGTGAAACGCCCTACCGCCGTCTTGACGTGAGTCTTTCGCTTATGTCTGAGTATGACAGGTCGGCGCTTGAAAAGGGAATATATGCAGAAAACGAATCGGTTTTAAACCGGCTTATAGAAGATTATACATCATAAAAAATTCCCGTCGAAAATTGACGGGAATTATTTTTATGCTATTTTTCTTTTTGTACTGTTTCTCCAGCAAATGGAGCTTATAAGCTTAAATACTCCATACCAGAAGCAGCCGATGGAAAGAATCAAAAATCCGATTATCAGGGAGAATATCAACATGCCGGTAAACATCAGAACTGATATAATAATACTTGACGAGAATACAGCAGAGATAAACCACATGATCATGCATACTAAAAATATACCTGTTGCTCCGATGATTGAGAGAATCAGGAAAACCTTAGCCGGGATATCACAGACATGTGTGGTGTTTTGCTGATAATATTCCTCATATGGTATATCGTATTCATCTCTTATTGCTGATGCAAGCATTTTAAGGAAACTATAAAAAAGAATCACTATCGCAGCTAAAACAAATGAAATGGTAAGGGTGAGTAAAATATCCATAAAACCATTGGTTTTCATACCTAATTGTGCAGATATACTTCCTTCCGGATATCCGGCACCTGTCAGATATAAATAAAAGAAACTGAATACTGCAAGACCGCCTGCCAGCATAAACAAAAAGGATATAATACTTAAAACAGCTGAAGTGAATTTTGATAAAAAAGGGATTTCCCGTTCTTTCTGCTTAATATTTATCTGATTATTTGTCTCATTCATGATAACCTCCAAAAATACAGCATATGTGTTTTATGTATATAGTATAACATCATATATTATGTTTGTCAATACAGCAAATAAGCTGTAAAATAAAATTTGTACAAATAACCTAACGAAAGGAAAATGTTTTGTGCAGAATTACTTGTATCTTTATCCCAATCTTGTGGCTGTGAGAAAAGCAACCTGTACCCAGAGTGAACTGGCAAAAAAAATAGGGATCACGCAGCAGGAGATCAGCCGCTATGAAAGAGGAGAAATCAAAGCTCCGATCAATTATATAGCAGATGTTGCAACTGTCTGCAATGTCAGCGTTGATTATATTCTGGGGATTTCGGACAGAACAACAAATATGATGTTATCAGGAGAATTCGAAATTGTCGATCTTTACCGGAAGCTTACAAAAGAAAATAAGATAAAACTAAAGGAGCGTGCTGAAACGCTTCTTGATTTACAGAAAAAATAAAAAACTGCCCGTCCATTACGGACGGGCAGAAACTTTTTAAACTTTGAATTATGCCTTGCCGACAGAACCGAAAAGTTCCATCTTTTCCTTAACCTTAGCCTTGATAGCCTCAAATCCCGGAGCAAGAAGCTTTCTTGGATCGAAGCCCTTGCCTTCGAGATCCTTGCCTGCTTCGATATATGTTCTTGTAGCTTCCTGGAATACGAGCTGGCACTCTGTGTTAACATTGATCTTGGCAACGCCGAGAGAGATAGCCTTCTTGATCTGGTCGTCAGGAATGCCTGTGCCGCCGTGAAGAACAAGCGGAAGCTCTCCTACCTTTGCGTTTACTGCTGCGAGAGTGTCAAATGAAAGACCTTCCCAGTTTGCAGGATATTTACCGTGAATGTTGCCGATACCTGCTGCAAGGAAATCAACGCCGAGATCTGCGATCTGCTTGCACTCATCAGGATCTGCGCATTCGCCTCTGCCTACAACGCCGTCTTCTTCACCACCGATAGAGCCTACTTCTGCTTCGATTGAAAGACCGAGAGCATGAGCAACATTTACAAGCTCAGTTGTTTTTGCAATATTTTCTTCGATCGGGAAGTGTGAACCGTCAAACATGATCGAAGTAAAGCCTGCTTTAATACACTTGTAGCAGCCATCGTATGAACCGTGGTCAAGGTGAAGTGCTACCGGAACAGTAATTCCGAGAGACTCATCCATTGCCTTTACCATAGCGGCAACTGTTTTGAAGCCTGTCATATACTTTCCTGCGCCTTCGGACACACCGAGGATAACAGGTGAATTGCACTCCTGTGCTGTAAGAAGAATAGCCTTTGTCCATTCAAGATTGTTGATGTTGAACTGACCAACTGCGTATTTTCCTGCTCTTGCCTTGTCGAGCATTTCCTTAGCTGAAACTAACATTTTAGTCCTCCTAAATATTTAAAATTGGAACAAATATATTATAACGCATATTTTAAAAAAAAGCAATGGATAATGCGAAAAAATATCACAGCAAATGATATTTTTTACTGAAAATTGTCAAGTATCTTCAGAAATTCGTCTGCCGCACCCTCAAAATCATAGCTTTTTCCGTTTTCAGTTTTGCTGCAAAATGACGAAAAAGCATCCCCGGCAGAGACAGTACAGCTAATAATATCTTCGTATTTTCCGTATCCTGTCATGGAAAAGCCGCCCGTATCCGGATTTACTATAAGGATAGCTCCTTCCCTGGGTCCGTCCGGAGAATACTGTATAATTCCCTCGTAGGCGTCTTCGGCACATGCCGTGAGCATGTCGTCTTCCACGTCGTTTACGATCAGCATAACTATATCCTCGTCTCCGGAGCTGTATTCTCCGAGCTTCGTGTCAAGGGAAACGATCTCCTCATACGAAAGCTTTCCTGTGCGGTCGATCACATTTTCCGGCAGAAGCTCTGAAAATGTGTCAAAGGCTGTGATGATACTGTCGTAAACTTTGCCTGTTACGAGAAGGGGAGAGATATCGGCAAGGAGTGATTTTTTGGTATCATCGGTTATAAACCTGGATACGAAGCCGCTTGTATATATGTAATCATTGCCCGTATCATTGTTTACAAGGAACAGAAATCCTGGAGTGCTGTCATAAAGCTTTTCGTAGTACTCCTTTGCATATTCGGAAGGTTCTTTTCCGTCAAGATCATCCGTTATGAGAGCGCAGGCATTGATCCTTTTATCGTCAGAAATTCGGAGCGCATAGGTGTTTGTCTCTGAAAATTCGCTGCTGTCAAGAGAGCCGCACAAGTCAAAAATATGAAATTTGTCGTTATCTGACAGGATTTTTTCGATTTTCTCATCAGAAATTTCTTCTTTTAGTGCTGATTCTGAAGCTTCGGAAACACTTTCCTCCTTATTGCTTTCCGCTGAATTCTGAATTTCGTCCATACAGCCGCAAAGCATTCCGAGGCATGTGACAGCACACAAAAGCGATATTATTTTTTTTATCATAAGTTATCTCCTGTATACTTTGATACATAAATTATATAGTCAAACTCAAAAAAAGTCAACAGCGGTGTTGTAAACGGGAAAAATATAATGTATAATTATAAAAAAAGCAGATGTTTTTGGAGGAAACCATGGAATATAAATCAGAAAACGGAAATATTATTCTGTATCAGCCTGATCTTGATCTTGATGAAACTCTGGACTGCGGACAGGCATTCAGATGGGAAAAAACTGCCGATGACAGGTGTCTTTGTACCTATAAGGGCTTTTTTCTTGACAAACCGCTGACGATTTCGGAGCTTACAGACGGGTGTTTTGTGCTTCACGACACAAGCGAGGAGGATTTTAACTTAATATGGAAGGATTATTTTGATCTTGATACCGATTACGGAGAAATCAAAAAAAAGCTTTCTGCGGATGACACCTTAAAAAAAGCGTGTGAGTATGCAGGGGGAATACGTCTGCTGAAACAGGACAGCTGGGAATGCATTTGTTCATTTATAATATCCCAGAACAACAACATCCCGAGAATAAAGGGAATACTTTCAAGACTCTGTGAGCATTACGGACATTTTCCTGCGGCGTCAGAAATGGCGTCTGAAACTGCCGAGAGCCTTGGCTTTTTGCGTTCGGGATTCAGAGCCAGATATCTTGTGGACGCCGCACAAAAAACTGCCAGCGGTGAGATAAACCCCGATGAAATAAAAAAACTTCCTCTTGACGAAGCAAGAAAAAAGCTCATGACAGTAAAGGGTATCGGACCTAAAGTGGCTGACTGTGTGCTGCTTTTCGGTATGCATCGTACAGATGCTTTTCCTGTTGATGTCTGGATAAAGCGTGTCATGGAACAGTATTATCCCGACGGACTTCCTGAGGTCACAAAAGGTATCGAGGGGATCGCACAGCAGTATCTGTTTCACTACATAAGGACCTGTGACACGAATCCCTAATATGAGTTTTTATATCTGAACTGAAAAGTGTTATAATATTAAGGTTAAAAACATGAAAGGGAATATGTGGCAGTCGGGACTGGAGTGGATCGGAATGGAACTTTTCTCCTGTGCTTTCTGATTTATAAGCTGCATCTTGGATAGAATCTGCAAGCTTTATGAAGCCATCTTATGAAGAAACTGATTGTGATTATTGTAGTATCCGGTTACGTTTATTTAGGCTGATCATTTACAAATAATAAGCGGCAGAGTCTGAACCCTGCCGCTTTTTCCTTTATATGCACCAGAAGCCCGGGTTTTTGCCCGAGCTTCGATGCGTAGAAAAAAATCTTCTTAAATATTATTTCGACTATGGTCGATATATGTATTATATCATACTTTTTACGGGGTGTAAATAGAAAAATGTAATTTTTGGCATTTTTTACAAAAAGGATATTTACTTTTTATTGCTGAAATACAGATAAACATGAATAGTAATTATTACTTATAAAAATCATTGATCATGATGAAAAAAGCCTTCCGAATTGCTTCAGAGTGCATTGTATGTTTTCGCTGTTGCCATGGAAGAGTTGACGGCATAATAAAAAACACGCCGCTTGCAACATCATGCAAACGACGTATTTATGGGATTTAAGCTGGTCTGAGTGACGGGACTTGAACCCACGGCCTCTACCACCCCAAGGTAGCGCGCTACCATCTGCGCCACACCCAGTCCGTATTTATTATTTTATCACAAATACTTACGGATGTCAAGGGGTTTATTTAATTTTTTCAGAACCAGTTTGGAATTTTAAAATGAACCGGCATGCCGTTCTTCATAAGCACATTCAATTCGCCCTGAATGAGCGGTAAAAAGTAGTCAAGAGCCTGAGGTGTAACATTGTTGCCCTGATTGTTGATCCATTCTTTTGGAAAGTATTTGGTCTGGTTGGCAACAAGCGAAGCGTCAACGGGAATAATTTCTGTAAAGTACGGTCTGTCGCTTACTCTCCTGAATGCCATCATTTTTCCGCTTATGCCTGTAAGAGCATGCTTTACGGCTTCCTCTCCGATACGGAAAGATTCATCAATATCGGTTTTGGAAGCAATATGAGAAGCGCACCTCTGCATAACGTTCAGTTCGATTGAACGAACCTTGCAGCCGATCTCTTTTCTTACGATATTTTCGAGGCATTTTCCGATTCCTGAAAGATATTTGTGTCCGAAAACATCGTTTGCACCTGACTGGAATTCTTCAGCTGCATATTCGCCGTCGCTGAGTCTGAGTCCTTCTGAAACAGCGATTATAACAGCCTTGTGTTCGCCGAGCATTCTTTTTACATCCTCAAGAAAACGTTCAATGGAAAAAGGAGCTTCAGGCAGATATATAAGGTGAGGAGCAGTTTCGTCATTTGCTTTAAGAACACATGATGATGCTGCCAGCCAGCCGGCGTCACGACCCATAATTTCAGCGATTGTAACGGATTTTACACTGTAAACTGAACTGTCCCTTGTTATTTCCTGAACAGAAGCGGCAACATATTTCGCCGCAGAGCCGAATCCTGGAGTGTGGTCGGTGCACATAAGATCGTTATCAATGGTTTTAGGTATTCCTATAACCTGTATGCCGACTGAGTTTTCATGAAAGTATTCCGAAAGCTTATAGACAGTATCCATGGAATCGTTTCCGCCTATATAAAAGAAAATGCTGATATTATTCTTTTTGAAGCATTCGACAATTTTTGAATAGGTTTCATGGTCAGAGTCTGCATCGGGAAGCTTGTATCGGCAGGAGCCGAGAACTGTTGACGGGGTAAGTTTAAGAAGTTCCAGGTCTTCATTGGTCCTGATTATTGTTGAAAGATCAACAAGCTCGTTTTTGATAATCCCCTCTATACCGTTTACAGAACCGTAAATCTTATCAATTTCTCCTCTTCTTGAAGCCTCGGAAAAAACTCCTGCAAGAGATGCGTTAATGGCGCAGGTGGGTCCCCCCGACTGGGCAACAGCAATATTCATTATGTCACTAACCTTTCCGTCCGCAAAAATTTACAGATGTTTTTTCCGCAGCGGACAGGACGGAATTATCTGTGAAAATAAAAAAAACCGTATAAAATACGGTTCTGACTTAATATTAAAAGTAGTAAAGTTATCGGTCCTATCATGTCCCTCTCGTCACATAATAAGACCGATAAAGTGCTGCGAAACAAGAATATAAAGAAAAGGCCTCTCTGATATGTCCGGCAGTCATATCCCTTTTCATATTATATACATAGCTGTGAATTCTGGCGTGATTTTATAAGAAATGTTGTCAGTACCGAAGCCGTGGTTTTTCTTCCGGAAAAACAAACAGCCTGCTAATGCCATTATAGCATAAATATATGAGTAATGCAACTAAAATGTATTTTGCCGATATTCTTATACATGGTTTCGCAGGAACCGGCATTGCATGCTCGGTTCAGCTTTATTATTATAACGGAAAAGAAGTTGATTGGCAACGTATAATATTGCGTTTTTTTTGTGCTTTATTGACATGAACATCCAATTTGCCCTATGCATACTGCTGAAATCTAGCGACAGAATATTAATAAAAGTTGACAAATATGCACAAAAATGTTATAATGTTATTAAATTATTAAGAAAGAAGGCGAGGAAAATAGTTATATCAGAAAATAGAAAAAGATTTATACGGATCAGGAATAATCCTTCAGCATCAGCTGTGGGGAATATGCTGTATGTTCAGGAAGCAGGCATGCTTCCGCATGAAAGGGCGGGAAAAACAAAGCTTAAAAAAATTGACTCGTTTCTTATAATACTTGTTCTGAGCGGAGAAGGGGTTATAGAATACGAGGGTCTTGAATATACAGTTCATGAAAGGCAGTGCGTTTTTATTGACTGTCACAAGGAGCATCTTTACAGAAGCAATCCCGAAAACCCATGGGAGCTGATGTGGCTGCATTTTAACGGAGGCCACGCCGAGTATTTTTTCAATGAATTTATTAAAAGAAATCGTTTTATATTTAATCCCTCGTCATTTGAAGCACTGGAAAATATATTTCATGAAATTATTCTTGTCAATTCGAGCAGTTCGGAACAGAATGAAATTTTAAACAATAAATATATAACTGATATTCTCACGCATTTTATTACAGAATATAATGTTCCGGAAACTGAATCAAGTGCTTCCTGCAAAACAAATCCCGTAAAAAAATACATTGATATGCATTTTACTGAGGACATTTCTCTGGATGAACTTTCGGAACGCTTTTATATCAGCAAGTATTATTTGATAAAAGAGTTCAAGAAAAATTACGGTCTGACTATTTTCCAGTATATAACCGAGAAGCGAATGGGACTTGCAAAGCAGCTTCTGGAGCGTACTGATAAAACTGTTGATGAAATTTCTGTGCGCTGCGGATTTCACGACCAGAGTTATTTCGCAAGACAGTTTAAAAAGCATGAGGGTATGACTTGTCTTTCATACAGAAAAAATATTACGGTTTCAGGAGGGGAAAATGAAGATTTGTCATGCAAAAAAGACTCCGTATATGAAAAGTCTGAAGCGGCTGTATAAAACATCATTTCCGAAATATGAACGAAAGCCTTTTTTCATGATATTAAAAGGGGAGAAAAGAGGGGATTATGATATTCTTGTCCTTCAGGGCGATAAGGGGGAATTTCTTGGACTTGCAATTATGATCCTGTTCGGGGACTATGCATTGCTGGATTATTTTGCCGTCGAAGATTCTGAAAGAGGAAAGGGAACAGGTTCAGCTGCCTTGAAGCTTATTCTGGAAAAATACAGAGGGAAAAAGTTTTTGCTTGAAGTGGAAAGCACCTGTGCCGAATGTGAAAATATCCGGCAGAGGATACGCCGGAAAAACTTTTATGAGCGCTGCGGAATGAGTGCTATGAATTATCAGGTCAGCCTGTTTGGTACGGCAATGGAGATTCTCACATACGGCTGTGAGGTTTCCTTTGAAGAGTATTACAGTATTCAGCAGAATGTTCTTCCCGAAAAGTTTGCAGGCAGAATAAAGAAAATATAGTTTTACTGAGCTGTGCTTTCAGAGACAGACATATCTGTTTGCTGACACTTTCTGCAGGTATGGAAAAGCATTTGATATTCATGTTAATAAGAATTTATTTTACGGGTGATCTCGTCATAATAAAACAGACTCCATTTTACGGAGTCTGTTTTTGTTTTACAGCAGCAAACATCCGGATCAGGCGCCTGAAAAATTAAGTATTTTAAAAAATCTCCCTTCCTGCTGATTTGTTTTGTTATAATATCTGCATATTTTGCAGACATCAGCTGAAGTACAGAAGCTTTTAAATGAAAATTGAATTGAACTGATTGAAATCTTAGGTGAAATGATGTATAATAAGTCAGTATAAAGGAGGAAATAGAATGCTTGAATTAAAAGGAATCAAAAAGAATTATCCTGCCGGCGACAGCACAGTTCACGCTCTTAAAGGTATTGATCTTAAATTCAGAAGCTGTGAGCTTGTTTCGATCCTCGGACCGTCGGGATGCGGAAAAACCACGATGCTCAATATTATAGGAGGTCTTGACCAGTATACGGAAGGCGATCTTATAATCAACGGAAAATCAACAAAGGACTTTAAGGACAGAGACTGGGATACATACAGAAACCATTCCATCGGCTTCGTGTTCCAGAGCTATAATCTTATACCTCATCAGACTGTTCTGCAGAATGTTGAAATCGCACTTACACTTTCGGGTGTTTCAAAGTCGGAAAGACGGGAAAGGGCAGTTCAGGCTTTAAAAGACGTCGGACTTGAAAGCCAGCTTTCCAAAAAGCCCAGTGAAATGTCGGGCGGACAGATGCAGAGGGTCGCTATTGCAAGAGCGCTTGTAAATAACCCGGATATTATCCTTGCCGATGAGCCGACAGGTGCGCTTGACACTGAAACAAGCGTTCAGGTCATGGACATTCTGAAGGAAATTGCAAAAGACAAGCTTGTTATCATGGTTACCCATAACCCGGATCTTGCGGAAAAATATTCTTCAAGGATAATCCGCATGCTGGACGGAGAAATTACAGATGATTCTTCGCCGCTTACTTCTGAAGAGTGCCGGCTTGAGGAAAAAAAGGACAAAACAAAGCAGGACAGCGGCAAAAAGATGAAAATGCCGTCAATGTCCTTTGCAACTTCTTTTTCCCTGTCGCTTAAAAATCTCTTTACCAAAAAGGGAAGAACTATGCTGACATCCTTTGCGGGAAGTATAGGTATTATCGGAATTGCTCTTGTGTTTTCCATTTCACAGGGCTTTACAAACTATATAAACACGGTTCAGGAGGAAACGCTGTCTTCCTATCCGCTTACAATAAACAAAACCGAAACCGATCTTTCAACCGTTATGGAGACGTTTATGGGCGCTGCGGAGTCTTCCGAGAAACATGAAAATGATGCGGTCTATAAAAAATCTGCTGTATACGAAATGATGAATGCGCTCAACAATATGGAAACGACCGAAAATGATCTGAAAAGCTTCAAGGAATTTATCGAAAAGGAGCATGCCGATGAAAACAGTGCGCTTTACGATGCTCTGAACGGCATTCAGTATTCGTACGACCTTGACCTTCTGGTATACACAAAAAACGTGGACGGAGATATTATCAAATCAGATGCTCAGGAACTGCTTCAGAATATGATCTCGGAATATATGGGCGTTGATATGTCGGTTATGGCATCTCAGAGCAGCACGATGTTCGGCATGGATATGACTTCAATGATGCAGATGGGCAGCTCTCAGCTCTGGCAGGAGATGCTTCCCGGAGACAGCGGACAGACTGTCAGCGATGTGGTGAAAAAGCAGTATGACGTGGTTTACGGAGAGTGGCCTGATGATTATAATGAGATAGTTCTTGTTCTCGATGAGCACAATGAGCTTGATGACATGACTCTTTATGCCCTGGGTCTTGAGCCTAAGGAGAAAATTGACGATATTATGGCGGCTGCTTTTGAAGGCAAGGAAATTGAAGATGACGGACAGAACCGCTGGACTTATGAGGAAATATGCGGCATGGAATTCAGAACTATTCTGAACTCCGATTGTTACAGCTATGATGAAAACACGGGTCTGTATTCGGATCTTAGAGAAACAGACGCAGGTGCTCAGTACCTCTATGATAATGGGATTCCTCTGAAGGTCACAGGCATTATCAGACCGGGAGAGGACACAACAGCTCCCATGCTGAAAGGCTCTATCGCCTATACAAGTAAGCTTACTGAATATGTTATAGAGCATTCAAAGGAAAGCGGAGCTGTTACAGCTCAGCTTGAGGATCAGTCAACGGACGTATTTACCGGACTTCCCTTCAAGGACGAGGACGGCAATACTTCAGATTCTCAGAAAGCGGAATTTTTACGCGGCTATTATGAGGGGCTCGATGAAGCTTCAAAGGCAGAAGCTTATGTAAAAATTATGAGCGTCCCCACGGAGGAGATCGTTTCTGAGTCGGTCGGTCAGCAGCTTGCTGTAATGACTCGTGAGGATATGGAGACCGCAATGATTCAGGCGATGTCACAGCAGATGAGCATGAATGAGGATGATGTAACGGAATATATTCAGAATATGAGTGATGACGATATCACATCGGCATTTTCTCAGATGATCGCTGAGCAGGTGAAGCTTCAGTATGCTCAGCAGATTCAGGAACAGCTTTCCGCAATGAGTATTCCGGAGCTTTCGTCAGCTCTTGATCAGACAGTTGCCGGATTGACTGATGAACAGGCAGCATTCTATTATGATGAAACGATGGAGTTTTCTGAATCCACCTATGAAGAAAATCTTTCAGAACTGGGCTATGTGAACCTTGATGAGCCGTCCGCTGTAAATCTTTATGCCTCAACATTTGAAAACAAGGACGTTATTGAAGATGCGATCGCCGGTTACAACAGCGGCAGAGATGAAATGTCACAGCTCAAATACACAGATTATATCGGTATCATGATGTCATCTGTTACCACGATCATTAATACCATTACCTATGTCCTGATTGCATTTGTTGCAATTTCGCTTATAGTATCTTCAATTATGATCGGCGTTATAACACTTATTTCCGTACAGGAAAGAACAAAGGAGATCGGCATACTTCGCTCGATCGGTGCTTCTAAGAAGGATGTTTCAAGCATGTTCAATGCGGAAACGCTTATTATCGGATTTACTTCCGGTCTGCTCGGAATTATTGTGACCTGTCTGCTATGCATACCTATAAATATCTTTGTTCATGCTGTTACGGGAATTAATAATCTCAGTGCACATCTGCCGGCTGCTGCAGCGATTGTACTTATTATTATCAGTATGATACTTACTCTTATCGCAGGAATCATTCCTTCAAAGAGCGCAGCAAAGAAAGATCCCGTTGTAGCACTCAGAACAGAATAATTTAAATTGTATTAAAACAGCTCTGTCCGTATCGTCCGGACGAGCTGTTTTATATTTATAACGGAGAATACTGATAATATTTGCTTTAGTATGTGAATAATGCACAAAAAATATTAATAAAAATAATAAAATATATAGAAAAAATATCTTATGGTTGAAAAAATAAATAAAAAGTATTATAATGGAATAAGTACTATTGTACAATTTACTTAAAGGAGAATAGACCAAAATGAATTCCATAAAGAATATTGCACTTGCCGGACATAACGGTTCTGGTAAAACATCACTTGCAGAAGCGCTTCTTTATAAAACAGGAGTTACAGACAGGCTTGGCCGCACGGATGACGGCACAACAGTGTGTGACTTTGATCCTGAGGAAATAAAAAGAAAAATTTCTATAAATACATCTGCCGCATTTTTTGAAAATGAGGGTATCAAGGTCAACCTTCTTGATACTCCGGGAATATTTGATTTTGCCGGAGAAGCTGCCGAAGGAATAAGGGCATGCGATACAGTAATGATAACTGTTTCGGCAAAATCCGGAGTAAAAGTCGGCACAAGAAAGGCTTATGCTGCGGCAGAAAAGGATCATAAGGCAAAGATGTTCGTTGTAACGAAGATCGACGATCCTAACGCAAATTTCTACAACGTGCTTACTGATCTGAAAACCGTTTTCGGTCCGACTGTATGCCCTGTTGTTGTTCCTGTTATCGAAAATGACAATATCGTTTCATACGTGAATCTTATCGAGATGAAGGCTTATAAATATGATGAGAGCGGAAATGCCGTTGAAACAGATCTTCCCGAAGCCGCTGCCACCGGAAAGATGCAGTATCGTATCGATGGTCTTGTTGAGGCTATCAGCGAAGCGGTTGCTGAGACGGACGAAACACTTATGGAGAAATTCTTTGAGGGAGAGCCTTTTACTCAGAAAGAGCTGATCGACGGTATTCATGCAGGCATGAATCTTGGAATCATAACTCCTGTTGTCTGTGCGTCTTCATCAACCCTCGCCGGTATCGACATGCTTCTGAAGGAAATTTCGCTTCTTGTTCCGTCGGCTTCCGAGGTTCCTGCGGTTTATGCAGGGGATAAGGAAATTTCGTGCAGTGCGGGCGACCCTCTTTCCGCTTTTGTGTTTAAAACTGTTGCTGACCCGTTTATCGGAAAAATGTCATACATAAAGGTTGTTTCCGGTACGCTTGCGGCGGATTCTACCGTTGTAAACATGACGACCGGGGAGAATGAAAAGATCGGAAAGCTGTTTTTCATGAGAGGAAAACAGCAGATCGAAACGTCTTCTGCCAGTGCAGGTGACATTGTTGCGGCTGTCAAGATCGGAGCTTCGACATCCGATACGCTCTGCAGTGCGGACAGAAAAGTAAGATTTGATGACATTGACTTCCCGAAGCCATGCTACTCAATGGCTGTTTCTGCTAAGTCTCAGGGGGATGAAAGTAAAATTTCCTCGGGAATACAGCGTCTTCTTGAAGAGGACAGAACTCTTACCTACAAGCAGGACGAACAGACTGCCGAGCAGATTTTAAGCGGTCTTGGAGAACAGCATCTTGATATTGCAGCTGCAAAGCTTAAAAATAAATTCGGCGTTGAAATAGATCTTAATGTTCCGAAAATCGCATACAGGGAAACAATCCGCAAAAAGGTGAAGGCAGAGGGCAAGCATAAGAAGCAGTCCGGCGGTCACGGACAGTACGGGCATGTATGGATCGAGTTTGAACCATGTATAAGCGATGATCTTGTGTTTGAAGAAAAGGTCTTCGGCGGAGCAGTTCCAAAGAACTATTTCCCTGCTGTTGAAAAGGGACTTCAGGAGTGCGTTAAGAAAGGCATACTTGCAGGCTGTCCTGTTGTAGGACTTAAAGCAATACTTGTGGACGGTTCCTATCATCCGGTAGATTCATCGGAAATGGCATTCAAGACGGCGGCTTCGCTGGCATTCAAGGAGGGTCTGAAACAGGCTGATCCTGTTATGCTTGAACCTGTCGGAAGTCTAAGAGTAATTGTAACTGATGACAATACAGGCGATGTTATGGGCGAGCTGAACAAACGCCGCGGCCGTGTTCTTGGAATGGAACCGGCAGAGGAAGGTATGACTGAGATATATGCAGAAGTACCTGTCAGGGAAATGCATGACTTTGCAATGTATCTGAGGCAGATTACAAGAGGAATGGGAAGCTTTACATTTGATTTTGCACGATACGAGCAGCTTCCTGCAAATCTTCTTGCCGAAGTTATTGCTGACAGTGCTGCTGAATAATAAAATAAAACGGGCCGTCCGGGAAAAGGACGGCTCGTTTCTGCATATATATGACTGGAGAATTATGCGTGGGATTGTCTGTACAGTCTGCCAGGTTTACGACTGATATGGTATATTCCGGACTTCCTGTCAAGGGCACGGTTTCTGAAATATACTGCAAGATTTAAAGATACCATTGCAAGATTCAGAATATAGACAAACAGAACATAGTTTGTTCTTCCGGAAATGATTTTTGCGGAGATTCCGGCAATATATCCTGCAATGAGCAGAAGAATGAAAGGAAGACTCATTCCTTTTGCACTTCTGCACTTTATATTTTTTACAAGGTTCATGGGCCAGCTGAATCCGAAGCATATCAGCATAATTGTTTCGAGTATCTCATTCATTGTTTTTTCCTCCTGCTTTACCATTTGATATGATTTTTGGTACAATGCTATTATATCATTGACAAATCTATTTGTCTAATATATAATATTTATGTTATTCATAATATTAAAGCTATTAGTTTGGATAGGGTATTGCAAAAAACATATAAAATGATTGTATTTTCAATAGTTTTAAACCTATTTAAATACCAAATGTATTGAAAGGAGAAAATTTATGGAATTGCTTCAGCTTGAGTATTTTTATGCTGTTGCTGTGAATCAGCATGTTACAAAAACAGCAGAACAGCTGCACATAGCCCAGCCGTCTCTTACTCAGAGCATAAAGCGTCTTGAAAAGGAGCTTGGAGTCCCGCTTTTTTCTCACAGCGGAAGAAATATTGCTCTTACGGAATACGGAGTGTATCTGAGAGACACGCTTGCGCCGATCCTTGACAGTATCCATCGGATCCCCGAAACTGTTCAGGAGCTTGCGCATGTGAGGAAGAAAACAATACGGCTGAATGTTCTGGCAGCGTCTACACTTGTAACGCATGCTCTTATTTCGTATAAACAGAATCACGACGGACTTAATTTTAAACTTATCCAGAATTCGCGGTGTGAAGATGCCGATATAACTATTTTTACGCGTTCCTCTTTCCAGCAGCCGACAGATACAAAAGAAAAATACCGCATTTTTACAGAGAGGATCTTTCTTGCTGTCCCTCAGAATTTTCCTTATGCAGATTGCGACAGCGTTCTGCTCAGGGATTTTGCAGATCAGGACTTTATCAGTCTTTCGGGCTCAAGAAGCATCAGAACGATCTGTGACCGTTATTGTATGCATGCAGGATTCATACCAAATATAATATATGAAAGCGACAGCCCCGATACAGTGAAAAATCTTATAGCAGGGGGCCTTGGCGTAGGATTCTGGCCCCATTATACATGGGGACTGGGGGATATGGAGCAGATAAGACTTCTGCCGATTGCCGAACCCGTCTGCCAAAGGGATATAATCATACAGCTTCATGACCGTGCCGCAGATCATGAGGAAGCAGTGAGTTTTTTTGATTTTCTCAGCAAATATCTTCAGGGACTTAAAAGCGGAAACAGAAAATCGATCCTGACAGTGTAATAGAATCAGAAAAAATAAAATAAAATTATTTATATGTAAAACTATTTTTTATTCCGGCACACGGGCGGAAAATCCGGTGTTTTAAAAAAATAGCAAATGGTCTTGCAAAACGCAGTTTTTTTTGGTATAATGTAAATATGTCGAATATTCTGCGAATTATTGAGACAGCAGTTGGGTTTTGCCGATAAGCTTTGTCGGTAATGCTTGATAAAAAAATTAAAAATGGAGTGCGAAACATATGGGTAGCAAAATAACCATTATTGGAGCAGGCAGCGTTGGTGCGACTATTGCATACACACTGTCAAATGAAAGCATCGCTTCGGAAATCGTTCTGATTGATGTCAACAAGGAAAAGCTTGCAGGCGAAGTTATGGATATTGCACAGGGTACGGGCTTCCGTGATCCTATTTCCATCGTTGCAGGAGATTACGAGGACGCAAAGGATTCTGACATTGTAATCATTACTTCAGGAATTGCGCGTAAGCCGGGTCAGACAAGAATTGAGCTTGTTCAGACAAATGTGGATATTCTCAAGAGCATTACTCCTGAAATCGTAAAGGCAGCACCGAATGCGCTTTACATCATTGTAAGTAATCCTGTGGATATCATTACATATGTATTCACAAAGATCTCGGGACTTCCGGAAAAGCAGATCATCGGTTCGGGCACACTTCTTGATACAGCAAGACTTCGCTCGACACTTTCAGATTATTTCTCTGTTTCACAGAAGAATATTCATGCTTACGTATACGGAGAACACGGCGATTCATCCTTTATCCCGTGGTCAGGCGCAGAAATTTCAGGTCTTGATTTTGATGATTATGTAAAGTTCTGCAGAGAAAAGGGACTTTATGAAGGCGAGGATCCGGATAAGGACGAGATCCTTGAGCATATTCACAAATCAGGCGGGAAAATCATTGCCAACAAAGGTGCAACATTCTATGCAGTTTCAGTTTCAGTATGCCGTCTTTGCAGCCTTCTTCTATCAGCTTATAATTCAACAGTTACTGTTTCATCTCTTATGCACGGTGAATACGGAATTGACGATGTCTGCGTCAGCACGCTGACTCTGGTAGGTCCTAACGGTATTGAAGGAAAGGTTCCGCTGAAGCTTACAGATGAGGAAGTTGAACAGCTCAGAGCGAGTGCGGAGAAACTGAAGGATGTAATTCGTCAGATTAATATTTAAAAGGGAAGGGTAATAAAAGTTATGAAATACAGTTATTATGCCGGATGTACCCTGAGAACTAAAGCAAAGGATCTGGATGCTTATGCAAGAGCTTCCGCAAAAGCGCTTGGCTTTGAACTCGAAGAGATCGAGAACTGGCAGTGCTGCGGAGGAGTGTACCCTCTGGGAAGCGACGAAATAGCAACAAAGCTTTCGTCCGTTCGTGCTCTTAACGAAGCAAAGGAAAAAGGTCAGGAACTTGTAACTTTATGTTCGGCATGTCATAACGTTATCAAGCGTGTAAATGATGACATGAAAAATTCTGAGGACATCCGCACAAGAGCAAATAATTACATGAAGCTTGACGAGCCTTATTCAGGCGAAACAACGGTTCTTCACTTCCTTGAGGTTTTAAGGGACCGTGTCGGCTTTGACAAGCTCAAGGAAAAGGTTGCAAATCCTCTGACAGGAAAGAAGATCGGCGCATATTACGGCTGTCTGCTTCTGCGTCCGGGAAAAGTGCTTGAGTTTGACAATCCGGAAAATCCGAAGATCATGGAGGATTTTATCCGTGCGATCGGCGCTGAGCCTGTTATATATCCTTACCGCAATGAGTGCTGCGGCGGTCATATTGCGCTGAAGGAAAAGGAAATGGCCGGAAATATGTCCGACAATATCATGAAGAGCGCTGAGGGATTCGGTGCAGATATGCTTATAACTGCCTGTCCTCTCTGCCTTTATAATATGAACAAGAACTCACAGAGCAGTCTTCCTGTATATTATTTCACAGAACTGCTTGCAGAGGCTCTTGGAGTAAAAGAGGAGGTCGCAAAATAGTGGAAACATCATTCAAATCGGCTGAACTGATCCGTCAGATCAGCGGTGTTAACCCTTATAAATGCATGAAGTGCGGAAAATGCTCTGCGTCCTGCCAGTCATTCGATGAAATGGATATCAAGCCGCACCAGTTTGTTTCATACGTTCTGAACGACAATATTGAGGAGCTTGCAAATTCAAAGTCCATCTGGAAATGTCTTTCCTGCTTTGCATGCGTTGAGCGCTGCCCCAGAGACGTTAAGCCGGGCAAGCTCATTGACGCTGCAAGACAGGTGGTTGTAAGACAGAAGGGTCAGGACTATCTCTCACCGGACGAGATCCCGGAGCTTCTTGATCCGGATATTCCACAGCAGCTTCTGGTAAGCGCATTCAGAAAGTACAGGAGGTGAGTTTGCGATGCAGAGAATAGGAGTTTTTGTATGCCATTGCGGAAGCAACATTGCCGCAACGGTCGATGTAAAAAAAGTTGTTGAAGTGATCAAGGCTGAACCGGGCGTTGTTCATGCTGAAGATTATCAGTATATGTGTTCCGAGGCTGGTCAGGAAAAGATCGCCGCTGCAATTAAGGAACACGGTCTTACAGGTATCGTTGTCTGTTCATGTTCACCTCGTATGCATGAGGGTACATTCAGAAAATGCGCTGAAAAGGCCGGAATC
Source organism: Porcipelethomonas sp. (assembly GCA_051881915.1). Classification (GTDB taxonomy): domain Bacteria; phylum Bacillota; class Clostridia; order Oscillospirales; family Ruminococcaceae; genus Porcipelethomonas. The sequence goes on along the minus strand of JBJEQV010000016.1, from coordinate 3,070 downwards.
AATCCTTATATGGTTGAAATCGCAAACATTCGTGAGCAGTGTTCATGGATCCACAAGGATATGGAGGAAGCTACACAGAAGGCTGTTATCCTTGCCAGAGCCGCAGTTGCAAAGGTAAACCTCAATACACCTCTCAAGCCGGGCGAGAGCCGCGTTACAAAGCGTGCGCTGGTTATCGGCGGCGGTATTGCAGGTATCCAGACTGCTCTTGATATTGCAGATGCAGGCTATGAAGTTGACATCGTTGAAAAGACACCGAGTATCGGAGGAAGAATGTCACAGCTTGACAAGACATTCCCGACTCTTGACTGTTCGGCGTGTATTCTTACGCCTAAAATGGTTGACGCTTCAGCACATGAAAAGATCAATATTTACACATACAGCGAAGTAGAGAAGGTGAGCGGCTTCGTTGGAGACTTTACAGTTGATATCCGCAAAAAGGCAAGATATGTTGACATGACCAAGTGTACAGGCTGTGGTGTGTGTCAGGAAAAGTGTCCTTCAAAGAAGGGACTCAGCGAATTCAACCGCGGTCTCAACAACAGAAGTGCTATCTATACTCCGTTTGCACAGGCTATTCCGAACGTTCCTGTAATCGACACGCAGCAGTGTATCAAGCTCAAGACAGGCAAGTGCGGTCTCTGTGAAAAGGTATGTCAGGCAGGCGCTATCGACTATACACAAAAGGATGAGATCATTACAGAAAAATATGGTGCAATCGTAGTCGCAACAGGCTTTGATGTTATCAAGCTTGACAATTACGATGAATATGCATACAGTCAGAGCAAGGACGTTATTACTTCTCTTGAGCTTGAGCGTATCATGAACGCAGCAGGTCCGACAAAGGGACATCTTGAGAGACTTTCAGACGGAAAGGCTCCGAAGAATATCGTGTTCATTCAGTGTGTGGGAAGCAGATGCTCCGATAACAGGGGAAAAAGCTACTGCTCCAAGATCTGCTGTATGTACACTGCAAAGCACGCTATGCTTATAAGGGACAAGTATCCTGATGTAAACGTTACTGTTTTCTATATAGACGTTCGTACTCCGGGCAAGAACTTCGACGAGTTCTACCGCAGAGCTGTTGAAGAATACGGAGTAAATTATATAAAGGGACAGGTAGGAAAGGTTGCTCCTCAGCCGAACGGACAGCTTCTTGTTCACGGCGTTGATCTTATCGACAACAGGCAGATCAAGATGGAAGCTGATATGGTCGTTCTTGCAGCAGCTATTGAACCGGAGGCATCGGTAAGAAAGCTTGCAACAATGCTCACAGCAAGTATTGACACAAATAACTTCCTTACAGAGGCTCATCCGAAGCTCCGTCCTGTTGAATCGCCGACAGCCGGTGTGTTCCTTTCAGGTGTTGCTCAGGGACCTAAGGATATTCCTGAGACAGTTGCCCAGGCAGGTGCCGCAGCTATCAAGGTCGTAGGTCTCCTTGCAAAGGATAAGCTTCTTACAAATCCGTGTACAGCTCATTCAGACGAGCTTCTCTGTAACGGATGCTCGACATGTGCAAATGTCTGCCCTTATGGTGCAATTTCCTATGAGGATAAGCAGATAAACGATCACGGAATCCGTGAAACACGCCGTGTAGCAGCGGTAAATACAGCTCTGTGTCAGGGATGCGGCGCATGTACAGTTGCATGTCCTTCAGGCGCTATGGATCTCCAGGGCTTCTCTAACAGACAGATTATTGCGGAGGTGGATGCAATATGCCGATAAATGAAAATGAAGAATTCAGACCGAAAATAGTAGCATTCTGCTGTAACTGGTGCAGCTATGCCGGTGCTGATCTGGCAGGAAGCAGCCGTCTTGGATATCCTGCAGATGTAAAGATCATTCGTGTACCATGCTCATGCCGTGTAAACCCGATGTTTATTCTCAGGGCATTTGAAAAGGGAGCTGACGGTGTTATTATGTGCGGATGTCACCCGGGTGACTGTCATTACAGCACAGGAAATTACTATGCAAGACGCCGTATGACGCTTCTGTTCTCAATGCTTGATTATATCGGCGTTGAACATGGACGTACCCGCGTAGAGTGGGTTTCAGCGGCTGAGGGTGTCAAGTTTTCTGCAACCATGAATGAATTTGTGGAAAAAATCCGTTCACTCGGCAGGAATGTAAGATTGGAGGATTTGAGATGCAGGAATTAATCAACCGTATTAAGGAGCTTCTGGCTGACAAGACAGTTGACCGCGTCCTCGGCTGGAAGGCAGGAGATCTTTCCTATAATCCTGAACCGGCTTACTTTGAAACAGAGGAAAGTCTCAGGGATTTCGTTTATGACGGATTCTGCGGGGCAAATCTGAGCAAATATATGATCGAGGCTTCAAAGCTTGAGGGAAAGACCCTTGTCTGTCTTAAACCATGCGATACATACAGCTTCAATCAGCTTATAAAAGAGCATCGTGTTGACCGTGAAAAGGCTTATATTATAGGCGTAGGATGCAAGGGCAAGCTTGATAATGATAAGATCAGGGCTCTTGGCATCAAGGGTATCACATCAGTTTCAGGCGCTGAAATTGACGGCGACGCTGAAACACTGAAATTTGATACGATCTATGGTGAAAAGTCATGCGCATACAGCGATGCTATGCTTGAAAGATGCCATGTCTGTAAGGGCAAGGAGCATAAGATCTATGACGAAATCATCGGCGAATCCAGGGATACTGCCGATGGTGACCGCTTTGCACAGGTCGCTGCAATAGAGGTAATGACTCCGGAAGAAAAATTTGCGTTTTTCCAGAAGGAACTCAGCAAGTGTATTAGATGCAATGCATGCAGAAACGTATGTCCCGCATGCAGCTGCCGCAAGTGTGTGTTTGACAGCAATAAATTTGACAGCGCACAGAAGGCAAATACCGACAGCTTTGAAGAAAAGATGTTCCATATTATCCGTGCATTCCATGTTGCAGGAAGATGTACCGACTGCGGAGAGTGCAGCAGAGTTTGTCCTCAGGGCATTCCGCTTCATCTTTTCAACAGAAAGTTTATCAAGGACATAAATGAATTTTACGGCGAATATCAGGCCGGCGCCGATGCGGAGTCCAAGGGCCCGCTG
>JBJEQV010000015.1:0-4558 GCA_051881915.1 Porcipelethomonas sp. | reverse complement strand
ATATCGGCTTTTTTACCCTTTTCAATTGAGCCGTAGTCTTTGTCGATTTTCATTGCCTTTGCCGGATTCAGAGTTACTTTCTTCACCATTTCCGGAAGTGACTGACCGTATTTATCCCGTAATATAAACAAGCTTTGCAAGATCGCCTGAGGAAAATAATCGGAGCAGAGAATGTCCGCACAGCCATGAACAACGGCGTCAGCCGCCGACATATTGCCGGAGTGAGAGCCTCCCAGCAGTATATTGGGAGCGCCTGCAACTGTGTAAAATCCCATGTCATGGGCAGCTTTTGCAGTTTCTTCCGTAATTGGAAATTCGCTTATATCAACGCCAAGGCTCTGGTTAACCTTCAGCTTTTCCACAGTATCATCATCATGGGACGCAACAGTAATATTTCTTTCATGTGCCATATCAGCAAGCTCTTTCATCTGTTCAAATGAAAGCATATCCTTTTCTTTGTGATATTCCAGGACTTCTTCAAAGGTCATGCCCTCGTTTTCCATACCATGATATTTGTCCAAAGTATCACGGTAAACCTCAAGACTGCGGTACTGCCCCTGACCCGGAGTGTGATCCATAAAGGAAATCTCATGCACAAGACCTCGCCGCATCATTTCTTCTGCTATGTCAAAAGCTTCAATGTTGTCAATTTCGATTCTAAGATGAAAGCGATGATGTATCAGATGACGTCGTTTGTGTATGTCTGCTATCAGTTCTGCCATTTCCAGTACGCTTTTCTTTGAGCGCAGGGGGCTCTTTCCGAGAAGTTCATCTTTATATAATGAAAATGAATGATAGATAGTAGTGATGCCGAGCTGAAGAAGTTCTTTTTCACATTCCTTTAATGCAAGCTCAAATGGGAAGCGGGCAGTAGGTCGGGGATAAACAAACTGCTCTATCTTATCTGAGTGAACGTCTATAAACCCGGGCATCACATATCCCCCGTGAGCATTTATTGTTTTTTTTGCTTTTATATCTGAATTGCATATATTAACGATCCGGTCCTTGTCGATCAAAAGTATTTTGTTTTCGATTATTTCATCGGGAGTAACGATACGCCCGTTTTTAATTGCAATCATATTTTCCTCCTGTTGTTACAGCAGTGAGTGTACAAGCTGCTGTGTATATGCGTGCTGAGGGTCCTCTAAGATCTGGTCAGTAAGACCGCTCTCAATGATTTTTCCGTCCAGCATGACAACGGTTCTGTCCGCAAGCATTCTTATTACTGCAAGGTCATGCGAAACAAGCAGTATAGATATGCCGTACTGCGCCCTGATACGGCGTATCAGATCAAGGACTTTTGCCTGTACCGAAAGGTCCAGTCCTGTTGTGACCTCGTCAAGGAGCAGTATTGAGGGATTGTTCGCAAGTGCCTTCGAGATCTGAACTCTCTGCTGCATTCCCCCGGAAAAGTTTTTCGGTGCCTCTCCCATTCTTGATGTAAGAATCTCAACAGACGTCAGCAGCTCCTTTGCACGTTCCGTCATAAAGCCCGCCTCACGATTTCCTGCTGCAATAAGCTTTTCTGCAATATTTGAGGCTGCGGAGTAATCCATTCGCAGACCGCGGACAGGATTCTGATAAACCATACCCATTACGCAGTTTTTTATATTTCGCTTTTCTGCGGCACTTTCATTCCATATACTCTCTTCGCCGTTATAATAGCCGTTTAGGTATGCACTTCCTGAAGTCGGTTCAAGATCAAAGTAAAGGCTTTGCATAAGAGTGGATTTTCCCGAACCGCTTTCGCCAACAATGCCAAGAACTTCTCCGGGGTAAACATCAATTGAAATATCGTTTGCCGCCCACACTGTTCCGCAGACGGTACAGCGGTTTTTTTCAAGATTTTCCTGACAGTGGGGACAGCCTTCCCCATAGCGTACAGTCAGATTTTTCACCTGCAGAACAGGCTTTTCATTCAGCAGCATTCAGACGCACCTCCCTGCAATATGAAGTATCAGAACACTGATAAAATTTCTCTCCCGTTTCCGAATCAAAGATTTCATCAAGATAAGTATCTGTGCTTCCGCAAAGTCTGCACTTTTTCCCCTTAAAGCTTTCACGCTCAAAGGGAACGTCATCAAAGGCAAGGGAAACAACATTGGTATATGGAGGAATAGCATAAATCTTCTTTTCACGTCCTGCGCCGAAAAGATAAAGACACTTTGACATATTCAGTTTAGGATTATCGAATTTTGGTATCGGGCTTGGATTCATTATGTATCTGTCCTCTACTGTGCATGGATATTCCGTCGGGATCGTTACTTTTCCATATCTGATAATGCTCTCATAAAGCTGTAACCATATCGGTGCATAGTCCTTTTCGGCATGCATTTTCTTTGTAACTTCCTCTCTCGGCTCAACGATTCTCAGCGGTTCGGGGATGGGTACCTGAAAAATCAGTATCTGATTATTCTCCAGGGGAATTTCCGGTATTCTGTGACGGCTTTGTATCAGCGTTGCCTTGCGTGTGTCCGAAGTGACCTTTGCATTTGCAGTAAGTTTCACAAACTTTTTTATATTTACTGCATTGACGCTTTCGTCACTGCCCTGGTCGATAACCTTCAGCGTATCCTCCGGACCGATAAGTGAAAGAGTAAGCTGTATGCCGCCTGTTCCCCATCCTCTTCCTATAGGAAGCTCTCTTGAACCAAAGGGTACCTGATAACCCGGTATAGCAACGGCTTTCAGAACACATCTTCTTATCTCACGTTTTGAGCCCTCGTCCAAAAATGCGTAGTTATAATTTTCAGCACTCTTCATTTTCCTGTTTCCTCCGTGTTTTTCTTACTGCGTCAAGCTTTGACTGGAATGTAACATAGTGCGGAAGTTTGAGATGTGATATAAAACCGTTCATTTCAAGACAGTCACCGTGTGTGAGTACAAACTCCTCGTCCTGCGCTGCATAATCTCCGCCTCTTTCGATCTCACGGTCGATAACAGCCATTGCAATTGCTTTGTTTTCATTTCTGCCGAATACTGCACCATATCCGCTTGCAAGTTTAAGCTGGTCTTTATCGCTGGACTGCGCAAATGCTTCGACCTCAGTAATCAGAATTTCTCCCAGACAGATCGTATCATCTGAATCGGGGTACGGAATTTCAAGCTCAATGTAACCGCTGCGCAGTTCGCCCACAGTCGGGTGAACCTGTCCGAATCCCCTGAGTACTGAATACGCAAGACCGGAAAGAAATCCTGTATCTGCTCTTGTCATGGTCTGTAAACGTGCGCTTCTGGGCGCAGGAAATTCCAGCAGCTTTTCAGTAACATCATAAGGCTCTGTATTGTCCTCGGGAAAACGGTCGATAAGTCCCTCGTCCTTCAGCATATCCGAAACACGTCCGCAGGACTCTATCTTTTCCGGCGTCTGCTCTGCAAGCATCTTCTGAAACTGTTCATGCAGCTCTGCGGCATTTTCATTCTCACGCTCAAATTGAATAAGGCGGTGAGTGTAGTCATAGGAGGCACCTAAAAGCTGTCCTCCGGGGATATCCTTGAAAGCGGCGGAAATCCTGCGGATAATACGCATTCTTCCGGTATCGACAGCATTGGTGTAATGACTTCTTTTAAGAGTAGAACGATAGGCTCTAAGCAGAAAGACTGCCTCCTCCGCTGACCCCTCACACTGCTTTAAAGCCAGTGCTGCATACTCCTTTGCATAAAGTCCTGATTCACTCATTACCTTGTCAATCAGAAGTCCGAATTTATGTACAAGTGCGTTAAGTTCCAAATCCTTGTCTGTACCGCTTCTGTAATAATCAAGCAGACGAATACTCGCCTCAATTGCCTCTTCACCGCCTGATACCGCAACATATGCCATTGCTTTCTCTCCTTTTCACAAGTCTTGGAACAGCAGTAATGTCACCGCTGTCCGACACAAAAATCAGATCCACACCCTGCGGATATTCATAATTCTGAGCGTCTCTCAGTTCAAGCGCCATACAAAAAGTTTCCGAGCATGAAATCTCTTTTTCACCGTTTATTCCCGGACCGCAAAGACAAACATCACTGCACTTTTTGCCGTTATCAAGAATGATGATCGTCGCAGAGCAATGAGGATCGGACAGCGTTCCGCATTTTGCCTTTTCAAAAACATCTGCAAGCGTGTCGGCATCTGTTACAAAAATATAATCCGCCGATTCTGTGCAAACTTCGGGAGAAAGAGTCACAAGCATTATGTCATTTTCCAGTTCTGTATTGCCGGAAGTGTTAAAGCTTACCTCATTGTCAAGGAGAGTTACTGCGGCTGCAAGAATTGACGGGCAGTTCCCGAAAAGCTTATCCTTTTCATCAGAAACTGAAACCGTTCTTCCCGGATTTGACATAGCCTCAAGCAGCTTGCGGAATACCCTCTGAGTATCAAAAACCTCGTCAAACTGGTGAAGTGTATTCATGCTGTCACCTCCGAATCCATAGAGTGAAAATCCACCTTTGTTTTCTGCAGCATGGCATTTTCTTTTTCTGTAATTTCATTCTGTTTTGCTTCCCATTCAAGCAGGAGTTTTTCATCTTCAAAAATCCCCTTGTTGCAGGCGGCATCTATTACCGCCATATTCAG
>JBJEQV010000014.1:0-24010 GCA_051881915.1 Porcipelethomonas sp. | reverse complement strand
TGGTCAGTTGTGATGTTGTCGCCGACTTTAAGTGAAACGCCTGCGTCAATTGATGCGTCAAGAGGAGATGTTTCAGGGAAAGGCTTGATGTTCGGTCCTCTTAAAATTTCAACGCTGTCCATTTCAGACTCCGCAGCAGGAGGAACAACCATATTATCGTTGATTTTGAACACCTCAGGCAGCCTGAACTCCGGCATATCCCCAAGCTCTCTCGGATCGGTGAACACGCCTGCTATGGCGGAGGCAGCAGCAACCTCAGGAGAAACGAGATAGATCTGACCGTCCTTTGTTCCTGAACGTCCTTCAAAGTTTCTGTTGAATGTTCTCAGTGAGATACCCTTTGAATTAGGAGACTGTCCCATACCGATACAAGGACCGCATGCACTTTCAAGGATTCTTGCGCCGGCGTCGATCATAACGGAAAGTGCGCCGTTTTCAGCAAGCATATTGAGAACCTGCTTTGAGCCCGGAGCGATTGAAAGTGATACGTCCGGATGAACTGTTTTTCCCTTGAGGATATGAGCAACTTTAAGCATATCCATAAGTGATGAGTTTGTACATGAACCGATGCAAACCTGGTCGATCTTGATTTTACCGATCTCAGAAACTGACTTTACATTGTCAGGTGAATGAGGACAGGCAGCAAGAGGTTCAAGCTCGCTTAAATTTATAGTAAGCTCCTCGTCATAAACAGCGTCCTCATCAGCTGAAAGCGGAACCCACACGTCCTCGCGCTTCTGAGCCTTTAAAAATTCCCTTGTGATCTCATCGGACGGGAAAATAGAAGTAGTTGCACCAAGCTCTGCACCCATGTTTGTGATAGTTGCTCTCTCAGGAACAGACAGAGTCTTAACACCCTCGCCGCAGTATTCGATGACCTTGCCTACGCCGCCCTTAACGGAAAGACGTCTTAAAACCTCAAGGATAACGTCCTTTGCAGCAACCCATGGTGAAAGCTTGCCGGTAAGCTCAACCTTTACAACCTTCGGACATGTGATATAATATGCGCCGCCGCCCATAGCAACAGCAACGTCAAGTCCGCCGGCACCAATAGCGATCATACCGATACCGCCGCCTGTCGGAGTATGGCTGTCAGAGCCGATAAGAGTCTTTCCCGGAACTCCGAATCTTTCAAGATGTACCTGATGACATATACCGTTGCCGGGACGTGAAAAATAGATACCGTGTTTTTTTGCAACGCTGCCGATAAAACGATGATCGTCAGCATTTTCAAAACCATTCTGGAGTGTATTATGGTCTATGTAAGCCACACTGCGTTCTGTCTTTACTCTCGGAACGCCCATAGCCTCAAATTCAAGATAAGCCATTGTGCCGGTAGCGTCCTGAGTCAGCGTCTGGTCTATACGGATTCCTATCTCCGTACCTTTTACCATTTCGCCGTCAACGATGTGTGCCTTCAGAATTTTTTCAGTTAATGTTAAACCCATTGCAATCAGTCCTTTCAAGTATTTATTTTATTTTACAACAAAACCATATCATTTGTCAAGAAATTCACAATTTCAATTGAATTTTTGAAGAAAACAAAGCCATTAACGTCTTAAATGTTGTTTTTTTATTTACATAATACCGTTCAAATGAAAATATTGTGAAAAATTTTCTTCAGTTATTGATTTAGTCTTTTGCAGTATGTATAATTATTATATAGGCGGCTCCGCACAATCAACGGCTCATATCTTTGCTTATATTTGCAGGGCAGTGATTATGCAGTGCTTCCTGTATGCGCATTAAAGGAGATGATTTTATAAATACATCAGCAATAATAGTCTGCGGCGGTCAGTCCAGCAGAATGAACGGCGTCAACAAGATCCTTCTTCCTCTCGGAGACACAAATGTTATCGGAAAAAGCATGCTTGCATTTGAGAACTGCGGGAGCGTCAGAGAAATCGTTGTCGTTTGCCGTCCTCAGGACAGGGACGCTATAAGACTTGAAGCAGAAAAAATAAATATAACTAAACTCACAGATTTTGCAGACGGCGGAGCAACACGGCAGGAAAGTGTCATAAACGGTCTGAGAAAAATAAGCAGTGACACGGAGCTTATTGCTGTTCATGACGGTGCAAGACCGCTTGTAAAACCTGAGCATATTGAAAAAACTATAAAGGACGCCTGCGTTTTCGGCGGTGCCGTTCTGGGCGTCCCCGTAAAAGATACAATAAAGGTTGTAGCAGACGGTCTGATACAGGATACCCCCTGCCGCTCGTCTCTTTACATAACCCAGACGCCGCAGATTTTCAAAAGACGCATTTATTTTGAAGGCGTTGATTTCGCCCTTGAGCATGAGCTTGACTTCACGGATGACTGCCAGCTTGCGGAGGCGATCGGAACAAAAGTATATATGACAGCCGGCGACTACACCAACATAAAGATCACAACACCCGAGGACATAAAAATAGCACGGCTGCTGCTGGAGGAACAGAAATGAGAATAGGACACGGATATGACGTACACCGTCTTACGGAAAACAGAAAGCTGATACTCGGCGGAGTTGATATTCCCTATGAAAAAGGGCTTCTGGGTCACTCAGATGCAGATGTTCTTGTTCACGCTGTTATGGACTCCCTCCTGGGAGCACTGGCTCTCGGCGACATCGGAAAGCATTTTCCCGATACGGACCCTGCTTACAGCGGTGCGGACAGCATCGAGCTTATGCGTCATGTAAACAGACTTATAAACGAAAACGGATACAGGATAGGCAATATTGACGCCACAGTCCTTGCGCAGAAGCCAAAGCTTGCGCCATATATTGATCAAATGAGAAAAAACATCGCAGACGCATGCGGCTGTGAGATTTCACAGATAAGCGTAAAAGCCACTACGGAAGAAAAACTCGGATTCACAGGAGACGGTTCGGGAATTTCCGCCCACTGCGTCGCACTTCTTGTCGAAAAGTAGCAGACTGTCACCGCAGGCATATTATATAGTATTACCGGAAGAGTAACATACAGCTTCCGCAAAGGGGTGATACTATGAAATATACAGCAGTCTCTATGCCGACCGTTACACACGCCATAAAAGCAAAGCGGTTTCTTCAGTCGCAGGGTTACAAATGTGAGGTGCGCCGTTCCCCTAAAGCCTCCGAATACGGCTGTACCCACGTTATAATCGTTAACGGCGATAAAGATATAGTGATTGCGCTTTTGAAAAAACACCATATTGAATACGGAAAAATCATAAGTGACGGGGTGACGCAATGGCAGTGAATTTTGACAACGCGGCCACTACCTTTCCGAAGCCGCGCACTGTTGCCTCTGCTGTCTTCAGCGCAGTTTCAAGATACGGCGGAAATGCCGGAAGAGGCGGACACATTCTCACAGCCCGGACCTCCGAAAAGGTGTTTGACACACGTCAGACCGCTGCTGATTTTTTCGGTGCAGAAACAGAAAACGTGATTTTCACTCTGAACTGCACCCATGCGCTTAATATGGCAATAAAGGGCATAATGCAGGACGGCGGGCATATAATAATAAGCGGGATTGAACACAACTCCGTTTCAAGACCTGTCCATGCAATGGCAGCCAGAAATCAGATCACTTTCAGCATTGCCGGCGTAACGGATAATGAGGAAGAAACAGTCAGAAATTTCAGAAGGCTTATAAAACCTGACACAAAAGCGATTGCATGCACAATTGCGGGAAATGTAACAGGTCAGATCCTTCCCTATAAACAGATCGCAGAGCTTTGCCGCGAAAAAAACATCTGCTTTATTGCGGACGGTGCACAGGCATGCGGCATACTTGATATAAAAATGTCCGACGGAATAAACATTCTCTGTACTGCAGGACACAAAGGACTTTACGGTCCGGCCGGTACAGGACTTCTGATCAGCGACGGAAAATATCATATAAATACTATTATGGAAGGCGGTACAGGCAGTTCCTCACTCAGTCCTGAACAGCCGGATTTTCTGCCGGATGCACTTGAAAGCGGAACAGTCAACACCGTTGGAATAATTGGCTTAAAACAGGGCATAGACTTTGTCCGCAGAAGAGGAATAAAACGCATATTCCGCCATGAAGACGAGATCTGCCGCAGATTTATAAGCAGGCTTGACCCGGAATTCGTAACAGTTTACAGAAGCCCGGGAGTCCGCTATGTTCCTGTCGTATCCTTCAATATAAACGGGCTTGCTCCGGAGGATACTGCTGAACTGCTGAACCGTAAGGGCTATTGTCTCAGAGCAGGGCTCCACTGCGCCCCGCTGGCACACAAAACCCTTGGAACTGAAAACGGAACGGTAAGATTTGCTCCGTCTGTTTTCAACAGTTCAGAACAGGCTGAAAATCTCGCCCGTGAAATAAAAAAAATTTATAAAAATCTCTGAAACTATTGAAATTTTCTGTATTTGTTGGTAAAATTATAATGTGTATTTTTTGAGGGGTTAATTCCCCTCTTACATAAAAGAAAGGAAGTGAATTATGTACGCTGTAAAAAATGCCCTTAATATGATCTGGAATGTTATCCAGTCCATGACATTTATGGATATAATTGACATTCTTCTTATGACCTACATTGTTTATCTTGTAATAAAGCTGGTAAAGGAGACAAGGGCAAGTCAACTGGTAAAAGGTATTCTTATAATTATCGTAGCATACATAATCAGTACTCAGATAGGTCTTAAAGCTATTTCCTATCTGATAAAAAGCGCGCTTGACATTGGAATTCTCGCACTGCTTATAATGTTCCAGCCTGAGATAAGACGTGCCCTTGAAAAAGCAGGCAATACAAAGCTCGGCTCAGGCCTTCTTGTTTTCGGTGACTCATCAAATGCAGCATCTGAAAAATGGAATGTAGCAATCGAGGCGATTTGCGATTCATGCATGGATCTTTCCGCATCAAAGACAGGAGCTCTGATAGTTATAGAAAGAAAAACAAAACTTGGCGAGCAGATTGAAAACGGAACCATACTTAATGCCGTTCCAAGCAAGGAACTTTTTGGAAATATTTTCTTTCCGAATACCCCTCTTCACGACGGAGCCGTTATCATGCGTGACGGCATAATTCTTGCTGCTGCATGCTTTCTTCCGAAACCCCAGAAAGAAGAACTCATAAACAAAAAGCTGGGTTCCAGACACAGGGCAGCTATCGGGATGAGTGAAAACTCGGATGCTATTGTAATTGTCGTTTCCGAGGAAACGGGACAGATCTCAATAGCTGAAAATGGTGTTCTTGTAAGGGATTATACAAGATTCAAGCTCAATGAACACCTGCGTGAAACTCTTATGCCGAAACCGTCGGAACCGTCAAGAAAAGCTTCAAAGAAAAAGGAAAAGGCAAAAGGAGATGACCGGAATTGAAATTATTCAGAAACATAAAAAACAATATTTTAAACTCTCTTAACAACAATCTTGCCATCGTAATTTATGCCGTCATTGTTTCCATCATCCTGTGGTTTGTAATTTCAATTACGATTTATCCCACTACTCCGAAAACTTTCAGCAATGTCCCCATTGATATTGATATTACGGGAACATCGGCTGAAAGCAATGGTCTGAGTGTCATAAAATCCAGCGCAGACAAGGTAAATGTCACTATAAAAGGAAACCGCTCCAGCATAGGTAATCTCAAAGCTGAGGATCTGACTGCCAGAGCAGTAGTAGAAAATGTAAATTCTGCCGGTGAAAAAAATCTTAAGATCAATGTCACCTGCAAAGACTCAGGGGTAAATTTTGAGGTCACTGAAATAAAGCCCTCGACTGTTACTGTAATGTTCGACAAAATAAGCACCATTGAATTTGACGTTGACGTTGAAGCTCCGAACATAACAGCTGCTGAAAATCTTGACATCGACAAGGAGGACTTCAAGTGCACTCCTCCGGTTATGGAAATCACAGGTCCGTCAACACAGCTTGACAATATTCAGAAGGTTTCTGTTCTGGTCGATAATAAGCAGACTCTTGATTCGGCATACACATTCCACAGTTCAAATGTTATTCTTTACGATAAAAATGATTCTAAAATCGATTCATCCGACATAACTTTCGACACAACGGACTTTACAATTGATATTCCGGTTTATATGAAAAGAGAACTTGCTCTCGGATACGATATCAAATATGCCCCCAGCAATTTTGACATCAGCTCGATCGGGCTTGAAATGAACGTTGAAAGCATAATTCTCGCATCGCCAAATACGGAGATAGAAAAGCTTGATTCATGGAATGTAGGCTCAATTCCGCTGTATGATATTGATCTTGATTTCAACAAACAGTTTGAGATCGAAGTGCCTGAAAACTATAAAAATCTTTCAAACATTTCAAATGTAAATGTAACGCTTAATACAGACGGACTCGCAAAAAAGACAGTTACCGTCAACGACATAACCGTTGTGAACGCACCGTCTGACTATGACTGCACAGTCAATACGTACGGTCTTGTATTCGATATTATCGGTCCGGAGGAGGATATTGAACAGATCACTGAAAAGGATATCATTGTAACGGTCGATCTTCTGAAATACAATATACAGAGCAGCAACTTTACTGCCGACGCCACAATAAGCTTCCCGAATTATAACAAGGTCTGGGCTGTCGGACTCCAGAAAGTTTCCGTTTCTGCTGAAAAAACAACACAGACGATCGGAGAATAACAGACAGATCATCCACATAAAGCAAACGGCAGACACCAAAAAAGAGTGTCTGCCGTTTTATATTTATTTCACTTATTTATAAAACTCAAAATATCTGTTGTATTTATCAGGACATATATATTCAAGATCCGCACTCAGCTCATGAGGATTTTTTATAAGTTCCTCCTTTGCACTGCGGCTGAGCTTTTTTAAAGCATACTCTGTTTTTCTCGCAAGATTCCCTGATTTGTCCTCCCATATTGCCTCAATAAATACAACGGGATGACTGCGTGTATATTTTGCACCATTTTTCAGTTTTCCAAGGTGCTGTCTGATCCTTTTGTTAATATCTGATGTAATTCCCGTATAAAGTGAATTGTCTTCGCATCTCAGTATGTAAATAAACACAGAATTTATTCCTGTTCCCCTTTTTATGAATTTTCGCATTTGTCCGAACACATAACATCTGCAATTTCAGTTATAAAAATATATGCTGACGGATCAATTTCCTTTACAATTCCCTTGAGCCTTACTATCTGAAATCTGTTGAGCACAACATAAAGAACTGTTTTGGGCTCGCCGGAATAAAATCCCTTTGCCTCAGTGACAGTAATTCCGCAGCCGAATTCATTCGACACTGTACTGCACACATCCTGCGGACAGGAAGTTATAATTGTAGCCGCCTTTGACCGGTCAATACCCTCCACAATATAGTCAACGGTTTTGAGTGCCGCCCCGTATGTAACGATCGAATAAAGCGGAAGGATCCAGCTTTTTATTACAATACCGCAGATAATATACAGCAATACATTGTAAATCATAACAAATGTACCTACTGTAATGCCAAGCCGTTTTGAAAAAATGACCGCCATTACCTCAATGCCGTCCATAGCCCCGCCTGCCCTTACAGCAAGACCGCTGCCGACACCTGAAATAAGCCCTCCGAAAAGAGCGCACAGCAGAAGATCAGTTCCTGCAAGAGGTGAAGCAATACTTACATCTATGGGAAGAATATCGGTGATCAGCCATGCGCATACAGAATAAACCGCAACTGCATAAACCGCATAAACTGTAAAAGAAGGACCTTGTTTTTTCAGTCCGTAAAGAAACAACGGAATATTCAGGAGAAGAAGAAAAATCGGAAGCGACCATCCGTCAGGGGTTATCTGCGACAGAAGGATCGAAGTGCCCGATATCCCGCTGTCATAAAGCTGAACGGGCGCTATGAACACTGTTACACCTATTGCGTTTATTATTCCCGCAATTGTAAGCAGTATGAATTTTTTCCATTCAAGTCCTGATTTAAGTTTCATTTTTCCTCCTTTTAAATGAGCAGATATATAAAATATACAAAGTAAAGCATTATCATCATCACACCAGCTATGCGTGAAAGATTTTTCTTACGAACCGAAAAAAGCCATAACACTATGCAGCTCATAACTGTTACGATCATGTCAGCTGTAAAGTTCATGTCAAAGCTCACCGGTGTAATAACAGCGGTAATTCCTATAATAAAAAGTATATTGAAAATATTGCTGCCCACAATATTTCCGACTGCGATATCTGCATTGCCTTTCCGTGCCGCAACAACGGACGTTACGAGTTCGGGCAGAGATGTCCCGAATGCAACGATCGTAAGTCCGATGAAGCGTTCGCTCATTCCCATTAGCCTTGCAAGATCGGACGCGCTCTCAACAGATATGCTGCTTCCTGCAATAACAAGGGTACAGCCGGCAAGTATCTTCACAGCGCTTTTCCAGAGCTTTTCCGGAATGATCTGCTGTTTTTCTTCATTTTCATCGCCGCTTTTCCTAACCTTTGCAAAAAGAACAGCAAGGTAAGCCGCAAACATCAGCAGTAAAATTATACCCTCTGCCAAAGTAACCTTTTCGCCTGTTATGCACATTACAAGCATGACCAGACTCACAACAGCCATAAAAGGGATCTCAGAAAACAAAGTAGATCGCTGAACAGGCAGTGCGGAAATTGCAGACGTTATACCCAGAATAAGAAGAATATTCAGAATATTAGACCCTGCTATGTTTCCTATTGCAATTTCAGATGAGCCCTTGACCGCTGCCGCAATGCTCACCGCAGCCTCGGGAAGACTTGTTCCCATAGCAACAATCGTAAGACCGATCACAAGCTGAGATATGCCAAGCCTTCCGGCAGCAGAAGACGCTCCGTCCACAAACCAGTCAGCTCCTTTAATCAGCATTATGAAACCGGCAATGAGAAGAATGATACTGATAAACATAAACAAAACCTCCATTTCTATGAACAGAGGTAAAAAAAGAGACCTCTGTTGCTGATCCAACAAAAGTCTCACCGTTTAATTGCTTTCCGGATTTTAAAATCGTACTGACGAAAAGCAAACATATATAATGCCGGTTACTCCCTTTTTTTCATTATAACATTATATCATGATCATGTCAAGAACATGCAGTCAGTTTCTTATTTTTAAATAAAAGTAAACTTTTTATATGTTTTTTAATACAAATTTAATATTATTTTAAGATTTCTGAATTATAATTGTAAAAAAGAAAGTATATTTGAACAGTGTGAAAATTATGCTTTCCATTTTTCAGACGGACCATATTCCCGAAATCCCAAACGGCAGAATGGAGATTAATATGAAACACAACAAATTTCTGGCATATATCTTATCCTTTTCCGTGATCGCGGCTTTATGCACAGGCTGCGGAAACGACAGTGATGATTCACAGAATTCCTCTTATGAAGCAGCAGTTACTGTAATGGCAAAAAAAGCCGGAGAATCTGCATCCGAATCTTCAACCGCAGCAGTCTCCGCTACGGAAACAACATCTTCGGCAACAAACGCATCCGATAATCCTCAGACCAGGATCACAACCCCTACCGTTTTTGATAATCCGGTTCAAAACAGCAGTTCTGCATCCGGAGGTATGAGCAGTTACTCTCCGGCAAACGGCAGTCAGGGTACAAACGGCAGTTCAGGATCGTATACGTCTCCCGATCCCGGTTCGGGTTCAGACTCATCTGCAAACAGCAGCTCCGCTGGACAGTCTTCACCGGCAGGAAGCAGCAGCAATAATACAAATACCAATAATAATTCCGGTACAAACAGCAGCAGCGGCAGCAACAGCAGCGGTAACAGCAACAACAGCTATATACAGGAAGAAACAGAGCCGGCTGAAACAGAAAACATTACTTATGTAAGTCTGAGCGGATCCGGTGCCCAGTCAGATGATTACAGCAATCTGTCAATAAACGGAAGTGTTATAACTATTTCCGGTCCGGGAAAGTATGAATTTTCCGGAACAATTGATAACGGACAGATAATAGTAAATGCCGGCAAGGAAGATAAGGTCGATATTTATTTAAACGGTGCCGGCATAACCTGTTCGGATTCAGCTCCGATATGTGTTCAGAGTGCAGATACCTGTACCCTTCATCTGAAAAGCGGATCAACCAATTATGTTCAGGATTCAGCCTCCAATTCCCTTTCAGCATGCATTTACAGCAAGGATGACCTGACTATAAAAGGAGAGGGTTCTCTTACAGTAGTAAGCAGCAAAAAGCATGGTATAAAGTCAAGCAACGATGTTAAAGTCAAAAACGGCTCTATTACCATTTCCTGTCCGAGTACAGGTATTTACGGAGAGGACAGCGTCCAGATCTCGGGAGGAAGCATTGTGATCGCCGCATGCAAGGACGGGATCAAGGCAAGCAATACTCAGGAAGCTGAAAAGGGCTTTGTAACCATTGAAAACGGTTATATCGACATTCAGAATGCCGCCGGAAACGGAATTGAAGCTATAAGTTCGGTTACAATTAGCAGCGGTGTTGTCAATGTCCATTCAGCAAAAAAATCCGTCAATTGTGATTACCAGACAATTACTGACGGATGCTTATATGAATATTAAAACTTTATACGATAATTATACGGCAGTTTTTACTGCCGTATTTTTTTATGCAGATAAAATTACAGTTCCGCTTAAAAATATGACATCCCGGTATTATGATCTGAATAAATATAATGAAAACAAAAATTCCGACAAAATGATGCAACATTTTCATTATATGATTCGTCTAATAAAAGGAAGCAAAATTTCCGCTGTACAGATAAAATGATGCATCATTATTATTGTCACAATGTTAAAAGGAGATAATAATGAACGAAATTCTGAATAAAACGGACGAAAAAGCGAAAAGTGAATACGAAAGCTTTGTTTCATCACATAAAAACGGCTGTTTTATGCAGTCACTCAGATGGACAGATGTAAAAAAGGACTGGGATTATGAAGCAGTTATTTCAAGAAACGAAAACGGAAAGATCAGAGGGACCGCACTTTTTCTTATTAAAAAGATCCCTGTTCTTGGCTGTGCATTTCTGTATTCTCCTCATGGACCTGTCTGTGATTTCAAAGACAGGGATACTCTTGAAGATATTTTTGAGGGTGCAGACAAAATAAGGGAAATGTATAACTGCTATGAACTCAGGATAGATCCGAACATAACCGAAAACGACAAGGATGAAATCGGGATTTTCAAAAGTCTTGGATTTGACTTCCGGGAAAATGCACCGGAGCTTACAACCATTCAGGCACGAAACAACTACATACTGAAAATAAAAGGAAAAAGCTGTGAGGAAATATTTGAAGGCTTTCATAAAAAGTGGCGGTACAATATCCGTCTTGCCGAACGCAAGGGAGTTGAATGCCGTATCTGCGGCACTGAAGCCCTTGATGATTTTTATGAGCTTATGAAGGAAACAGGAGAGCGTGACGGATTCTGCATAAGAAGTCGGGAATATTTCAGCCGGATGATCAAAAGCCTTGGAAATCACTGCCGTCTGTATATGTGCTATTTCAATGGGGAACCGCTTTCCGGGGCGATTTCAGTACAATACGCGGGAAAAACCTGCTATGTCTACGGCGCATCAACTTCAAAAATGCGGAACTTAATGCCGAATTACCTCATGCAGTGGCGAATGATATGCTGGGCTGCTGAAAGCGGCTGTGACATATACGACTTTCAGGGAATACCTTTTTACAAGGATGAAACTCATCCGAATTACGGTGTTTACAGATTTAAACAGGGTTTCAGAGGGGAGGTTATGACTTATGCAGGTGAATTCACAAAGACATACAGCAAAGTCTGCTCAGAGATAATAGAAAAAACCGAAAAAATCTCCCGAAGAATTTTTCATATCAATCCTGCAAGTCTTTTTGAACTTTTCAGAAAAAATAAAAACGGCTGATTTTCAGTCGTTTTTTATATCAGAGAAAATCTCTCCCTCAAACTCAAAAATATCGCTGACAGGGATCTTTTTTCCGTCTTCAAACACAATCGTCTGATCATATTCATCAATAATTCTTGCATTGCCGGTTACGGAAATATACTTTCCTCCCCGCTTTTTTTCATCAGCCAGAAAATAAGTTACAGTTATCTCAGGCCGCTCACAAAGATGCTCTTTCAGAATATGAAATTTAACGTTAAGCTCCTGCGCTCTCTCCTCGTCGGGAACAAGCCTTGCATCAGTAAGCCTTGCCGCTTCGCTGACTGCATCATCATATCCTGTCAGTGCCGCGAAAGGCGAAAACTGTGCGGCACGGGCCTGCTGTGACATACGGGGACGAGTTTCTGAAACATGATGAGGAAGATCTATAATATCATCATAACAGTCTTTATTTCCATAATACTTCTGCATATTCTCACATCCACAATAAGCTGATATAAAATATCAGTTCTAAGCCTTGTGGCCTCCTATCTGATTGTTCCGGTTTATAGTTGTTGCCCCGTCTTTAAGATTCATACCCTTTAAAATGGCATTTTTACCAAACCGCTTTTTTATCGTCAGTATAGCCTCCTGACGATGCCTTTCACGTTCAAGTAAAGACTCTTCCTCCGTACGCTGCTTTTGCAGTTCTTCATAGTCAGTAAACAGATCGAGCTGTTCAAAATTCTGCTCCTTTGAAATAGTTTTCTCATCAACAACATGACTGGCAGTTATGGATATTCTTCGGACAAGCAGCTTCTTATCGGTTATTCTTTCGTAAAGTCTCATAACAGCGTCAGTTATCAGTTTTGACGAGGAAGCATGTCTTCCAAGATTTGCTGTTCCGTGAGCATGCCTGGGCGTCTTTCTTCCATACCTGTCAGTGGTATAATCTCCATTATAACTCCTGCTTATCCTGGGATCTGAAAAATTCTCAATATCATAACCTATTGTCAGCACGATCTGATCGGTGACAAGTCCCTTGTCTACCAGATCAAGCGCAAGCATATCCGACATTTCACGAACGATCAGCCCGGCTTTTTCAAAGTCATACGGACAATGAAGGACCTGTCCCGAACATATACTGTTATTTTCCGGCTTATATGCCTTTATGTCCGCTATGGTACACGGTTCCCATCCCCAGGCGTGGTCAATGAGGAGCTCCGCATTTATTCCGAACATCTTGTATAGCAGATCTTCATTGTAATGCTCTGTTTTTTCACCCAGCGAACACCTTGCAATATCTCCCATAGTATAGAGCCCGTTTGCCTCAAGCTTTGAAGCATATCCCTTTCCTACACGCCAGAAATCTGTAAGAGGACGGTGGCTCCAGAGCAGTCTGCGGTAGCTCATTTCATCAAGCTGAGCTATTCTCACACCGTACTCATCGGGCGCAATATGCTTTGCAACAATATCCATTGCAACCTTGCACAGATACATATTTGTACCTATTCCTGCCGTTGCTGTTATACCTGTTGTTTTCAGAACGTCGCGGATCATTTTCATGGCAAGCTCACGTGCCGTAAGACCATATGTGTCAAGATAACCCGTAACATCCATAAAAACCTCATCCACAGAATACACATGTATATCCTCCGGAGCGATATATTTAAGATAAATATTGTAAATGCGGGTACTGTATTCCATATAATAAGCCATTCTCGGAGGAGCAGTAATATAAGAGACAGAGAGCTCAGGACGGGATTTAAGCTCCGTATCATTATATGACTCCCCCTGGAATGCTCTGCCCGGCGCTTTGTACATACGCTGCCTGTTGACCTCGTTTACTTTTTGTATGACCTCAAAAAGCCTTGCCCGTCCGGAAATACCATACGCCTTCAGTGACGGTGATACAGCAAGGCAGATCGTTTTTTCGGTACGGCTTTCATCAGCTACCACAAGATTTGTAGTCATAGCGTCAAGTCCGCGCTCCACACATTCAACAGAAGCATAGAATGACTTCAGATCTATTGCAATATATGTTCTGTTTTTCATAGCCGCCCCCTGTTCTCATTATGATAATATTATACCACGTTTTATAAAATAATAAAAGTATTTTTGACCGGATGAATCAAATATATCCCGGAACCAAAAAACAATTGATTTTACACGCTGAATATGATATGATTATAAAAGTGTATCTTTCGGTACAATAGTACTGTTGATATATGCTTTTTATTTTCAGGAGGTAATAATGGAAAAGAAAACAGGTTTTTCAAGCCGTTTAGGCTTTATACTGGCAGCAGCAGGTTCAGCTGTGGGACTGGGAAATATATGGAGATTCCCATATCTGGCAGCAAAATACGGAGGCGGGATCTTTCTCCTTGTCTATCTTATTTTAGCAGTAACATTTGGTTTTACACTGATGATAACCGAAATATCTCTGGGAAGAAAAACCGGAAAAAGTACAATTCTGGCATACAAAATGCTGGACAAGCGTTTTTCGTTTTTAGGTTATGCAGCATCTCTTGTACCGGTTATAATATTCCCCTATTACTGTGTGATCGGTGGATGGGTCGTAAAATTTTTAGGTGTGTATATTTCAAATCAGGGACATGCCGCTACCGCAGAAGGATATTTTGAAAAATTTATAGGTTCAACTGCCGAACCTATCATCTGTCTTGCAATATTTTTATTTTTAACTTCTCTGGTAGTAATGATGGGTGTTGAGAAAGGAATAGAAAAGGTAAGCAAATTCCTTATGCCCGTACTGATACTCATGTCGCTCGGGACAGCAATTTACAGTCTGACGATCAACGGAGCCATGGACGGACTTATATACTATATCAAACCTAATTTCAGTGAATTCTCAATAAAAACCGTTGTTGCGGCTATGGGACAGCTTTTCTACTCAATGTCGCTTGCAATGGGTATTATGGTCACCTACGGCTCATATATGAAAAAAGATGACGATCTTGAACGATCTGTAAGAAGTATTGAAATTTTTGATACAGGTATTGCCTTTCTTTCGGGCATGATGATCATTCCGGCAGTATTCGCCTTTTCGGGTGGAAACAAAGAAGCTCTTCAGAAGGGACCGACCCTCATGTTTGTAACATTGCCGAATGTTTTTGATTCCATGAAAGGCGGACATATATTCGGACTGTTTTTCTTTGTCCTTGTTCTCTTTGCCGCGCTCACCTCTGCCATTTCACTTATGGAAACTATCGTTTCAATTATTTCTGACAAATTCGGATTCGGAAGAAAAAAAATATGCCTCGGAATTATGATATTTGCATTTATTATTGCAATACCATCATCACTCGGATTCGGCATTTTATCGCATATAACGATTTTCGGTTACTCCATTCTTGACTTCTTTGATTTTATAAGCAATAACATTATGATGCCTGTTGTGGCGCTGCTGACGGCTGTTCTCATAGGATTTATAGCAAAGCCCAAGCTGATTACAGATGAGGTAGAAAGCTCCGGAAGATTTAAGGCAAAGAAAATGTATACGGTTATAATCAAGTATATTGTTCCTGCATGTATGATAATAATCCTTATTTCTTCTCTTACAGGGTATGTATAAAAAGCATAACAGAAAAATAATTTCAAAAACAATAACAGGCCAGCCGGTAAATTATGGGGCTGACCTGTTATTTTTATATAATTTTCCATATAATTAAAAAGATAAACCGTAAACTGACAAAGATCAATTTATGTATTATCATCCTGGTTATCTTTACAGTTTTTGTTCAGATATTCCTTAATCTGATCCTGCATACTTATAAATATCTTCACAAGTTCCGGGTCAAAATGGCTGCCCGAATCTTTTTCCAGTATTTCAAAGGCAATATCAACATCTATTGCATCTTTATATACTCTCTTGGAAACCAGTGCATCAAAAACATCTGCAACTGCCATGATTCTCGCACTGAGCGGAATTTCTTCGCCTTTCAGTCCTTCAGGATAGCCCTGTCCGTTCCACTTTTCATGATGATAATGAGCAACATCGGAAGCAATGGCAATAAGCTTAGGTTCGGCATCATTGCCGAGCACCCTGAGAACAATGCTGCCTCCTATTTCGGAATGGGTTTTCATGATTTCAAATTCTTCAGGAGTAAAACGTCCGGGTTTATTGAGGATCGTATCTGAAATTATAATTTTACCCACATCATGCAGCGGAGCCGCATTGCTTATATTTTCCACAAATGCTTTGTTTACCACATCACGGCGTATATTATGATCATACATATACTTTACTATCATATTCACATAATATTTTGTATTGCGGACATGCTGTCCCGTAGTCCCGTCACGGCTTTCGATCAGGGTTGCCATGCCTTCAATTACGTTTTCCTGCATGTGCAGCATTTTTTCCGACTGCTTTTTTATCTCTTCAGTCTGCTCAGCAATGCGGTCTTCCAGAGTAAGCTGATATTCTTCCATACGATCTGCATAATGCATGGCACGCATACGGTTCCGATAGCTTGAAGTGCAGAAGTACCACACAACAATGAAAATGATTACAGACAGCAGAATATCCTGAATAAGTGTATTCTGAACCTTCCTGAACAGATCAGAACTTCTTACAATCATGATAACATGCCACTTTTCCTGTACTGTCTTTGAAAAAACTATACATTTTTCTCCGTCAATATCCATTTCAAAGGATCTGTCATCAGAGTGATACACATTTTCCATGAGATCATGCATATCGCTGCTGCACTGGTTATCTTCGTTCAGATAATTTTTTCCGCGTTCCCACATATTATAATGTGCAACAACAAACCCCTGATCATCCACCACAAAACCATATCCGTTTTCATCAAGCTTGATTTGTTCAGCAAAAGCCTGTACATCATCCATCTTAATATCAAAAGAAATTACGCTGTCCCCGTCATACAGCATCTGAGCAACAGAAAACATGACTGTATTAGTCTTGCTGTCCAGATACGGTGAGACCACAACGGGCCTGCCGTTGCCGCGCTGAGCTTCCGTATACCACGGTCGCTCCTTCGGTACATAATTTTCAGGCGGAACCCAGCCGCTTCCGTCAATATATTCACCGTTGAATACTCCGTAAATCCCGGTAAAGCTCGGTGCAATTTTATCTGAATAGTCAGCGGACTGCTGAAGCAGAAATTCTCTGATCTCCTCTGAGGTTGCTCCCTGTTTCATCATATAGCTGACAGTCAGTTCCGTTACCTGCATTACATCAAAGCCCTTCAGAAGAAAATTATTCAGCTGTGCTGATTTTTCCGATACCGCGTTCTCACCGATTGTAATTACATCATTCTTCGTTATTTTATAAAGAGAACCAAAGGAATATGCTACGATCACAGCCAATAAGGCCAGAGTAATAACAAGCGTAAGTATATACTGCAGGCGATAGTGTCCGGAAGGATTAATATTCGCATTGCTTTCTGATATGTTTTTTTTCATTTTGTCCCTCATTTTATAGTCGGATTACCGGCGTAAAATCTCAATAAATGCTGTTCAACGCACAATTATATGATTCTTTTTGAAAATAGCCATAAAATATTTTCATACTCATATTTTATAAATAATTATTTTAAACATTATAGCATATTGTTATACATTTTTCAAGTGTTAGCAATATTTTTGTGCTTTATGACGATTTTCCGGCCATAAAAAAGTACTGTTGCACATATTATTTTGTCTTTATTTCATGTAATTCAATGGCAGACTGAATTATTCATCTGATTTAAAATATCAGCCCCTTAAGTTTACCGGCAGAAAAGGCTTCGTTTTCATAGGAAGTATCAAGAATTGCATTAACATTTTCTTCGCTGTACTCGATCTCCTTTGAATAGTTTTTTGCTGTTTCCACACAGCTTTCAAGGGAAAACTCTCCGTTTTCAAGCCACCTCAAAACATACAGACAGCCTATTACTGCCATGCTGACTACTGAAAACTTTATTGCCGAAAGAAATTCTTCCCCGAACACTCCGTTTAAAAAGTATCGCCATATAAAATACCCTGTTATGTTGCAAAGGTACTGTTCTGACTGAGGACATGCCTTTGCAAATTCTGCTTTGGAAGCATTTATCCCGCCAAGCTTACCGATACAATTTTCAAGAAGCGGCTTCCAGTTTTCGTCAAGAGATTCAAGAGTCATATAAAACTCAAGGATTCCTTTCATATTCCCTTCTGACAAGCCGGTTTCGGTTTCCGTTTCCGGTTCCGGAAGAATAAAATTTTCGCAGTCTGCCTGTAACTGAAGTCTTTCACCGTAATCAAGGATCATGCATATTCGTTTGCCCAGCGGGATATCATCGCAATAAAGCAAATCAAGGATCCGCTCCCTTGCGCTGTACATAAATCCGAAAAGCTCACTGTCATGATAATCTGATTCCTCATTTTCAATCTCACGCTCCCAGACGCCCGGTTTCCCGCTCCGGCTAAGAATAATCCTTGCAGATTCCTCACAGCAGAGACCTGTTCCGCCTTCTTTTACGCCGTCAAACCAGCTGTAATATCTGGGATGATGAGTGCATATCTGACAAAGATGCTCCTCACCCAGATTTATAATTATTTCGCAGAGATTTTTTTCATTCAGAAACGGACATCTGCCGTTTTTATCAGGAATAATACAAGCAGGAGAATCCGAGGTAATATTATCTTTCAGCTTCCTGCCAAACTCACCCTTTATCGTTCTGTAAAAGCTGTCTGATTCTTCATCAATATTTATTTCCCAACCTGCACAGCAGCAATTGTCCCTGCATTTTTCCGCAGCACATGTAAATTCGCGGCAATAATCCGGCATTCTCAGAATCATTTTTTCACTTCCGTTCACACAATTTTAGTGGTCCATTCCTCAAGATTCCATACCTCGTCAGCTACATCCATATAAAATTCCGGCTCATGGCTTACAAGAAGAACTGTTCCTTTAAACTCCTTTACCGCGCGTTTAAGCTCATCCTTGGCGTCAACATCAAGATGATTTGTAGGCTCGTCCAGCACAAGTATATTCACATTTTTCAGCATGATGCGGCAAAGTCTTACCTTGGCATTTTCACCGCCTGAAAGAACTCTCATCTGAGAGGTGATATGCTCAGTCGTCAGTCCGCATCTTGCAAGGGCGGCTCTTACTTCACCGTTTGTCATGGCAGGATACTCGTTCCATATTGTCTCAAGCGCCGTATTATCTGATTCGTTTTCCTCCTGCTCAAAGTATCCGATTTCAATAAACTGATCATGTTCAACTGTGCCCGAAACCGGAGGAATTATTTTCAGCAGAGTTTTAAGCAGTGTGGATTTACCCAGTCCGTTTACACCTTTGACTGCAATTTTCTTTCCTCTCTCGATCACAAGAGAAACCGGCTTTGTAAGCGGTTCATCATATCCCAGCACAAGATCTTTACACTCGATAACAACCTTTCCGGGAGTTCTGGCAGTATTGAAAGAAAAGCTGGGTTTTATCCTTTCTGCCGCAAGAGTGATCCTGTCCATTTTATCAAGTTTTTTCTGACGGGATCTTGCCATATTTGTAGTGGCAATCCTCGCCTTGTTTCTTGCAATAAAATCCTGCAGGTCAGCAATTTCTTTCTGCTGCTTTTCATATGCCTGCTGGGTCTGGCGCTTTTTAAGCTCATACATTCTCTGAAAATCATCGTAATTTCCGGTATATCTTGTAAGTACTGCATTTTCAACATGATAGATAACATTTACAACATCATTAAGAAACGGAATATCATGTGAAACAAGAATAAATGCATTCTCATAGTTCTGAAGAAACTCTTTAAGCCATGCGATATGATTTTCATCAAGGAAATTTGTCGGCTCGTCAAGGATCAGGATCATTGGATTTTCAAGAAGAACCTTTGCAAGCAGAACCTTTGCTCTCTGACCGCCGGAAAGCTCGGACACATCTCTGTCAAGCCCGATCTCACCCAGTCCGAGACCGTTTGCATACTCGGAAATCTTGGCGTCAATAGTGTAATATCCGCTGTACTCAAGAATACTCTGGATCTCTCCAACATCTTCAAGCGCCTGATTCATTTCCTCTTCCGTACAGTCGGACATCTTATCGTACAGATCAAGCATTTCCTGCTCCAGCTCTGCAAGATGCGCAAATGCGTCATGGAGCACATCCCTTATGGTTTTGCCCTTTTCAAGGGTACTGTACTGATCAAGATAACCTGTTGTGATATGCCTGCACCACTCGATCTTTCCCTCATCCGGCATAAGCTTTCCTGTAATAATATTCAGAAATGTTGACTTACCTTCGCCGTTTGCACCCACAAGACCCACATGCTCACCTTTCAGAAGCCTGAAAGAGGCGTTGTTCAGTATCTGTCTTGCACCGAAGCCATGTGTCACATTTTCAACATTAAGTATACTCATCTGAATTTCTCCGTTTCAATAATATATCTTCTGAGCAGTATAAGATCAAAAACATTTATAGTTTTATCCTCATTCATATCCGCTCTTTCAAGCTGTTTTTCACTTACCTTTTTTATCCCGAGCAGGGTCTCACTCAAAAGCACTGCGTCGGAAACACTGACTTTACTGTCAAGATCAATATCTCCTTTCAGACCGGTGCTTTCCACGGGATATATCCCGTATCCGTAGTACGCTGCAAGACAAAGAAGCTTTAGCGTATCGCCGTAATAAACATCATCGTCCCAGTTTTCCACAGCAGAGTTCACGGCATTTTCCCATTCACTGTCTCCGCTGAGCTTTGCTGATACCATAAATGGTGCTGTAAAGCAAAGTTCACTGTAATCAGCCGCTTCCTGTCCGTCGGGCGTATAACCTGCCACAATATGTTCAGGGTCTCCTCCGGTCTTTCCTATTATGAATCTGTTCATTTTTTCAGCGGCAGACAGTGCCCTTTCACTGCCGCTGCAAATGTAATCCATACTTATTCTCCATGGAGTACGGCAGCTGTTGTAGCTGTATATGCCGTCCGTTTCTCCCTCAAGAAAGTTTTCCGGTGCCGGCTCGTATTTATTTTCCTCCTTGCTGTAAACAATAAAATCGGGCAGCAGACCTGTATCATATCTGCTTGAGACTTCTTCAATTATGTCATAGGTTTTATTGTAAACCTCAAGCCAGCGGCTGTCCCCTGTCACCTGCGCAAAACACGGCGTGTACTGGGTTATAAAATCCGAGGAACGCACAGCGCCGTAATATATTTCATCCTTGCCGCATTCAGACACCCAGTCACCCAGATTCACTGTCATAAGCTCATGATTCACATCATATTCCATTATATCATTTATCATATCAATAGCAGCGCTGCGGTAATTGATCTGCCCGTCACTTCCCCATATTTTATCTGCCAGAAGCAGCGAGTAAGCTATATCCATATCACCGTCAGAAGCAGAATCACAGGATCCGCCGGTCATTTCTCCGTCATCTGCGCCGTCAATGAGAGCTTTTCCATTGTCACACTGCTGCCATGACATAAGATTCGGTCCGATACTGCTTAAATGCGAACGATAAAACCGATACATACCGTCAAAAAGTTCCCTGGATTCGCTGTCATATCCGCTCATATATGTGAGCACAAGCATTCCGTAGCCATGCGCTTCTGAAACAGTAACAGGAACAGACCTGTCCCCTCCGCTGTAGCTTTCTTCACTGTATTTTACATAATACTGATCCTCGCCCGATACATACTCATCACGCACAAGGTATTTTTTCTTCCAGAAGTCATAAAAATCAAAAAGCGTACTCTCATCCGCCGAAACTTTCATTGTGAATCCGGCACATAAAAATACTGCTGTAATAAAAGAAACGAGTTTTTTAATCATATATTTCCCCTGTTCTTTCCAAAATTCAATAAGTCATTACTCATATTGTTAATTATACAATATATCTCAAATGAATTCAATATAAATTTACAAAACCATGATTTGCAGTGTTCAGCGGCTGAAAAGGTAGACATGAACGCGAAAAAGTGGTAAAATACTAATTGAACTTAATACATGGAAAGAAGAGATTATATGTCAAAACAAAAGGAAAAAACTAATGCCATGCGAACGCTTGATCAGAAAAAAATAAACTACAATATACATACTTATGCAGAAACAGGTGCGATAAGCGGAAATGAAGTCGCACAGGCGCTTGGTCAGGACCCCAAAACTGTCTTCAAAACTCTTGTGACCGCAGGCACAAGCGGCAGTCACTATGTTTTTCTCGTTCCGGTATGCAGTGAGCTCGACCTGAAAAAGGCTGCAAAATGCGTTGGTGAAAAAAAGATCGAAATGATAAAATCCAGAGAACTGCTTCCTCTGACAGGATATATCCACGGCGGATGTTCACCTATCGGCATGAAAAAAACTTTAAGAACAGTTATTGACAGATCTGCTGAAAATTATGAACATATTTTTTTCAGCGGAGGTAAAATCGGATGGCAGATCGAAACAAGTCTTTCAGAGCTTGAAAAGGTTATCAGCTTTACCCTTGAAAACATAACAATTTAACCCCCTGCATTTAATGTGAACTGTTTTCTGACAATATATTTTTATTATATCTTGAAATTATCATATAATATGATATAATAATATAAGTATAATTTAGAATAGGAGTTGTAAAATGGATTTTATACGAAAAAAGCTTCCCGGAATCGTATTGTGCGTCTGTATTGCGGGTATTTCAACATTGCTTGCATCGCTGAAAATCGGTTCAGTTTCACTTGAAGTGATCGGTGCACCTGTTTTCGCAATTGTCGCAGGAATGCTTATAACGCTTATAGTTCCGACGCTTGCTGTAAATCAGAATATGAAAGACGGAATAAAGTTCACTTCAAAAAAAATTCTCCAGTGGGCTGTAATAATTCTTGGATTTTCGCTTAATCTGGGTACGATCGCAAAGGTCGGAACCAAAAGTCTTCCCGTTATCATTTCGACAATAACGATCTCGCTCGTTATTGCATTTATCCTCATGAAGCTAATGAAGGTGGACAAAAAGGTTTCGTGTCTGATCGGCGTCGGTTCTTCGATCTGCGGAGGCTCGGCAATTGCTGCGACCGCTCCTGTAATCGGAGCAGACGATGAAGAAGTTGCGCAGTCAATTTCAGTTATTTTTCTTTTCAATGTCCTTGCTGCACTTATCTTTCCCACATTCGGACATGCAATAGGTCTTGGAACAGAAGGATTTGCTGTATTTGCAGGAACTGCTGTAAACGATACATCTTCCGTAACAGCCGCCGCATCTACTGCTGAAAGCATTTACGGATGTGACGGTATTCTTTCCGCAGCTGTCACAGTAAAGCTCACAAGAACTCTTGCGATTATCCCGATCACTCTTGTTCTTGCTTTTTTAAGAACAAGAAATGCAAAAAAAAGCGGTTCTGCCGGAACAGATTTCTCATTCAAAAAGATTTTCCCATGGTTTATTCTTTATTTTGTTGCTGCTTCGATCATTACTACCGTTGCCGGTCTTCTTCCGGAAAGCGGATTCACCGAATTCTACAACGAAAGCTTTGTTTCTGCTGCAAAATGGCTTGCCAAATTCTTTATTGCAATGGCAATGTGCGCAATAGGACTTAATACCAATATAGTAAAGCTTATCAAAAAAGGCGGAAAGCCAATTCTTATGGGATTCAGCTGCTGGGCAGCAATAACTGCCGTTTCCATCATTGTGCAGCTTGCAACAGGAATTTTCTATACAAATATTGCATAATCATGATTTTATACAGCAAAAAAGCGGACCAAAAGTCCGCTTTTTCTTATTATATTTAAAAATTTAAGCGCCGTACTTAACAGTAGAAACCGGAACACCTACGCCCATTGTGGATGTAACTGTACAGGACTTGATGTAAGTACCCTTTGCAGCAGCCGGCTTAGCCTTAACAACAGCTTCCATAAGTGTTGAGAAGTTTTCGTCGAGCTTTTCAGCACCGAATGAAGCCTTGCCGATAGGACAGTGAATGATATTTGTCTTGTCAAGACGATACTCGATCTTACCAGCCTTAGCTTCTGTAACAGCCTTTGCAACATCAGGAGTTACAGTACCTGCCTTCGGGTTCGGCATAAGTCCGCGTGGACCAAGAACCTTACCGAGACGACCTACAAGGCCCATCATGTCCGGAGAAGCAACAACAACGTCGAAGTCCATCCAGTTTTCCTTCATGATCTTGTCAACGAGATCCATGCCGCCTACAAATTCAGCGCCAGCCTCTTTAGCTGCGTCATACTTGTCTTCCTTGCAGAAAACGCATACTCTTACGTTCTTACCTGTACCGT
>JBJEQV010000013.1:0-4731 GCA_051881915.1 Porcipelethomonas sp. | reverse complement strand
CGTCCGGCATAAGAAAATTTTTTGACCTTGCCGGATCAATGAAAGATGTTATAAGTCTTGGAGTTGGCGAACCGGATTTTCAGACACCCTGGATCGTAAGAAAATCAGCTATTGATACACTTCAGAAAAAAAGAATCATTTATACAGCTAACTCAGGTCTTGCTGAACTCAGAACAGAAATATCGAACTATATATACAGAAAAAATAATGTCAAATATGATCCTGAAAATGAAATTGTCGTTACTGTCGGAGGTTCTGAAGCAATTGACATTTCTATCAGGGCACTTATAAATCCGGGAGACGAAGTTCTTATTGTTGAACCGTGCTTTGTGTGTTATGCTCCGATAGTTGAACTTATGCACGGTGTTCCTGTTCCAATAAGCACAAAACAGGAGGATAATTTCAAACTTACTCCGGATGCTCTCAGGGAAAAGATAACAAGCAGAACAAAGCTGCTTATCCTCCCCTTCCCTAACAATCCTACCGGTGCGATCATGACCAGAGAGGATCTTAAAAAAATCGCCGGGGTTCTCAGAGACACAAATATCATTGTTCTGTCTGATGAGATTTATTCCGAGCTTACATACGGAAGAAAACATTGTTCAATAATTGAAATCAATGAAATGAGAGAAAGAACAATTTATATAAACGGTTTTTCAAAGGCTTTTGCAATGACAGGCTGGCGAATGGGATATCTTGCTGCGCCGGAACCTCTTGTGACCCAGATCCTTAAAATACATCAGTACGCTATAATGTCATCGCCTACGATCAGTCAGTACGCTGCTATTGATGCGCTGACCAAATGTGATTCAGAGGTAAAAAAGATGGTTTCCGAGTACAATATCCGCCGGCGTTTTCTTGTAGATAAATTCAATGAAATAGGACTGGAATGCTTTAATCCTGAAGGAGCGTTTTATGTTTTTCCATGTATAAAAAGCACCGGTCTTTCCAGTGAAGAATTCTGTGAGCGGCTTCTTAATGAACAAAAAGTTGCTGTTGTTCCCGGAAATGCTTTCGGTCAGAGCGGAGAGGGCTTCATTCGTGTTTCTTATGCTTATTCACTGAAGCATCTTATGGAAGCACTTAAACGAATCGAACAGTTCATCAATAATCTGAAGAATAAGTGAGGCAGACATGAAAAGTATTACACTTAAAACTTCTGCTAAAATTAATCTCAGTCTTGATGTTACCGGCGTACGTGATGACGGATACCATAATATTGAAAGTGTTTTCCAGAGCGTGGGTATTTATGATATTGTTACTGTTTCAAAAACTGATGACAGTGAAATTCATATAAGCTGCAGTGACTCTGCTGTGCCATGTGACAAACGGAATATCGTTTACAAAGCGGCAGAAAAATTTTTTCAGTATACAGGAAAAAAGTGCGGAATTACAATTGATATTGAAAAGCATATCCCCTCCCAGGCTGGTCTTGGCGGAGGAAGTTCAGACGGCGCAGCCGTGCTTACGGCACTCAATCTGATATTTCATACAAATATCACACAGGAGAATCTTATAAAAATCGGCTCTGAAATCAGTGCGGATACACCGTTTTTTATCAATGGAGGGACTGCATTTATTGAAGGCATCGGTGATATAATCAAACCCATTCGCTTTATTCCGCAGACTGATCTTGTAATTGCAAAAGGAGCAGACGGAGTTTCAACGCCTTTTGCGTACAGGCAGATTGATATGCTGTTTGAACCGAAACACCCTAAAACAGAAAGGCTCTTGAAAGCTATTGATAAGGGAAAATTTGCAAATCACTTTGACCTATGCGGGAATATTTTTGAACAGATAACAGACATAAATGATGTTTTTGAAATCAAGGAAATAATGATCAATTCCGGTGCATCTCTTTCACTTATGACCGGTAGTGGTTCATCGGTTTTCGGGATATTTTCAAAAAGTGAAACTGCTGAAAAATGTACCGCTTTGTTAAAGAGAAGCTTTCCGTTTGCTGAGCATTGTCAGACTGTCGGAAAAAGTATTATCATAATTGATACACATTAATTTCATAATAAAAAAGTGACCGGAATTACCGGTCACTTTTTTTATGATTATTCCGCTTTATCATGCTTTAGCTTTGTAATAAGCATCACAAGAGCAAACAATACAAATACAAAAATCATTTGTATTCCCACACATTTCATAAAATCTTCCGCAGAAAATGATCCTGACCCGCAAAGCATATTGTTTCCCTTTACATACCAGTAAGCCGGAAGAAATCTGGCAGCATTCAGTACACCTTCACCGAGCAGATTTTGCGGAACAAAAACACCGCAGAGAAAGCTCATGCCAAGACCTACAATATTTGCGATAACATTAACACTTGTTTCACCTGGAGAGAATGATGCAATCAACAGTGCAATTCCGGCTGAAACGATGATAAATACAAAGCTGTTAAGAACTGCATACAGCTTCATTCCGCTGTAAAATCCTCCGGTTATCGGAATTCCTGCAATCATAAATAGAATCCATACAGCAATAATAAAAACTGCACTTCCTATAAAAATCTGCATTGTCTGCGAAGCAGATGAAATGCATGAACAGTTAGTACGATTTCTTATTTCCTTATTTCCGAGTGTCAGAATAACCGGACAAAGTACCGCTACCATGACGGAAATAAACACGTAAGGAAGATACTGGAAGAAACACTGGAAAATTGCTGAAAATTTTCCCTGATCTGTTTCCGAAAAGCTTTCAAGTTTTACCTCTGCTTCTTCGGAAAGGGATTCTTCAGATTTTATAATTGCTTCGTCAAGCATTTCACCGCCCGCCACATATGCTGAAACAGTGCCTGTATAACTGTCAAGAAAGTTCTCCATAAGCTTGCTGGAATAGTTGCTGTGAACATGGTAGTTTGTAAAAAGATCATCTGTGATTCCGGCAGCAAGCTTGTCAGAATATCCGGGTAAAATGGTCAGGACGTAATCTGCACGCCCATAATAAAGAGCGTCAAGGATTTCATCCTTGTCATTTTCAAGGGATATAAGCTTATGCTTTTTATTGATAAATTCTGTAAGTGCTTTGCTTGCAGGCGTATCATCTTCATCGAATACACAAATACTCAACTCTGTATCCGTAAACATTGTATCTTCAGATGAGTTGTGTGACATTGCAGCTGAAATTGCTATAAAAACTCCGATCCATATCATAGCGACAGGAATACGTTTTGTCATTACTTTCATAAATGCTTTAAAGACTTGCATACTTGCGCCTCCTTGTAAGTATAAATCCAACTGCTGCAAAAACAACTGAAAGAAGCAGCATCACAGCATTTTTCTGAATATATCTGTTATAATCGCTGTAAACATTAAGACAGTAGAACGAATCTGAAACCAGTGCGGCAGGATTAATTTCATTGAACCATGGAGCCTTCTCTGCCACAACAGCTTTCATATTGCCGACCATAAGTCCGCTGAAAAAACAGCAAAGCATCGATACGGTCGTTGATATGCCAATTTTGGCACCCTGACTCATTTTTCCGAACGATCCGACCATAAAACCAAAGGAAACACCCATTATTCCTCCGATTATTCCGGAAAGATAAACAAGAGGTAGTCTGTTACCGAAATCAACACGCAGAACAAATGCAATAAAGCTTACTGATATTAAGACACATATAGCCTGAATAATATAACTTCCGATAAGGCCTGTAATAATGCTTATGATTTTAGGTGTCGGCGAGCAGCATTTTCTTGCACCGAGAGCCGAAAGGTTACCCTGACTGCTGATTGAGATATGAAGTCCTGTAATAGAACCGAAAAGTGCTACCATTGCGATCAGATTATAAAAATATCCGATATAATAATCCGTATTTCCCTCGGTCAGCGGGATATCAGTATTTGATGAGATCTGATTTCCGAGAGCTGAAATAACTGCATTTATATTTTCAGGATGGTTTTTAGCAGTATCCGTTATAATTTTTTCCTGAATAGTATACTGTTCAACAAAGGATTTAATGATTGACTGCTCCAGTCCTTCTCCGCTTACTGTAAGAGAAAGACCATTATCCGAATAGATTATTCCGTAAACCTCTTCGTTTTTCAGCTTTTCAAGAGCTTCATCCCCGTTCATAAAAACTGCTTTGAAAAGAGGCGTATCACCTTCTGATATTTCATCCATAACAGAATGAAAAACTTCATTTCCCTCTGTTTCTACAACAGCCACTTTAAATGGAGAAACGGGATTTTCCTTTTCATAAAGATCCGAAAATGCAATTTTAAAAAACGTTCCCAGAACGATCGGAAAAAGAATAAGCCAGAAAATAACATCTTTTACTCTTAATCCGCTGAGGACTTCATATTTTAAATTATGCCAGAACATATTAAAATCTCCTTTTTATTTTATCAGTCTTCCCTGTCACGCAGTGCTTTGCCCGTGATTTCAAGGAATACATCATTCAAAGTCGGCAGCTCGCTGTACACTCTGCCGAATCCTACTTCATTCTTCTGAAGAACGTCCAGGATCCTTATGAGATTATGCTTTCCGCCTGAGCAGCCTATAATGAGTTTTTCATCTTTATATGTTACTTCATAAACATGCGGAAGCTGTTCCAGTTCCTTTAGAACACCTTCCGGTATATCCAGGATCTCAATTGTTATTGTTTCAGTATTTTTGATCATTCTCTTCAGTTCGGCTTTTGTACCTTCTGCAATTTTCTTTCCCTTATCCATAATTGCAATACGGGTGCATATCTGTTCTACCTCCTCCATATAGTGTGATGTA
>JBJEQV010000012.1:23294-24596 GCA_051881915.1 Porcipelethomonas sp. | reverse complement strand
TTTTCTTTCAGCACAAAGTAAGAAAAAGCAATCGTTACCAGAATACTCAGCTTATCAATCGGCACAACCACACTTGCCTGACCATCCTGCAAAGCCTTATAATAGCAAAGCCATGACAATCCGGTGGTCAATCCCGAAAGGCAGATAAACAGCATATTTCGTTTGCTGACAGCCTTGATTTCACTTTGCTTACCTGTTACGAAAACCATGAGCCATGCCATAATCAGCACAACAATTGTCCTTATGGCAGTACCAAGATTAGAATCAATTTCGCTTATTCCGATTTTACCGAGAATCGATGTCAGACTTGCAAATACTGCTGACAGCACAGCGTACCATAACCAGCCCCAGCCTTTTGTTTCATTATCGGGCTGCTTTTTCGTTATCATAAGATAAGTGCCGATGCCAATTAAGAGCATACAAATAACTTTGATTGCACTGAGTTTTTCTCCAAGTACAAGAAAAGCAAGCAGCATCGTCAGTATCGTACTTGACTTATCAATGGGCGCAACCTTGTTTACATCACCGATCTGCAAAGCCTTAAAATAACAAAGCCAGCTGCCTCCGGTTGCAAGTCCTGACAATATGAGAAACAGCAAAGTTTTTCCTGAAATGCTGTCAATATCTTGATAAGCTCCAGTGAGCCAGACCATCAGCCAGGAAAAAAACAGAACTATAATCGTCCGGATAGCCGTGGCAACTGTGGAATCTGTATTTTTGATTCCAATCTTCGCAAGCACGGCAGTAACTCCGGCAAAAAGAGCTGAACCAAATGCAAAGGTAATCCACACAGCACATCACCTACGCTCTGAATCGGTATCCCACACCCCACACTGTTTCAATATAGTGCGGACTGGAAGGATCATCCTCAATTTTTTCACGGAGCCTGTTAATATGAACTGCCACTGTTGCATTATCGCCGACAGCGTCCATGCCCCATATTCGCTCATACAGCGTTTCCTTATCGAAAACCATGTCCGCATTTGTTACCAGAAAAAGCAGCAGCTCATACTCCTTATTCTTAAGGCTGATTTCCTTTTCCTTTACAAATACACGATGTGATTTCGGATTGATACGGATTGCACCTACTGTCATTTCCGGCTGAATCTCCTGTATACCGCCTTTCAGTCTGTTGTAGGTTGCAATATGTGCCTGCACTCTTGCAACAAGTTCTCCCGGCGAAAAGGGTTTTACTATGTAATCATCTGCACCAAGTCCCAGACCTCTGATCTTATCAATATCCTCTTTTTTGGCTGTTACCATAAGAATAGGTATATCAAGATGTTCACGCAAACTTCGGCA
>JBJEQV010000012.1:0-23194 GCA_051881915.1 Porcipelethomonas sp. | reverse complement strand
CTTCGGCAGCGCCTCTGACGGAACTCCGGGACCATTATCCTCAATGATAACACTTACATCTTCTGCGAAATTTTCACAGTAAATCTCTGCGGTTACTGCTTCGCTGTCTTTGTATTTCAGACTGTTTTCCAGAATGTTGGTAACGGCACTGCGCAGCTGAACAGGGTCAGCATAAACCTCCACATCCTGCGGAATATCTTTGCAAAGAATCTGCATACCCTTTTCATTGTATTCCTTTTCATTTGATGTGACAACAGAGAGGATTTCCTGTCCTGTTTTCAGTTTCTCCGGATAAAAAGGACAATCACCAAGATCAAGCTTTGAAAACAGAAACAGATTGTCTGCCATGCGGGCGATATCATTTGCTTTCGCAAGAATGGTTTTCATGTATTTCGCCGCTGCTATAAATAAGAACGTGATATGTTTTACCATTTACCGGAATTTTTTCTGGATGAACGCAAAAGGCTGCAGCAGAAGGCTGTTGAGGAAATGGACGAAAACTGGCTTAAGGAAATTGATGAGGAGAATATTACCCTTGAATACGTTCACAGGCATCTCGGAAGAGGTGCTGTTTTCATGTCCTGAGCAATGAGAGCTGGAACGAAAAAGGAGAGCTGACCGGCTTTTCTATGGGCGGGAACGGCAAGTATGAAGATGAGCCGTAGGTACTGAGCAAGTCAGAGGGCAGAAGCTTTCTGAAAAAGCTTGCAAAAATGTTCGGTGTTTAAACCCTGAGGGGGATTTTGATGTATTGACGGAGCAGAATATATCATTTATTATACTTATTTTTCCAATGGGATAAGATTTTGCTGCATCGGTCAATATCGTATTCACCGGCTGAAACTTTAAGCTTTTCAAAATATTCATTGTCCGTGTATTCATATGCGGACATTTTTTCAATAACTTCGTCGATTAACAGTGTATCAAAGTTATCAAGTGCGTCCTGCATTTCCTCAATCATTTTCAGAATTGTTTCCGGATCGGCTGTTTTATCTTCATTTGCTGTGTTTTCTTCCGGAAATACAGATTTAAGTATTTCCTTATACTTTCGGTATTCAAGGAGCATTTCATCGGTCTTCTGATTAATAAGCTCAATGTTTTCTGAATTGCCTGCCTTCTCCATCTCAGCGGCAAGCTCTGAAACATGATCTGCACCGATCTGTTTTGAAGTGCTTTTCAGAGAGTGTACCTCAATGGTATAATCCCTCCATCGCTTTGCATTTTTATGTTCAAGGATCACATCTGCTTTCCGGTCAATAGAGCAGTAATATTCCTTTAAAGCAGTCATAAACAGTTTTTCGCTGCCGAGCAGGGAAATTGCTGATTCCACATTCAGACCATCTATCTTTATCCTGCTTTTTTCCCTGTCTGTATTCTGTCCGATGTTTTCTGAACTGCTTACAGGGACGATCTTATCCTGAGGAAGCCATTTGCGCAGTTTGGATATTATGTCCCTGATCTCGATTGGCTTTGCAACAAAATCATTCATGCCTTCGCTGATAAACATTTCCTTTGCGTTTCCTACTGCATTTGCTGTAAGTGCAATAATAGGAGTTTCAGAATATCCGGGAATAAGACGTCTTATAATATGCGTTGCCTCAACCCCGTCAACCTCAGGCATCATATGATCCATAAAAATCAGGTCATAAATATTCTTTTTGATCATTTCTATTGCCTCAGCGGCACTGGAAGCCGTATCAATATTCATTTTCAGAGGTTCGAGAAGCCCCTTTGCAACGGTCAGATTCACATGATTGTCATCCACAATAAGTATTCGTGCATCGGGAGAAATATATGAAAAGCTGCTGTTGTCTGATTCGCTTTTGGAAACAGATACCTGAACGCCCATTGCATTATAAAGTCCCAGAGAATACACGGGTTTTCTCAAAATCCGTACATTCGGAAGCTTATAGTCATGAATATCGTTATACTTGTCAATAATAAGGCATTGCTTTTCAGGATTCTGTACAAAGAAATCCTTTATGCTTCCCTCAAAAAGAGACTGTTCCACAATGAAATAATCTGCATTTACTTCATTGATGTTTTCAGATGTCTCGGAAAGATCTGTGCAGATACTGCACAGCCTGCCGACGTCCTTTATAACCTGCTGCTTAACGTATTTGTTGTTTATGAAAACGGCGGCTGTAATATCTCTGTCGGGCTTTGAGGCAGAAGGCGCACCGTTGATTATTTTCTGCGGGAGCTCAAATGAAAAA
This sequence comes from Porcipelethomonas sp., assembly GCA_051881915.1. Lineage (GTDB taxonomy): Bacteria > Bacillota > Clostridia > Oscillospirales > Ruminococcaceae > Porcipelethomonas. The sequence goes on along the minus strand of JBJEQV010000012.1, from coordinate 20,978 downwards.
ATAGTTCCTTTCCCGTATTCGCTTTCGACGGATATTTTTCCGTTCATCAGCCTCAGCAGCTGCTGGGAAATTGCAAGTCCGAGACCTGTGCCCTCGATATTTCTGTTCCTCTTGCTGTCAACCTGCTGGAATGAATGGAAAATTTTATTGAGATCCTCTTGTTTAATGCCCATACCGGTATCGCTTACAGTTACCTTTATAACAGCAGTAGTATCGTCATCAGTTTTCTCACAGTCGATTTTCAGACATACCATGCCTTCTTTTGTGAATTTAACAGCATTTGTAAGAAGATTCAGCATGATCTGATGAATACGGACATTATCTCCCCAAAGCTTCTGAGGAAGACTGGGCGAGATGTCTATTATAAATTCTACGTTTTTTCCGCCTATACGGTTGTTTACAATGCTTGAAAGATCGTTTATTACAGATAACGGCTCGTATTCAACTTCAATAATGTCCATTTTTCCGGATTCGATCTTTGAAAAGTCAAGAATATCATTTATAATTACAAGAAGATTCTTTCCCGACGCTTTGATCTGATGCAGATAATCTCTCGCCGAAGGAGACATTTCTTCTCTCAGGGCAAGATCAGTCATTCCCAGCACAGCATTCATGGGAGTTCTTATCTCATGGCTCATATTTGCAAGAAAATCCGATTTCATTTTAGCGGCTTTTTCAATTTCGATATTGCTCAGGTAAAGCTTATAGCTTTTATATGCCATATCCGAGAGAATGGAAGCTGTTGTGCAAAGGAAATTTGATGTCTTTTCTATATACTTTCTCTCAACAATTTTGACTTTCATTATTGCATCGATATATTGTTCCGGATCTATTCCGAGTTCAGCCGCTATTTGCCTGGTCTTTTCCGGATCCGGCATTTCTGTCAGGACCTGTCCGCCGATAAAGCTTCCGATCATTTTACCGTTTGCGATGATCGGTGCCGCAAAATCGACCAGACCTGCATGACAATAATAATTGCAGGGCTTTCCGGATCTGTGGGTCAGCTCCGCACCCATTTTATCGCAAAGCTCACAGCGCTTATTGCCCAAAACACTGTTTCTGGTATATTTCATGCAGAAATCCGTGAAATTAGAGCCTTTTGTTACTGCAACACCGTTCTCATCAGCGGTAAGAGCCGCCATACCGGTCATATCGGAAAATCCGTCCTGTATTTTCTGCAATGTATTTACATCAATAAGATCTATCAGATATAGTTCTTTATTCATAAATTCACCTGTCTTACGCTGTCAGATTTTGTATTGTCGCCATAAGCATATCCATATTTATAGGCTTTAAAAGGTAACCATGAGGTTTAAGCAGCATTATCTCCTCTATTTTTTCCCGTTCTGCAACTCCTGTCAGGAAGCATACGGGCGTATTTTTTCCCTTGGGATGATTTTTGAGCTTTCTGAAGACCTCTGCTCCTGTTTCAATAGGCATTTCATAATCAAGAATGATAAGATCAACATCCTTTGCATCAAGAAACTTTTCCACCAGTATACCGTTTATCATAGTAGTAACATCATATGAATCCGCAAGTGCTGTTTTAAGCAGTTTCAGAACGCTTTTATCATCATCGACTATAAGGATGTGTTTTTTTGCGTTTGCTTTTTCTTCAGCTTCTTTCTTCAGCTGTCTTTCACGGATCTTCATTGCTTTTTCCGCTTCTGCTTTCTCGGCTTCCTTCTGAAGCTTTTCCAGAAACCTTGTGACGGCAAGTGCAATATTGTCGGCAGAAATCGGACGCTTTATGAACAGATTGGCAAGATATGGATTTCGCAGTTTCAATTCATCGCAAGTTTCTGCGTTTCCAACGATTATAACTGGGGAGGAATTATAATTATAGTGTTCTTTCAGCTTATTTAAGTTTTCCGTGGATTCGCTGCCAGGCGAGTCGGCAAATATCACATATGCATCTGGTTTGAACATTTCAAAATGTGCGGTGATATCTCTCAGATATTCGGATGTGCTGATGCTTTTAAAGTAATCATAGGAGTGCTGAAGAAAATCTCTGACTAAGGCAGCTTTGCCTGTTACAAGTATTTTATAGTTCATATATACCCCGATTCTGTTGCTGTTCCACAACAATATAATTAATTTAACTTAATTATACATAAATTTCGACATTTTGTCAATATAAATTATTAAAATTCACAAAAAAATTCAAAAAAACAGATTTTACGGCAAACGAAAAAGGGGAAGTTTTCAAAAACCTCCCCGTAAAAAATTATGAATTAAACGCCAGCGGAATATTGATCAGATATCTTTTCAGCATGATTAGATCCATTACATTTATAACGCCGTCTTCATTGATATCTCCGAGAATATACTGGATATTGCTCAGCGGTCTCATTTTAAGAAGATATTGCTGCATTATAACGAAGTCGCTTGCTGTGATAACGCCGTTTGTGTCAAGATCACCTATAAGATAAGACGGGTCATGGGCTTCGCCGGTCATTCCCGAAACTTCAAATCCGATGTAAATTGTATTGGCAGTAAGCTCCTGGGATACCAGATCGTTTTCCGTATTGAACTGAATTAAAAGATAATATATTCCGTCAATATCCTCTACTGTATAAACAATATCCTCATAATAATCCGTCATGTTATATCCGTTCATTTCTGCAAACATAGGTGCGGCATTGAATTCGGGATAGACAGCAGATGAGACGCCTGTGCATACCGCAGCAACGGTTTCGCTGCCGAGTGAGTTGAAGTATCCGAATTCCAGAGAAACTTCATATACTCCGTCCTTATAGACGAAAGCAGGGCTGTTTTTATGCATTGTATCTTCAGGATAGCTTGAATACTCCACATTGGCTTTTTCGGAATTGCTGTAAACGCTTAAATATGAGACATATGCCTGGGAGCCGTCAACAATTTTATAGTTGAGCCCGTTTTCTGCGGCATATTTTTCAGCATTGGAATCCTTGCGGCAGTAAAGTGTGAAATCGCTGTTCTTTACATATGTATCTGTTGTCTCGTCATGTATATAACCCAGATAGTTTCCGTAAAAATTTGTGCCCATGCTCATGAAGTACAGCTCTTTAAGACTGTTGCATCCGTCAAATGAATTTATATCCAGAGAGTTGGCGCTGTAAGCAATACTTGACGGTATAACTACTTTTTCAAGAGAGACGCAGTCCTTAAAGCACCGGGAGCCGCCGAATTCCTCTGTTACATCCGGTATAATAACTTCTTTAAGAGAAGAACAGCCGTTAAAAAGATCGCTTCCGTAAATAACAGCGCCGGCGGGAAGGTCTATAAACCGGAGGCTGCTGCAGTTCATAAACGCCTGGTCTTCTATGGTTTTTACGGTTTCGGGAAGAATTATATTTTCAAGCTTTTCGCATCCTTTGAAGCAGGCGGTTCCGATCTCTTCAATTCCGTAAGGAAGGACAAGACTTTCCAGACTGCTGCAGTTGGTGAACATGCTGTCTCCTGTGCCGTCCTCATCGTTTGCCGCATAATACGGAAGCTTCAGAGTTTGCAGTGATGTACATTCGTAAAATGCGGAATCTCCGATGGTCTCAACTGCTTCGGGAACTATCATGGAAGTAACTGACGAGCATCCTGAAAATGCGCATGTTCCCACAGAGGTGATGTTCTCCGGAAGAACGATCTCCGCAAGAGAAGAACAGTTATAGAATGTATATGGATTTATTGCTGTGACCTTTTCTGGAATGGTGACTGCTTCAAGAGCGCTGCATCCTGAAAATGCGGAATAACCTATATATTCAACAGTATCAGGGTACGTTACGCTTCTGAGGGATTCACATCCGGAAAATGTTCCGTCGGAAATTGAAGTTATGTTACCCTTTATCTCACAGGATTCGAGATTCGGACAGTTGCTGAATGCGTTTTTGCCTATTTCAGTGACGCTTTCGGGAATTACGATATCTGTAAGGTAATAGCTTGATTTGAAAGCGTTGCTTTCGATTGTTGTTACAGTATCAGGTATTGTCACTTCTTCATATATGCCAAAAAGCTCTCTTATGGTAGTTACCGGCAGTTCGTCGATCTGTTCAGGGATCTGGACTGATGACTGACTGGTATTTACAAGTCCGGTAATGACAACTTCGTTGTTTTCAATCTCATAAACAAATTCATCATTTCTGAGCGCATTTACTGTCTCGTCGCATCCGGGCATGATAAAAACAGAAGCTGCCATAATAAGCAGCGATGATGCAAGTGCTATTTTTTTCTTTTTCATTATTACCCTCCATAAATTTTACTTTAATGTAATTTTATTACATATATTAAGCCATATATTTTATTATACATTATTTTATAGGTGAATTCAAGTGGTTTTTGCTGTTATAAACGCGTCTGCAAGGCTTTGTATTCCATGTTCCTTATTCTGTAAATGTTCCTTGATTATCGTCAGCTGTTATGATATACTAAAAACAATAACAGAAATAAAAAGACTTGGGGGAGGAAACAATGCCGGAAATAATTGAAATAAACGACCTTTTCTCAGAAGAACTGATACCGTATGCAGCAAGCAATGAGAATCAGCTCAAGCATTACTTTGAGCCTGATCTCGGCATTTTCATAGCGGAGAGCCCCAGGGTCATTCGTCTGGCGCTTGACGCCGGATATGAGCCTGTTTCAGTTCTTATCGAGAGAAAGTACATAAACGGTCAGGCAAAGGATATAATTGAACGATGCGGGAATATTCCCGTGTATACAGCCGATACTGAGGTGCTTACCAAAATTGCCGGATTCAGGATGACTCAGGGGGTTCTTTGTGCTATGCGGCGCAGGGAGCTGCCGTCTGTTGAAGGGATCTGCGAAAAAGCATCACGGATCGCAGTGCTTGAGGATGTTATGAACCAGACGAATGTGGGGGCTGTTTTCCGTTCTGCCGCTGCACTGGGGTTTGATGGGGTGCTGCTTACTCCGGGGTGCAGTGATCCGCTTTACAGACGTTCGGTGCGTGTAAGTATGGGGACGGTCTTTAAGATCCCGTGGGCTTATTTTGAGTGTCATTCACCGGAGTATATTTCTCAGCTGAAAAAAATGGGCTTTTCTGCTGTTGCAATGGCGCTGCACAGCAATACCGTCGATATTGATGACCCTGTACTGAAAACGGAAGAAAAAATCGCTGTTATTCTCGGGACTGAGGGCGACGGACTCAGGGAGTCTACTATCAGAAGCTGCGATTATACAGTCAAGATCCCAATGGCAAACGGGGTTGATTCGCTGAATGTTGCCGCTGCAAGTGCAGTTGCTTTCTGGCAGCTTGGAAAAAAATAAAGGATTGTCTGTGTTTCCGGACTTCCTGTACAGATCATGCGCAATTGTGCACAGTTGTGAAAAAACATTGACAAAATGAAAAAATAGTGTAATAATTATATATGTAATGATCATATAAGAGACTTTATGAGGAGGGGAATACTATGAAAAAAATTACAGCATTGCTGTCATCAGCAATTATTGCTGTTTCATCACTTGGGGCGGCTTCTCCGGCTGTCTGTGCTGAAAAACCGTACATAAACTATGCAGAGGCGCTTCAGAAATCACTGTATTTTTATGAATGTCAGCAGGCGGGACCGCTTCCGGAATGGAATCGCGTTGAATGGCGTGCGGATTCCACAATGGACGACTTTATCAGTGGCGGCTGGTATGACGCCGGTGACCATGTGAAGTTCAATCTTCCTATGGCATACTCCGCATCAATGATTGCCTGGGGACTTTATCAGTATCCGGAGGGTATTGAAAAATGCGGTGAAATGGAGAATTATGTTAATAATCTCACCTTTGTTCTTGATTATCTTGCCGCATGCGATTTGGGAGATGAGGTAGTATTCCAGGTTGGAAACGGACAGAAGGATCATACATGGTGGGGACCGGTCGAGCTTTATGATTACGGCATGAACGAGAACGGCGGATATGAGGGAAGGCCATATTATGCCGGTACAAAGTGCTCTGCGGCTTTCGGCGAAATGGCAGCCGCTCTTGCAGCAGGCAGCTGCGCATTGCAGGGACGTTCCGACAGGACTGATTATTACCTGGAACATGCCGAGAACATTTTTAAAATAGCTGACACCGCAAAAAGCGATGATGAATACATGGACAGTGACGCCAAAGGGTTTTACGGTTCATCCCACTTTTATGACGAGCTTTTCTGGGCGGCAAACTGGCTTTACAAGGCTACCGGTAAAAAGGAATATCTCGACAAGGCAACAGGCTATATTCCCAATCTGGGCAGAGAGCTCGGATCAGATGAACTTAAATATACATGGTCAATGTGCTGGGATGACTCTATGCAGGGGGCAATGGTGCTGTATGCGCAGAATACAGGGGACAAAACTTATATTTCACGTGTAAAGAAGCATCTTGATTATCTTGTATCGGGAGTTCCGAAGCTTGACGGCGGACTTGCTTATTTTCATACATGGGGCTGTCTGAGATATGCGGCGGCATCTGGATTTGTTGCAGCGGTCGCATGCGATACTCTCGACCTTGGTGATACGGCAGACTACGAAGAATTCTATAAAACCCAGGCGGATTACTGCCTTGGCGACAATCCTCTGGATCAGAGCTTTGTTGTGGGGTATGGAAATAATGCTCCGAAAAATGCACATCACAGAACTGCACACTCATCATGGAACAACGCTCTGGAAAATCCGGTGGAAAACAGACACATCCTGTATGGTGCGCTTGTAGGCGGTCCTGACGGAGAGGGGAAATATGTTGATGACAGGCAAAATTTCATAAACAATGAGGTTGCCTGCGACTATAATGCCGGATTTACCGGACTTATGGCCAAAATGACTGAAGAATACGGAGGAGATACCGATCCTTCATTCCCTGAGCCTGAAAAACGTGATGATGAGTTTTTTGTAGAGGCGCAGATCAAGCAGTCCAGCGGCAGCGGAGTATCTCTGAGCCTTAAATTTACCAATCACACTGCATGGCCGGCAAGAGTCGTTGACAATATGTCCTATCGTTATTACTTTGATGCATCTGAAGTTATCAGTGCCGGATTCAGTGCAGATGATATTGTAGTACGTGTTGACCGTGACCAGGCAGAAATGTACGGAGCGGAGTATAAAGCGGTTTTCTCGCCCGTAACTCATTACAAGGACAATATTTACTATATTGAAGTCACCTATCCGAACGGCGAGGCAGCGATGCCGATCTCTGAGGGAAGACATCAGTGCGAAACAATGCTGGCGCTGGTTTTCCCGGACTATCAGAGCGGATGGGATGCGTCAAACGATTATTCAAATCAGGATCTGCTTGATTCCGAGGAACCTGTCAAAACTGATAAGATCACGGTTTACAAGGACGGCGTACTTATTTACGGCGTTGAACCGGACGGAACAGTTCCGGATACTCCTCCGAGCCCGGAAAGTAACATCAAGGGCGATGTGAATCTTGACGGAAAGGTCACCGTTGCCGACCTGACAGCACTCAACAAGTATCTTCTCAATAAGGGAACGCTGAATTCAAAAGCGGCTGATAATGCAGATTACAATTCGGATAAAGCAGTTAACGTGTTTGATTCGCTTGGGATAAAGAGATATCTTATGGCATAAAAATGCGTCTTGACGTATATTGCCGGACCCCCGGTATCGTCCGGATATTACATCAGAAATCTTCGGTTTTATGACATGCTGCATGTATTGGTCTGCCGGTGATTACAATAAAAAATATATTTCTTTTGAACAGGAGGAGAAGTTATGGAAAACAGAACGGCTCTTGTAACAGGTGCAAGTAAGGGTATTGGCAGGGAAATTGCCGGGCAGCTGGCAGGCATGGGATATAAGGTCATAGCGCCGGGTCATGAGGAACTGGATCTTTCATCGGAAAGCTCTGTTGAATCATATACTGAAAAAAATAAAAATGTTTCGTTTGATATAATCATTAATAATGCCGGAATAAATGAAATAAATGATATAGAAAATATTACGGATGAAGAAATTGAAAGGACGATGCAGATTAATCTTATATCACCGTTAAAACTTATCCGGGCTTTCATTACCCCTATGAAAAAAAACAGATTTGGAAGAATAGTTAATATAGGATCCATCTGGGGGATCGTTTCAAAAAGAGGACGGCTTGTGTACAGCGCAACAAAACATGGTATTCACGGGATTACAAAAACAGTTGCTGTTGAAGGTGCAGAATATAATATATTATGCAATACTGTATGCCCGGGATTTACCCTTACAAAACTTACTGAAAAAAATAATACGGAAGAAGAAATAAGGGCAATATCGGAGAAAATACCTATGAAGCGTATGGCTTTGCCGTGCGAAATTGCCAGGGTCGTATGCTTTCTTGCGGGAGAGGACAACACTTATCTTACGGGACAGCTGATAGCGGTGGATGGAGGTTATACATCAATATGAAGATACAGTCCGGTCTGAAGGATTATGATGTGATTTTTGAAGACGGTTTTGATTTTATTCAGAAATTGTCATCGGTCTGCAATGCACAGTATGTAATAGATAAAAATGTTTATTCTCTTTATAAGGAATTGTTCGGAAACATTCCGGGCGAAAGATTATTATTGATCGAGGCGTCAGAACAGAATAAAGTGATTGATACTGCACTGGAAATATGTGAAAAAATGACGGATATACCTGCAAAAAGAAATGCAGTGCTCATATCGGTAGGAGGGGGTATCATCCAGGATATAACGGGTTTTGTTGCAAATATAATGTACCGGGGAATAAAATGGATATTTGTTCCTACAACATTACTGGCTTCGTGTGACAGCTGTATAGGAGGAAAAACGTCTCTTAATTATAAAAAGTACAAAAATCTGCTGGGTACATTCTATCCTCCGGATGAGATACATATCTGCCCTGATTTTTTCAGAACTTTGACTGACCGTGACTTCAAGAGCGGACTTGGAGAAGTTGTGAAATTTAATATAATGAACGGAGAAAAAAGTCTTGAATGTATTTCCGGAAGCATTTGTGATCTGATTGAAAGAGAAAGTAAGACGGTTAATAATTATGTGAGGAACAGTCTGGCTTTTAAAAAGAAATTCATAGAAATTGATGAATTTGACCGCAATGAACGGATCAAGTTAAACTTTGCACATACATTCGGGCATGCACTTGAAGTCATTTCAGAATATGATATCCCGCACGGGACAGCTGTTGCGATCGGGATGATAATGGCAAACAGTCTGTCTGTAAAATTTTGCATGATGACTGAGGAATTTGCCGGTAAAAGTGAGAATGTTCTGCTGAAAGTTATAGATATTGATAAACGTCATCTTGATATTGATGCGGACAGATTTATCGGTATTATGCACAAGGATAAGAAGCAAAAGGATAACAATCTGACAGCGGTTCTTATGAGTAACATTGATTCAGATGAAAATCAGCTTGTTTTAAGGGATATTACAGCCGATGATGTAAAATATGCCATAAGCTACTTCTGCGGTTTATACAGACAAAACAAGGATTTTAAAATGAAATAAGCAGCTTGATAAATGCCGGCAATGCCGGCATTTGCTTTTGCTCAGATACTTGATTGATTCAGACAGAACGGCAGGGAAACAGATACTGTACCGATAAGCAGCTGTAAGGGTGCTACTTGAATTTATGCTTTTTTTGTCGATTAATATAGTATAATTTGATTTTCTGGATGGATCGCAAATTTTTAAAGGGAGGAAGGGAAGAGCAGTTCTTTTGAGGAAGTGACTTTTCCGGTATGTAATGGAGAAGATTATATATGAAATAAATACAGACAACGCAAAGGCTATGAACTTTTCGGATGATCTGATCGAAGCAAGAAAAAATATGGTGCTTTCAGCAGCTTCTATGTCAGATTTTCATTCTGATGTGACCATATCTATACAGGCGTTTAATCGTCTTGAAAAAACAAAAGAATGTATTGAAAGTGTTTTGAAATATACAAAAGGAATAAATTATGATCTTATGCTTATTGACAGCGGATCTTCAGACGGTACGTTTGAGTATTTTAAATCGGTAGAGCATGACAAGGTCAGGATTTTGAGACTGAGCAAAAATATTACTGCCAGCTTTCCTTCCAATTTTATTAATATCGGGTGGATAGCAAAATATCTTGTTTCTGTTACCAATGATCTGATAGTCACACCTAACTGGCTTCATAACCTTATTGCCGTTGCAGAGTCAGATCCTAAAATAGGTATAGTCAATCCGGTATCATCCAATGTAAGCAACCGTCAGGAATATGATATGAAGTTTACTGATTTTGATGATATGCAGAAAAAGGCGGCTGAATTCAACATATCTGATCCCACCAAGTGGCATGAAAGAATGAGAATAATAACCCTGGGTACTTTATATAAGAAGGATTGTATATACGCAATGGGTTCTCCCGTCGGTGATATGGGCTTTTTGCATGATTTCAGCGATGATGACATTGCATTTCGCGCAAGGAGAGCCGGATATAAAGTTATTCTTGCAAAAGATACATGGATTCACCATAATCATAAAGTATTTCAGATGGAAAATAAAAATCCTGAAGATTTCAGAAAATCACTTGAAGTAGGCCGAAAAAATTTTAATGATAAATATTTTGGCATAGACGCATGGGATGATGTTAATAATTTTATTCCGGAATTCCTTCCTGCCATAAAGGATACTGTGGATCCGACCCCGAGGATTTTAGGGATTGATGTCAGATGCGGCACTCCGGTTCTTGAAATAAAAAATCACCTCAGACAATACGGCAAATTCAATTGTGAATGCTTTGCATTTACACAGAAAGCCAAATATTTTATAGATTTACAGTCGATTTGCGGAGCAAATAACGTTTTTTCGGGCAAAGCAGAATGTTTGTTATGTGATTTTGAAAATGACAGCTTTGATTATATTATTATAGGAAACCCGATAAATTCCTATGCTGAACCTTATTCAGTGATAAAGCAAGCTTATAAGCTCCTTAGGTCAGGCGGTAAATTGTTTATTTCATTTAATAATGTTCATGATATTTTGAGTTTTCTGTATATTACAGGGATTATTAAAAATGTTAATCGGCCTTATTGCTTAAATATGTGTATTGATGATTTTTTCAGCAAATTAACCAGCGATGGCTATGTTACGAATATCATCGAAGCGGTACCGCACAGATCAGAATTGTTATCTCAGGAAAATATCAATTATTTTGCTGATGTTTTAAATAAGATCAATGTTTCTGATGTTAAAGAATCATTAATAAGGCTTATAACAAACAAGTATGCCATAGAAATAATCAAACCGGTAAACAAAGAATGAAGGGGATTATTTTAGCCGGAGGTTCCGGCACGAGACTGTATCCGCTGACGCTTGTGACATCAAAACAGCTGCTGCCCGTTTACGACAAGCCCATGATCTATTATCCGCTGTCAACGCTCATGCTTGCGGGCATCAGGGATATACTTGTGATATCCACCCCGGCAGATCTGCCGAATTTCAGGCGGCTTCTGGGCGACGGCAGTCAGTTCGGAATAAAGCTTTCCTATGCTCAGCAGCCAAATCCGGAAGGACTGGCACAGGCTTTCATTATCGGTGAGGAATTTATAAATAATGAACCATGTGCAATGATTCTGGGGGATAATATTTTTTATGGAAATGGATTCGGGGAATTACTTCGCAAAGCTGTAAATGATTCGGAAAAAAATCAGAGGGCAACGGTTTTTGCTTATAATGTCAACGATCCGGAAAGATTCGGAGTCGTTGAATTTGATTCTGAGAGACATGCAGTCTCTATTGAAGAAAAACCGGCAAATCCAAAAAGCAGTTACGCGGTTACGGGATTATACTTTTACCCGTCGGGTGTAAGCCGAAAGGCACTGAAGGTTAAGCCCTCAGTCCGCGGTGAACTGGAAATAACCACATTAAATGAAATGTATCTTAAAGAAAAAAATCTTGATGTGCAGCTTCTTGGCAGAGGGTTTGCATGGCTTGATACAGGAACGATGGATACATTGGTTGAAGCGTCGGATTTTGTTCAGATGATTGAAAAGAGGCAGGGCATCAAAATATCAGCGCCTGAAGAAATTGCGTATAAAAACGGATGGATAAGCAGAGAAGAGCTTCTTGAATCCGCTGTAAAATACGGCAAATCTCCGTACGGAAAGCATCTGCAGAATGTTGCTGAAGATAAATTACAATACTGAGGACTTTTTATTATGGGCAATTTTGTTTTTAATGAAACAGGCATAAGAGATGTGTATATAATTGATGAAAAGGTATACGGAGATGATCGCGGATATTTTATGGAAACATATAATGAGCGTGATTTCAGAGAAGCAGGTCTTGATTATACATTTGTTCAGGATAATCAGTCCCTGTCGAAAAAAGGCGTTCTCAGAGGACTTCATTTTCAGAAAAAACATCCTCAGGCCAAGCTTGTCAGAGTGTTAAAAGGTGAGGTTTATGATGTTGCTGTTGATCTCAGAAGAAACAGCGGGACATACGGCAGGTGGGAAGGTGTTTATTTATCAGAAGAAAACAAAAAACAATTTTTGATACCGCGCGGCTTTGCTCATGGATTTATGGTGCTTTCGGATTTTGCTTTATTTACTTATAAGTGCGATGATTTTTATTATCCCGAGGACGAAGGCGGTATTATCTGGAATGACCCGTCAATTGATATCAGGTGGCCCGAAATAAGTGAGGTCATACTTAGTGAAAAGGATAAAAATCATCCGACGCTTTCGGAATCGAAGATAGTTTTCTGAGCTGACTGACAGCAGGGGTCGCTGTATAATATCCCGGCGCTGTCAGACGGCATAAATCCGGGATAATGATCAATGGCGGCAAATATCAGAGCCATATAATAAAATGTATGTAAATAAGGGGTATTTAAGATGTCTATTCAAGTATTAAAGCCAAAATTTCATATAGACGAATGCCTGGAAGCCATAAGGGAATGCCTTGAAAAAGGCTGGACGGGAATGGGCTTCAAGACTGTCGAATTTGAAGCTGCATGGAAAAAATATACCGGTCATAAATATGCATATTTTCTTAATTCAAATACAGCAGGGCTTCATCTGGCTGTAAAAATTCTGAAAATGGAAAACAACTGGAATGACGGTGATGAGATCATTTCAACACCGATTACCTTTGTCTCCACGAATCATGCGATAATGTATGAAAATATGAAAGTGAATTTTGCAGATGTTGACGAATACCTTTGTCTTGATCCTGATGATGTTGAAAAGAAGATCAACGATAAAACAAGGGCTGTTGTTTTTGTCGGATACGGCGGACGCGTCGGTCAGCTGGAGAAAATTATAAATATCTGCAAAAAGCATAATCTGAAGCTGATCCTTGACGCTGCACATATGGCAGGAACCAGGATGAACGGCATCATTCCGGGAACACTTGACGGGATAGACGCTGCTGTTTATTCATTTCAGGCTGTGAAAAATCTTCCCACAGGTGACAGCGGAATGATCTGCTTTAACTCGGAACCGGAAGACAAGCTTGTGCGTCAGCTGGCATGGCTTGGCATCAATAAAGACACCTATGCACGGTCAAATAAAGGTACATATTCATGGAAATATGACGTTGACTATCTTGGATATAAATATAACGGAAATGCTGTTATGGCAGCTGTCGCTCTTGTACAGCTCAAATATCTGGACGAAGAAAATGCACGCAGACGTGAAATCGCTGAAATGTACAATGAAGGATTTAAAAATAACAGGAACATCAGAATCGTTCCGGCTGATTTTAGTGATGAATGTTCATACCATATTTACGAACTTATTGTTCCTGACAGGGAACTTCTGCTGGAAAAGCTTTCGGAAAAGGAAATATGTGCAGGCGTCCATTACCGCGATAATACTGAATACAGTATGTACAGCTATGCATACGGAACATGTCCGAGGGCGCATGAGGTCAGTCAGCATCTGATCAGCCTGCCGATGCATATGTGGCTGAGCAATGAAGATGTAAAAAAAATAATTGACAGCGTAAATGAAATAACATGTTAAGATGTGGTGATATGCAAAATGACAATTGATCCGATAGAAGGAAACTTTGTGAGGATAAGAACAGCCGGCAGCAGTGATGCCGATTTTACTCTTTCTGTCCGCAGAGAAAAACAAAATACCAGATTTATGCCGGAACTGAATATAAGCCCTGAATCACAAAAGAAATGGATAGCTGAGCAGATCAGCAGCAAGGACAGTATGTTTCTTGTTATCGAAAGGATATCCGGTGAAAAGATAGGTACTTTTTCACTTTATAATATATGCGGTAAAACCGCTGAAACCGGCAGGCTTGTTTTAAGAGGAAATCAGATCGAAACAATAGAAACAATGGTTCTGTTTCATGATTATATTTTTAATACTACTGAACTGGAATACATTTATTCAATGATAGATATTGATAATCTTCCGGCTCTCGGGCTTGCAAAACGTCTGGGTTCGGAGGATACCGGTCACGTTTTTGATAAAAAAAGAAATAAAGAAATGATAAAAATGGCGGGATCGAAGGAAATTTATATGCAAAAGAGAGGAAAACTGCAGGAGTTGATCGACAGGTTTTCAAACAGACAGGCATCGGGACGCTAAAGGAAACATTTATGAAGAAAAATATAATTATAACCGGGGCTAACAGAGGTATTGGAGCAGAGCTTGTAAGGGTATTTGCGTCTGAAGGAAATAATATCTGGGCATGCAGCCGAAAATACAGCCGGGAGTTTGAAAGCCGGATCGCTGAGTGTGCAGAAAAAAATTCCGTCTGGATCAAGCCGGTTTATTTTGATTTGTCATCTGAGGAAGAAATCAAAGCAGGAATGAAGAAAATTCTTTCTGACAATGAAAATGCCGATGTGCTGATTAATAATGCCGGAATTGCACATGGCGGACTTATGACTATGACTCCTGTGTCTAAAATCCGCCATGTTTATGAAGTGAATGTTTTTGCACAGATACAAATAATGCAGATGACCGCCAGAAAAATGATGCGTCAGAAAAGCGGATGTATTATAAATATGTGCTCAGTAGGCGGCATTGAAACAGGTCCGGGATACATAGCGTATGGTTCAAGCAAAGCAGCGCTGATATGGATAACCAGATCTATTGCAAAAGAGCTTTCACCATATAACATAAGGGTGAACGGGATCGCTCCCGGACTTATTGATACTGAAATGGGCAATTACAAATCTGAGGAAGAAATTCAGAAGGTCATGGACAGGATGAGTATCAAACGAATGGGTACTGCTGAAGAGATCGCGAAGGCAGCTTTGTATATTGCATCCGATGATGCGTCTTACATGACAGGACAGATCATGGTTCTGGACGGAGGACGCACATAATTATTATTGCTTTGTCAAAAAAGCCGAGAAATAATATTTTAAATGTCATTTTGCTTGTTGACCGAGGAAGTAACAGCAAAATATGGAGAAAAGATTCCGGCAGTATCTGATTGCCGCGTCTGTAATAAATATTCCGGGAGATATAAAAATGCACAGAAAAAATTCGTTTGATACATCTGAAAAAAACATAAAACGTCTGTATGATATGGCTAAAAATATCAGACTCATGGGACTTGATATGGCTCTTGCTTCGGGAAACAACGGTTCACATCTGGGGGGAAGCTTATCATGCGTGGAGATCATGGCTGTTTTGTATGGAGAAGTATTGCAGACAGATCCGGATGATCCTTTGAATTGTGACAGAGATATTTTTATACCCAGTAAAAATCATTGTGTGCTGTCTCATATTCCTGCACTTGCTCTGGCAGGATTCATTCCCGCTGAAGAAACCCTTGAATTCCAGAAAGACGGAGGCAGACTGACCGGATATCCTCAGCGATGCGAAATAGGTCTTGAGTATTCAGGAGGCAGTCTGGGAATGGCAATATCTGTCGGTACAGGAATGGCGCTGAGCGCAAGGAAAAAAGGAAAACCGTCACAGATATATGTATTAATGGGTGACGGGGAGCTTAATGAAGGCTGTGTATGGGAAGCTTTTATGGCAGCTGCGCATTATAAACTGGATAATATTACGGCAATTATTGACCGGAATCATTTATCCTATGACGGTGATACCGAAGATGTAATGGGACTGGAAAATCTGACGGCAAAGCTTGAAAGCTTTAACTGGCATGTAAGCTGCAGCTGCGGACATGATATTTCGCAGCTGCTGAATGCTTTTTCTGATAAGGAAAAATCCAGACCGCATGTTATTGTTGCCGACACCATAAAAGGAAAGGGAGTTTCCTTCATCGAGAACCGTCCTGAATGGCATCATCATCGTCTGACTCAGGCAGAATATGAACAGGCAAAATTAGAAATCGGAGGTCTTGGCATATGACAGTTTCAAAACAGAATATAAGAAAATGGTCTATGCTCGGACAAAGAGGAACCTTTTTCGGAGAGGCGCTCCCTGAAATAGCCCCGGAAAAGGAAAATCTTATGCTTCTGACTGCTGATCTTGCACTTTTATCCGGAATGAGAAGATTTGAAAAAGAATATCCGGACAAGTTTCTGAATGTGGGCATAGCTGAGCAGAATATGATCGGTATTGCAGCAGGTCTTGCAATGGCGGGGGAATGTGTTTTTGCTACGACTTATGCTTCATTCATTGCGGTGCGCAGTCTGGAACATATCCGTCAGCATCTGTCACATCTTAAATGCAATGTGAAAGCAGTCGGCACGGCAGCCGGAACAGTTGCGGCAAAATCGGGGGTATCTCACTGGGCGACTGAAGATATGGCTTTTATGAGGACGCTGCCCGGTATAACTGTTCTTTCCGCTGCTGATGCTTTGGAGGCATATAAAATGGCACGGTATGCTGCTGAGACTGACGGACCGATGTATATCAGACTCAGCGGCGGACAGAACTGTCCGGTTGTGTACAGGGAGGATTATGATTTTGTTCCCGGAAAGCTTGTTCAGCTGAAAAGCGGAAGTAAAATAGCGGTAATTGCTACGGGACTTATGGTGAATGAGTCTCTTAAAGCAGCGAAAATCCTGGAAGAAAGCGGCATTTGCTGTTCGGTTTACAATATGCATACTATAAAGCCTCTCGATTATGAGACCCTGGACTCGATTTTTGAAAGCTATGATATGATCGTGACGGCTGAAGAACATAATATTTTAGGCGGAATGGGAAGCGCGGTTGCTGAATACAAGGCCACAAAGAGAAATACGCCTGTGCAGATATTTATTGGCTTCAGAGATACATTTACTGATGCCGGTTCCCAGAGATATGTATGGGAGCAGGGCGGTATAACAGACCTGCAGATAGCAGAAAAAATCAAATGTGAGTGGGAGAAACTGACATGATCGAAGATTTTTACCGGTTTGCGCCTTATGAGCTTGAAAAAACTGAAAAGTCTCAGCTGTTAAAGAGCGAATTGATGAGGCTCACTGAATTTCACAGACTTCATTGCAGAGAATACAGCCGGTTTCTGGATTCAATTAATTATGACAGCAGACAGGTGAATTCAACAGAGGACATTCCTTTTTTCCCGGTAAGGCTTTTTAAGGAATACGATCTGATGAGTGCAGACAGAAAAGATATTTTTAAAATAATGACCTCTTCAGGGACAACGGGACAAAAAACTTCAAAGATCTTTGTTGACAAGGATACTGCAATGATCCAGCAAAAGGTCATGACAAGGATCCTTGCAGATTACTGGGGAAAAAAACGTCTTCCTCTTCTGGTCATAGATACTCCGTCTGTAATGAAGGACAGGAAAATGTTTTCAGCCAGGGGAGCTGCGGTCATAGGACTCAGTGTTGTCTCAAGAGAAACAGTCTATGCTTTGAATGATGATATGACGTTAAATACAGAAGTCCTGGAAGCATTTCTTGATAAATACAAAAATCAGAGATTTATCATCTTCGGATTCACATTCATGGTCTGGAAGCATTTTTATTCTGAACTGAAAAAACTCGGGAAAAAGTACGATATGCCGGAAGCCTTTCTCATGACAGGCGGAGGATGGAAAAAGCTTGAATCAGAGTCGGTATCCCGGGATGTATTTAAAAAAAGCATTAATGAAGCATGCGGTATAGTACATTTTCTTGATCATTACGGTATGGTGGAACAGACCGGCTGCATTTATGCCGAATGTGAATATGGCCACCTTCATGCAAGCATATATTCTGATATTATCATACGTGACTTCAGAGATTTTTCACCATGCGGAATCGGTGAAAAGGGTATTATTCAGGTCGTTTCTGTATTGCCGCATTCATATCCCGGTCACTCTCTGCTGACAGAAGATGAGGGGATGATACTTGGCGAGGATGATTGCCCGTGCGGAAGGAAGGGCAAGTACATTAGGGTTTCCGGACGAATGAAGAGTGCGGAATTAAGGGGGTGCAGTGATACTTATGCAGATAAGTTCAAATGACTGGCAGTTTCTTGTGGGGAATCCTGAAATCCTGGAGCAAATGCCGGATGTTCCTGCACTTACAGTGTTTTCAGATGCTGCTGTATTATTTCTGTCGGCTCTTTCTGCGGAAATACTTCATGATAAAAGAACAAGAAAAAATCCTGATGTAGTGTCTTATGCATATTGGATCCGAAAGGCATCAGTAGAGAGGGCAAGGGAGAATCACAGGGATCATAAAAACAGGATCGGCCGCGGTGTTGCTTTTCATATTGCTCCGTCAAATGTTCCGGTTAATTTTGCGGTTTCCATGACATCATCTCTCCTTGCCGGAAATGCGACGGTTATAAGACTTTCCAGCAAGCATTTTGAACAGGCTGACATAATATGCGATGCGATAAACAAACTGCTTGATACTGAATATGGTCACATGAAGCCCTATTTCTGCTTTTTGCGTTATGATCACAATGAAGCAATAACACAGAAGCTTTCTTCCTTATGCGATGTAAGGATAATATGGGGAGGAAACAAAACTATCGAAGCGATAAGAAAGGCTGCTCTTCCTCCGCGTGCCGTTGAAATGACATTTGCTGACAGACATTCGCTGGCGGTAATTGATTCGGAGGAGTATTTGAAACAGGATCCGTGCAGTGTGGCAAAGGGGTTTTATACTGACACCTATTATACTGACCAGAATGCATGCAGCTCCCCGAGACTTGTTGTATGGACCGGAAAACAGGTAAGTAAAGCAAGAAAAAAGTTCTGGGATGCGCTTGATGAGCTTGTAAAGAAGGATTATGATATGAAGCATATCCAGGCGTCCGATAAATATGCTTCCTTCTGTACTCTGGCAATGAGCAGAAAGGGCATACATCTGGTTTCTGATAATAATTATACAGTGCGCGTCCAGGCAGATGAGCTTACGCCGGATATTATGGACTATAAGGACAGCAGCGGATATTTTTTTGAATATGTTGTTAAGGAAGACCTTGAAGAAATAATTCCTGTCCTTACAAAGCAGTGCCAGACTGTTTCTGTCCTTGGAGTGAGCAAGGAAGAGATCAGGAAGATCGTTTTTGATAACGGAGTCAGAGGTGTTGACAGAATTGTTTCACTGGGACAGACAATGGGGCTGGAGTTTGTCTGGGACGGGTATAAAATGATAGAGGCTATGTCGAGAATCGTTTATCTGGGAGAAAACTTATGAATTTGCTTAAAGGAAAAACAGCTGTTGTAACAGGATGCAGCCGGGGGATAGGAAAAGCAATACTTGAGAACTTTGCTGAAAACGGAGCAGATATTTTTGCTGTGATCCGTAAGGAAAACCCGGAGTTTTCAGAGCACTGCAGCAGATTAATGAAAGAAAACGGTGTTAATATACATATTGTTTATATAGATTTTGAAAGCGAAGAATCTGTAAAATGCGGATCCAGGGAAATTCTTGCTGCAAAGAAACCAATTGATATTATGGTGAATAATGTGGGTGTTTCCATGCCGCTCAGATCTCTGGCCATGACAAAGATGGATACGATCAGGGAAGTATTTCAGGTCAATTTATTTTCTCAGCTTCTTATGACTCAGCTCATATCAAAAAATATGATGCGCTGCAAGAAGGGAAGTATTATTTTTATTTCGTCTTCAGCGGCATTTGACGGGGGAGCAAATATTGAATACTCGGCAAGCAAGGCAGCGGTGATCGGTTCTGTCAGGCGTCTGGCACTGGAGCTTGCTCCTTACGGGATCAGAGTAAATGCAGTTGCACCCGGGCTGACAGATACTGATATGGGTAACAGTATGAGTGAGGAAGATGAGAAAATTGCTTTGTCTATGAATATTATGCACCGTAAAGGCATGCCCCGGGAGATCGCAGATGCAGTTTTATTTTTAGCATCGGATATGGCAAGCTTCATCACCAGGCAGGTGCTTCGTGTGGACGGAGGACTGCTGTAATAAATCATGTTTGGATGCCGGATATCAAAGGAGGAAAATATATTATGAACAGATATGAAACAAAGATGTATGATCTGCTGAAGGAGCTGCGTGATGATTATAATGTACTTGCCATTAAGTCTGAGTTTGAAGCAGAAGGCTCAAGAGAGGATGAACTTGTAAAATTAAATGAGATAGTTTTTCGTGCAGATATGGATATTTATATTAAAATCGGAGGCTGTGAAGCTGTACGGGATATTGAAAAATGCAGGATATTGGGTGCAAAGGGAATCATGGCTCCGATGATAGAGACTCCTTTTGCAATGAAAAAATTTCTCAACAGTATAAACCGTGTATATACTGAAGATGAATGTAAGGATATGTTTTTTATATTTAATGCCGAAACGATAACAGGGTACAATAATCTGGATCAGATACTCAGCGTAGAGGGGATCGAAAGAATACACAGTATTTCAGTGGGAAGAGTGGATTTTACAGCGTCTCTCGGTTATGACCGCTCAAAAATAAACAGCGATGAGATCACAGGGTATGTCAGAAATATGCTGGTAAAAGCAAGAGAAAAAAATATCATGGCAGGTATGGGCGGCGGAGTTTCAACAGAATCCATTCCTGTGATTGAGGAACTGGGAGATGTGATCGAAAAATTTGAGACCAGAAAAGTTGTATTTCGTTATGATGACAGCTTAAATATATATAAGGGTCTGGAAAAGGCAATGGAATTTGAAATACTTT
>JBJEQV010000011.1:0-4780 GCA_051881915.1 Porcipelethomonas sp. | reverse complement strand
ATTATAGCATATATTTCATGAAAAGTAAATTATTTTGCTTTTTCAAAAGAAAAAAAACGCCTGGTATTGAGCGTTCTTTTTGCTATTTACTGTATTAAATTAGTGGCTTTAATGTCGGTCCAGCCAGATACGGGTACTTCGTCCATTTCCCTCACGAAAGGGATGTGCTATGTTCATTTTCACATATTTTTCTATAATTTCATCAAATGTCGACTGTGGCATTTTTTTCACATTCTGCAAATCAGTTTCAAGGTACATTACTGGTGCAAAACGAAAGTTACCCTTTGCAGGATTTTCAGTTCTTATCTCTCCGGCAAAGTCATAAATATCAGAAAACAGGAATCTGTGAATCTCCTTCAAAGACTGTAAGCTGCCAGCTGTAAACTTGTCCAGCAAACCATTCTCAAACATCTGAATCGCTTTTTGTTTACTGATTTTTCTCTTCCTGCCTTGCCAGTTCAACAGAATCCGTAATACTTCACAATCCCATATACAGATTGATTTTCACGCATCTTTGCAAGAAGGCTTATTTATTATCAGCGTTCAGTTTTCTGAACGAAAACTGAATTGATGATTTTCAACCCAAATACACCTGATAATTATTATGGCATTTTCTAATTACTATAATATCTTCAGATTAATTTGTTAGCTATAGGGTCAAAATCATCCGTTTCAATATAAAAACAAACTCCGAAACAGCGTAGTTTCAGGGATTGATAGAACATATAATAGCATACCCAGTTTGACATTGTTGCTTTCAGCAAATGAATGCCTTTTGATTTGAAATCTTTTTCCTGTCTGTGCAGTCGTGCCTGTTCACGGATATTTCTGTCTTTATATACGAATAAATGTAATCTGAACGGTAAAGCTTTTTAGGAAATGATATCTGCTGACCGCCAGTTTCTTGCGACGCCTTCTATATTCTTGTAATCTGTTCAATTGCATACAGCGGAAGATTTACAAGCCAATCTTCCTTTTTGAAATCTGTCATAGAAGTACGAACGGACAATTCGGGCGAAAACTTCTCCTGATAAGTTTTCAGGCTCTTGGCCCTGAGATTTACTTCCGCTTTTACTTCGACCGGAATAATTTGTTCGCCGGTATCCACAACAAAATCAACTTCGCAGGAACCTCTGTCGTTGGTGTAGTAGTAAACGCCCAGATCTTCGATAGTTTTTAGCTGCTGGCAAACATACTGTTCCGTCAAAGCACCCTTAAACTCAGCAAAAAGATCATTGCCATCGAGTAATGTACGCTGTCGAAGTCCTGTCATACAGCCAAGCAGTCCTACATCTACTATAAACAGCTTGAATGCTTTCAAGTCCTCATAAGCCTTCAAAGGGATACCTGCAGCGTTGACCCGGCTGACCTTATGGACAAGTCCGCAGTCTGAAAGCCACATGATTGCTGTTTCATATTCTTTGGCACGAGCACCTTCACGGACAAGACCATAAATGAATTTCTTGTTTTCTTTTGCAAGCTGAGAAGGAATGCTGTTCCACAACATACGAATTTTAGGAACAATCTCATTTGGAGCATGTTTGGAAAAGTCCTGCTCATAAGCAGCCAGGATTCGTTTTTGGATATCACGGACTTCATTAAAGTCTTTGTTTTCGGAAAAGCTCTGTACAGCTTCGGGCATACCACCGACAAAATAATATTGCTTCAAGGCATCAATGTATGTTTGCCTGAAACTTGCGATCATCTGGAAGTCTTGTTTATCAAGAAGTTCCGCAAAACGCTCCTTGCCAGTTGCCATCAGAAACTCCCTGAAAGAGAGTGGATAGAGCTTTAAGAAATCCACCTTTCCAACCGGAAAAGATGTACCTTCATGTAAAGCAATGCCGAGCAGAGAACCCGCGCAGACGATGTGATATTGAGGTGCATTTTCATAGAAGTATTTGAGCGATGCCAATGCTCTCGGAACTTCCTGCACTTCATCAAAAATCAGCAAGGTATTGTCAGGGTCAATTTTGCGTCCGGCATATAACTCCAATCCCATAATCAGACGTTCAGTATCCAGATCGGACGCAAACAGTTCCGCCATTCTGGAATTGGAATCAAAGTTAATATAAACAGTATCTGCATACACCTGTTTACCGAATTCTTTCATCAGCCAGGTCTTGCCGACTTGTCGTGCTCCTTCGATGATCAGCGGCTTGCGGCGTTTGCTTTCTTTCCATTTTAACAGTTTTTCAATAGCAATCCGATACATAGACGCACCTCCATCATTATAATACAAGCATATTATAGCATATAATCACAAAAAATACAACGATTTTCTGTGATTTAATTACGATTTTTACGTCGAATAAAGTGATTCGGAATAAATTGTATTTATAATATTCATTATCACTCACAGCAACCACAGTAACTGTGTAAATGCTAATTGCTGATGGTCTCCAGTAACATATTGATCATGTCAGCTGCTTGTTATGCGGTATCATCTTAATTATAATTCTTCTGCCTTATAAACAGAATACCCCTCATAATAATAGCTGTGGTCAATACCTTTCATGTATATTTCACGGTCATGAATCTGGTTGGTAAGGGTACTTTTCAGGATGTACCTGATTTCAATATCTCTGATCGGGCTGCGTTCCATGGCAAGCAGGTAGTCTTCCTTATCAGCCTTGCTCCACTCCACTACCAATCCAAGTTCTTTTTTAAGAATATCGTCCAGCCAGATACGGGTACTTCGTCCATTTCCCTCACGAAAGGGGTGTGCTATGTTCATTTCCACATATTTTTCTATGATTTCATCAAATGTCGACTGTGGCATTTTTCCACATTCTGCAAAGCAGTTTCAAGGTACATTACTGGTGCAAAACGAAAGTTACCCTTTGCAGGATTTTCAGTTCTTATCTCTCCGGCAAAGTCATAAATATCAGAAAACAGGAATCTGTGAATCTTTTTCAAAGACTGTAATCAGTACATTTTCTTCTGAATTCACATATAATGCTTTAAAATATCTTCTGAATCATTTTTTTCTCAGACAAAACCCACATGTAAATGCTCCGATTAAACGATATTATCAGTTATTATCCAGTTCTTCAGCAAGCTCTGTAAGAAAATCGGCAACAGACTGGCGTTCTTTTCGTTCAGGAGGGACTTTATGTATACAGCGTTCCAGCGCATTAAAGGCAACTGAAACGACTGTGCTTTCATCGCATAAGCAGAATCCTTTATCATACATTTGCAGCATATAGCTGTTCTGCATACACCAGCAGTTGATGTATGGCAGAGAAATGGTATCTTTCTCAGAGGCAAGCACAATATGAACATTTGGATTTGACCGCAGGGTATCAGCCAGCGAACGAAGTTCGGCTGCATATTGTCTTGGCTGTATTATGATTTTTTTCCTGCATGACAGAGTAAGACTGTTGCTTTCAAATGTTCTTTTTCTTGCTCTTTCAATCATCTTTTCTATCTGAAATATCAGAATAGTTTCCTGATTATCTGAAAAAACTCCGTTATTGTGAATTCCTGAAAGTTCCTGAAAAAAGCGGTTTAATTCCAGAACACTCTGAAATGTATCAGATGATTCCTCCATTTTATTTTCGTATAGTATCTCTTTAAGCAATACGGTATCCACAGCTATAAATGCCGGGACAGGAAGAAATGCATAAAAGGAGTATTTTCTTCTGAATCTGGGAGTATCTGCAATAATTTTCGGCATTTCAAAGGGCTTGAAATCCTCAAACAGTGGAATACAATTCATAATGAAATTTTTGGCGAAGGCTTCGTGCTGCAATATAACAGAACTGTCCTTGAAAACCATTGTTGTAAGATTAGTTTCCTGAGTGAACATTCCTATTACGGATATGGAATGATTGATAAGCATAAGGGAGAATCCTATAATTGGGGCATCATAGTACTGTACATAATACCAGCTGACATTTTTATGGAATATTATCGGACTGCATGAATCAAAGAACCTGCGGAAATTTTCCTTTGAAGAAGAATTGCGTATTGCAAATGTGGCGTGATAACCCTTATTCAGCAGTTTCAGCAGACGCTGAGTAAAAATCTGTGAAAAATCAAGGTCTTTCCATATCCATTGAAATGAATCAGTATCTATAAAAGTTAATTCACCGGGGTCAGCTATTGATTCTGCATAGTCAAAAATCTTATTGACTGCATCATGCCGTCCCTGCATCTCATCAAAGATCATTACCGGTACTGTTTTAACGTTTCCGAACATAACCTGTGATATGTCTGATGTATTATCCGAAATTTTATCAGACAGGGCGTATCTCAGAAACTTTTCCAGCTGAGAATATTCTGTAAACTGTTCATGAGGAAACAGCTCCGTCAAAACACTTCTTAAAGTTCTGTAATCGTCATATCCGCTGTTTTCCAGAAGAAACTGAATCACTTCATCAAAATATACGGATTGTTCTGTTAGCTGTCTGGCACCGGATTTCCATTTGCTGATAAGGCTTGGGTCTACATGCAGTGCTTTGGCCATTGCTGTGGTCTGAATGTTAAGAAAATCTATAATGTATCCGAGAGTAGAATTTTTTTTGCTTCTCATACACATAGCCTCCCAAGTTAAAACAAAATTGATTCTATTTTAATTATACCATATTGACAGAATAATGTAAATTAGAATGAAAAACAGAATTTATGAACACGAAACTAATCAAGTGATAAAGTTTGTACAAACAATCGTCAATGAAGCAGTTTTGACAAATGGTTCAGATTTATTGACTTGACAGAAACGGTCTGATATAATAAAGGCAGTTACAGAGAACAGAATCCGGATTGAAATTACTCA
>JBJEQV010000010.1:0-25464 GCA_051881915.1 Porcipelethomonas sp. | reverse complement strand
ATTTGATATTGCTTTCTTTTCAATTTCGGCAGCTTTTACTGATTGTGAAACTGTTCCGGAAGTGAAAACAGAAGAATCATTTGTTTTTTGAATGTTCATGTTCATAAAAATACCTCCTCTTATACATTATATATAATACTAATCGGCATATAAAGGACAGATTAAATATCAGTTATGGATAGGATTTATAATAATTTTCAGAATTGCCTGGATAACTGCTGCCTGAACTTCTGAATCGTCAGCATTTTTTATAACAGCTTCCTTGTCTTTGGTTTTTACAGCAATATATTTTGCACTGAGTTCATTGAGAGCGAGTGCCATGACTGTAAAGCGGCATCCGTTGCAGTGACATCGGTTAAATTTGGTGAAGATCTCATCGAATTTAAGGTTCATCAGTTCTTCATTGATATTTATAACTTCATAAGGAGCATTGTCAGCATTTTCAAAAACAGGTTCTTTTTTGGACGCTGTTTTTTTAGTCTTGGCAGCAGTGCTTCTTCCGCGTTTGGCCTTGGGGTTATCCTCAGGTTCTTCCTCAACATCTTCATCTTCATAATCATCAGTGTCAGGTTCCGGCTCGGCTTTGGGCTTTCGTGTACGTTTAGGCTTTGGCTTTTCCTCTGTCACTTCATATTCATAATTGTCGATTTCGGGTTCCGGTACAGCCTTGGGCTTTCTTCCGCGTTTTGGCTTCGGCTTTTCTTCGCCTGCTTCATCCTCATAATCGTCGGGTTCGGGTTCCGGTACAGCCTTGGGCTTTCTTCCGCGTTTTGGCTTCGGCTTTTCTTCGTCTGCTTCATCCTCATAATCGTCGGGTTCGGGTTCCGGCACGGTTTTGGTTTTTCTTGTTCGTTTTGCTTTGGGTTTTTCTGCGATTATGTCTTCTTCATCTTCATCAAAGTCGTCTTCCTCAGCGATGACTGATTTAGGGATTTTTGTTTTTGCTGCCGCTGCTGTTCTTGTTTTGGCGGCAGATGATCTGGCGGTTGTTTTTCTTTTACGTGGTTTGGAAGCAGGTATATCATCCTCATCGTATTCATCGGCAGAGTTGAGTGAAGGCATAATTTTATTAAACATGACTTCCTTGTCTATATCATGTTTGGATTTTTTGACAGCCATTAAATACACCTCTTGTTATTTTTAAAAGTTATTATCTATAATTTCCTGTGAAAGTCTGAAATAATCTCTTACCCCGGCAGCTCTCGGTGCATACTCAAAAATATCGCACTGAAGCGACTGAGCTTCCGAGAGGGCAACGCTGTTCCGGATAAAAGTGCTGAATACAGGAATGTCAAAATTTTGTGCAAACATCTGTGCCGTGCCTACCGATTCTCTGTGGAGCTTTGACATTCTGTTGTATCTATTGATAAGTATTCCGGCAATCTCAAGATCCGGATTACAGGATTTCTTTACATATTCAATTGTGTCATAGACCTGTACAAGTCCCTGGAGACTGAAAATATCCGGAAGCATGGGCAGAATTACATAGTCACTCGCAGAAAGAGCATTTACTGTAAGAAAACCGAGACCCGGAGGGGAATCAATGAAGATATAATCATAATCGCTGTCCACAACACTCAGGACATTTTTAAGAATGAATTCACGGTTTTTTCCTGTGAATTCCAGTTCTGCACCGGTAAGAAGAATATTCGATGGGATTACATCTGCCATTGGTCTGTCCTGAATGCAGGATTTGACTCTTGATTTTCCGCAGATCGCGTCAAAAATAGTAGGTAAATTCGGATGAGCTCCGGTACTGAAAGAGAGGTTGCCCTGAGGATCCATGTCCACAGCCAGTGCTTTATATCCTTTTTTGGTAAATGAAGCTGCCAGTGCATTGACAGTTGTAGTTTTGCCTACTCCGCCTTTTTGTGTAATAATAGCAAAGTTTATACTCAATTCTGCAGCAACCTCCCCAAAAATACATAATTCTAACAAATATATTATATCAGAAAATGCGTATATTTGCAACTGTAAAATTCAAATAATTTAAATTTTAGAAAAATTTCATAAATACTATTTAACCAGCGATTTAAGTTACGATTAATATTATAGTAATTGCGCAAAGCAGTAATTTGAGAAGGGGCTGATTTTATGAATGTAAATACAAATGTATATAAACAGTATATCGATTCAGGGCGGTCATATCAGAAAAAGGGTCCGTCGTTTGCATCAGTTCTGGAAAAAACAGCGTCCGGTACAAATAAAAAGGATCTGTTTTCACTGAGCAGCGCAGCATCTGTATTCAAGGAGAATGGCCGTGAAATAAAAAAAGCTGCTGAGGAGATTTCAGCTCCGGCTTCGGAAGAAAAGATCAATGACATCAGACAGAGGATCAGAAGCGGCAGTTATAAAGTTTCGTCTTCGCAGGTTGCGGATTCAATCCTCAGCCGCTGGATCTGATCTGAGAGGGTTTAGTTTTGGAAAAAGAAATTTTTGAAGTGTTTTACGGATTCATGCTTGAATACACTGAGTTTTTTGAAGAAACAGCAGATAAAGAAAAGGAAAAACTCAGTGCTTTGCTTTCTGACGACCTGAAAAGGATAGAAGCATGCCTTAATGAGCATCAGTCAATTGTAAAGCGTACGGAGCAGTACGAAAGAGACAGACTGAAAATTCAAAAGGAGCTTGGCTTTGAAAACATGACGTTCAGGGAGGTCATTGATTCCTGCCGGGGTGAGGAGAAGGAACAGCTTCAGTCACTCTATCAGAGATTCAAGATCGCCATCGACAGTGTGAAGCATTCGAACAAGACATCGCTTCAGGTTGCTGAAACCAATCTGAAGATCATGGAGAACATTACGAGAGGTGCCGTTACTGACGCAAAATGCTACGATACAAGGGGCGTTGCGTCAAAGAGCAGAAATATCGGTATTCTCAACAGGAAAATTTAAATTAGGGAGGAAAACGTATGAGACCGACATTTTTAGGCTTTGAAGCCGCTAAAACAGGCGTTTTTACAAGCCAGAAAGCTCTTGATATAGTGGGAAACAACCTTTCAAATATTAATACAGAGGGATATACGAGGCAGAGGGTTGACCAGGTATCGGTATCTGTTGCAGGGTATCCGAATCGTCTCAAGCAGAATATAGTTGACCTTGCCGGCATGGGAACAAATGTCAACGGTGTGTCCCAGCTTCGCGATGAGAGGCTTGATACTGCTTTTCGTGAAGAATATGCGAATACGGGATATTATGATCAGCAGTCTTCGATGCTTTCCGATATTGAATCTATTCTCGCTGAACTTGATGTCGGTGATGACGGAAACGGATACGGACTCAGTTTTGCAATAAAGGAAATGTTTACGGCTCTGGAGGACTTTTCCTATAATGCAAGCTCAGGAGCAGATGCGAATGTTTTTGCAAATTCTGTTTCAAATGTAACACGTACGCTCAATAAACTTTACACAAATCTTGAAAAATCCGCTGAGCAATACAAGAAAGACCTTTCAGTTTCTGTTGATGAAACTAATACCATCCTTAAAGATATAGCTGATCTTAATGTGACAATAAGGCGTTCGATAGTTACAAACAACTATACTGAACAGTATGGTCCTAATGAGCTTAAGGATCAGAGAAATCTTCTCATTGATAAGCTTTCGGCATACGGAAAGGTCAAGGTGGAAGAGCAGAATGACGGCACTGTGACTGTTGAGCTGAATGGTCACAAGTGTGTCTGGGATAAGGAATTTGACGCAATAAATTATCAGGAGAACAATAACGGAACAGTTCAGCTTAACTGGACATCTGACGGAGAAAATGCCGCAAAGGATGTGGGTATTTTCAGAGCTTCAACGGAAATTATCAACGGACGCGGAATGGGTGTAATAAGTTCAACGGAATCGACTTATAACGGCTTTCTGTTTTATGAGGATAAACTTGATGCTTTTGCGCAGAAGCTTACATATGTTCTTAATAATACCTTTCCTGATGAGACGGATGCAGACGGAAATGTTATTTCCTATAAGAAGCTTGTAGGTGAAACAGTTGAGACTGAAGACGGATTTGAAGTGTATCCGGAAGTTCTCACATCGGCTAAAAATATAAACATAACCGATGCGCTCATGAATGATTCGTCATATCTCATAAATGAAGATAACTGTACAGATAATACAGCTCTTCTTGAACTTATAAACAAGCTTACCAAGGATGAGCAGACATTCTCAACTTCAAGTGATACGTTTACGGGCACATTCCAGGAATTCGTTGCAGATTATATGGGCACCCTGGGAAGTGACAATACTTATGCTGAGGGAAGATATGAAGCATCTATGAAAATGGTGTCAGAAATTCAGGATAACAGAGATTCCATTTCAGGTGTCAGTGAAAGCGAGGAGACTGTTAACATGATGACATATAACAGATCATTCCAGGCAGCTGCAAGAATGATGACTGTTATGGATGAACTTCTTGATGTAATTATAAATCGTATGGCTGTTTAATAGTGTGACGGAGGTTTTAAATGAGAGTAACGAACAATGCAATGACAAGAAATTATCTGACTAATCTCAATAGTTCTCTGTCACTTCTTAACGATTCACAGATGAAGCTTGAATCGGGCAGAAAAATCACCAAGATGTCTGATTCGGTTTCAGCAGGCACGAGAGCTTTGAATGTAAGGACTCAGATCTATAAGAATGAGCAGATCCAGGATAATGTTAAAAAGGCAAACGAAAGTCTGCTTGTTGCAGAGGGTAATATGACTTCTATTAAGGATATTCTTGCCAATGTAAACGAACAGACGATAAAGGCGCTGAACGGTACAAACTGGTCTGCATCAGATATTTATGAGATCAGCTTTGATTCACTTAAAGATCAGATTATTGAGTTTGCAAACTGTAAATATAATGACACATACATTTTGGGCGGTACAAATAATATGAGTGCTCCCTTTACGGTTGAAAACGGTGATTTGTATTTTAATGGTGTCAATGTCAATGATATCAGCAAGACTGACGGACAGTTTATGGTTGACGGCGAAAAGGTTCCTTATAGTGACAGTGTTTATATTGATATCGGAATCGGCATGTCCTTCAATAACGGAAAAATTGATCCCAGAACAGCGTTTAATATGTCTGTTTCCGGTCTTGATTGCTTGGGTTACGGCACGACTGAACTGACATACAGAGATGTTGAAGGCGAAGAGCATACATTTGAAGCACCTAATAATGCATATGAACTTCTTGACGAAATGTCAAAATGTCTGGAAGATAAGGACTATGACAAGCTTGCAGTGCTGAATGATCATTTAAAGGAAACTCTTGATAATCTGGTTACTGAAATTGCTGATATTGGCATCAGGACAAAGTATCTTGACAATCATACAACCAGACTTGAGGATGAAGAATATGTTCTTACCGAGATCCAGTCAAACCTTGAATATATAAAGGATACTGATGAGCTTATTAATGAAAAGAACCTTGAGTATTCATGGCTTCTTACACTCCAGTTTGGTTCAAAGGTGATTCCTAAATCGCTTATGGATTATGTACAGTAATTTGAATACCGGATGATTATTTAATGATAAGTGAGGTGTATTAGTATGCAATTACTGGATATAACATATATACCGATCGAATATAACATTAAGACAGAAAATGCAAGACTCATTACACCGGAAATCGAACCGGCTCAGATGAGTCAGAAAACCACTCCTCTGTCAATAGAATCTCATTCTGAAAATATAAAACTCAGGCTTGATTCCTCTGATATGCGCAGAAGCATGGGGATGAAGTCGATAGCAGATGTAACTCGTGAAGCTCCTGCAAAAACACAGAAAACCGCTAACGAAGTGACTTCTGAATACGTAAATATGGGTAATCAGCTTGCTCAGCAGGGAATGACTATTGCTCAGCTTATGCATCAGAAATCTCTGAGTAATATAACGATAGAGACTGTGATAGGAACTATTCCGAGTGAGAGGGTCCATGCTTCATGGGAACCGGCATCCACAACATTTAAAGTCAAAAAAAGTGAAGTTGAATTTGACTGGAAAACAGCCGCTAAGGAAATGGAGTTTATTCCCAGTAAGATGAGCATTGAGATCGAGCAGCTTGCAGATGTGGAAATTGAATATTTAGGCGGATTTATGTATGTTCCGCCCAGCTCAGATCCTGATTAGGTGGAGGAAGAATAAATAATAGGGGATTGTTCAAAACATATAACTGATTTTGAACAATCCCGTTTGATTATAGATATGGAAATGAGGATATCATGAAAATTAATACAAGAGATTTCGGTGAAATAGAAATAAACGAAGCTGACATCATTAAATTTGAAAATAAGATTTTTGGTTTTGAAGAATATACCGACTTTATAATAATATATGATGATGATTTTAACGGTGAGATCGCGTGGCTTCAGTCTGTTGAGGAGCCGGGTCTTTGCTTTATAATATCAAATCCGATTCAGACAGTACCGGGATATGATCCTGATGTGGAAAAGGAAGCAAACAAAGCCCTTGGAATGGGAAAATACGAAATATGGCTGATGATGGTCGTTAAAGATGATATTTACGAAAGTACAGTAAATCTCAGAAGTCCGCTTGTAATAAATTCTGAAAATAATCAGGCTATGCAGCTTATTCTGGATGGAGATTATTCTGTAAGATATAAGCTTTTTCAGGCCGGAAAGGAGTAATCATGCTGATTTTATCGAGAAAATCCGGTGAATCATTGTTTATAAATGAAGAAATAGAAATTAAACTTATTGAAGTAAGCGGAGATAAGGTTAAAATTGGTGTTAATGCTCCGCAGAATGTAAAAGTTCTCAGAGGAGAGCTCAGGCAGACAATGAAAAGCAATATAGAATCTTCTGAAAGTATTTCCAGAAAGCAGCTGTTTGAAATGCTGAATGGTATAAAAAAGGACGCAGAAGAATCTAAGTAAGATATTTGATTATTTCCTGGCTGCCAAATTTTATAAATTCTGCGAGTTCATACTGCTCGCGTTCTTTAAGTTTTATTATGCGGTAATTGTATTTTGAATTTTTTCCGAACAAAAGTCCGTTGTTGGCAAGCTGAAGAGTAATTTCAGTTTCTTTTGAAAATATGGGAGCGCCTATTTTTATTTTTATCTGATCTTCATATTCGCACATTATTCTTGAGGACCGGAAAGAAATATTTTTCAGGGAAATTGAAATGATAGTGCATTCGTCCCATTTATATACTATTTTATTTTTCGAGAATATGCCGCTTTTCATGACAGGTTTATAAATTTTTGCTCGAAGGAATGTCGGGGTTTCAAGAACATTTTCAGCACCTGGAATGAGTGTGCATTTAATGGAAACAAGGCGCAGCAGATTTTTTGATGAAAGATATACCTTTCCTACTATAATATGAGTTGAGGTACCGCCTTCCATGCATATTATCTTCGCTTCTGTTTCAATTTTCAGCAGCGGTACGAACTGTGCTGTGAATTCGGCAAATTTCTCTTTGAGAGAAACAGTGACCTGTCCGTATTCAATTACACTGTCATTCATGGTTTTTAAAATTGCTTTGCAATTAGAAGGAAACATCAGTATTACCCCTTACAAAATAATAATCATATCTTTAATTATAGCACAAATAAAAATAAAATGCAATTTATGAAGGTGATTTTATGGAAAATATTGCGGAAATAACAGACTATCAGGCGAAAATCAATAAGTTGATGCTCGAATATGAGGGTATATCACGAAAACTTCTTGAGTGCACAATAGATGAAATCCCCGTGCTTATTAAGAACAGGGAAGATCTTTCCGTAAGTATCACCGCTATGTCTGACAGGATTAATGTGTTGTGCAGCGAAGATGAAACAGGTATGGCATTATCAGCGTATAAAAATTCCTGTTTAAGATCAGAGCTTTCAGATGAACTGAAACAGATATTTGATCTCAGACAGGAGTTTAACAGTATTGCCTTCAGAATAAAAAATTTAAATTATGAAATAACCGGTCGTATTGAACTTGAAAAAAATAAGCTTCTTGAAAAAATAATAGAAAACAACAATGGACAGAACGCAAAGGCAGCAAAGTATTTAAACGGCGGAATGACGACAGGTAAAAATATTTATTTTCCCAAAAACAAAAAATTAATCTGATTAATATTTATTTTTCAGAATTAATTACGATATATATTATGAAGTAATAAACAAGGAGGTCAATTGGTTATGAATGTAAGTTCAAGCGATACAAGTACTTATACAAACGCGGCATACAGCAGTAAAGGTATGTCCGGTCTTGCTTCAGGCATAGATACTGAAAGCCTTGTACAGAGTATGCTGTCCGGCGTTCAGACTAAAATAGATAAACAGCAGCAGCAAAAGCAGGTTCTTGAGTGGAAACAGGAAAAGTACAGAAGTGTTATTGATGATATTAATAATTTTCAGTCCAAATATTTCAGCCTGACATCAAATACATCGCTTCGCCTTGAAAGCTTTTTTAATTCAATTGAAACAAGCAGCACTTCATCGGCTGTTTCGGTTTCAGCAGGTTCATCAGCAATTGACAGCAATTTTAATATTCAGGTTGCAAGACTTGCAACGGCTTCAAGTGTGACTTCATCGAAGGTAAGCAGCGGCAGAATAACAACTTCAACAGATAAGGCTTCTGATTTTTCTTATAGCCGTACTGTTGATTTTAAGATCGGTGATACAGAAGCAATTACAGTTGATTTGTCCGGTGTATCAGATGCAAGCGAACTTTGCAGCAGGATTAATGATGCTGTCGGTTCGGAATTTGCACATGCTGAAACGGAAAGCGTAACTATATATAAAGATGCGGACGGAAATAAACTGAATTACGATGAAGATTCAAAAAAATATACTGACAGCGAAGGTGTAGAATACACCGGACCTGTTACAACAGAAACAGAAGAAAAAATAACTTCACTTACTTTTAATTCTGATGAAAAATTTGAAATAACAGGATCATCAGCAGGTATGGCAATTTTAGGCTTGTCTTCCGGTATTTCATCTTCAGCTGCAAAGGATGAAAACGGTGACGAGATCGAAAACAAATTTGAATTTGAAACAAAAAAAATAAATCTTAATTTTGCTGAGAAGGGAAAAGTCAGCGGAACAGTTGATGTAACTCTTGACGGAGTAAAAAAATCCATTGCGATCGCAGAAGGGGAGTCAATGGATGATTTTAGAACAAAGCTTCAGAATTCTTTCGGTAAAACTGTAAATGTAGAAAATGACGGCAGCGGATGGAATATTTCAGTTGCAGGCACAGGCAGACAGATCAGTATTTCAGCGAGTGCCGAAACAATGGAGGCTATTGGCTTTGCAAAAGGAACAACTGCTGTTTCCAGTCAGATTATAAGAACTGACAGTCTTGAAAAGCTTGGTATCGGAAATGCAGATGACCCGGATGCAAAATATTCATTCAGCATTAATGGCGTTGATATCGAATATACATCAGCAGATTCTGTTTCATCGATCATGAATAAGATCAATTCAAGCAGTGCTAATGTTAAAATGACATATGATGAGCTCAGTGATAAATTCAAGCTTTCATCAGGTTCGACGGGTACAGGCTTTGATATTAAAGTTACCGGGGATGACGAAGGTCTGTTTTCCAAGCTCGGATTTTCTATGACAAATGGAGATCTGGATGACAGCAGTGTTGTTGCCGGTCAGAATGCTGTTGTTAATATCAACGGTGTTACAGTTGAACGTGCAAATAATTCCTTTACATATAATGGAATTTCTGTAAACGCAAAGTCTGTAACCGGTCAGTATGAGCTTAATAATGATGGTACATTTGCAGAAAATAGTGACGGTACATTAAAAAGTGTTTCCGGAACAATTGAGAATAAGGCTGAAATTTCAACCTCAAGGAATGTTGATAAAATTATTGATACAATTAAATCTTTTGTTGAAGATTACAATTCTCTTATTGAGAAACTTAATGGTTATACGCATGAAGAGGCTTCTTATAAGAAATATCCGCCTTTGACAGATGCTCAGAAGAAGGAAATGACGGAAAAGGAAATTGAGCTCTGGGAAGAAAAGTCAAAAGAGGGTCTTTTGAGAAATGACAGTGATATTTCTGAATTCCTGACAGATATGCGTGCTGTTCTGTATACTAAAGGAGCTGATTCCAAGTATGCTCTTACTAACATTGGAATTGATTCAAGCAATCAGTGGCAGGATTACGGCAAACTTACAATAGATGAAGATAAGCTCAGAAGCATGCTTCAGTCAGATGCGGAAGGCGTCAAGTCTGTATTTATCGGCAACAACGGAATTTCTTCAAGGCTTAATGATGTATGTAAAAAGGCTGCAAATGTCAGCTCAGGAAGTCCTGGTTCTCTTGTTTCTCTTGCCGGTGTTGTCGGAAAATCAACTGAAAACAATAATGAAATAAAAAATCAGCTTGATGTGATTTCTGAGAAGCTTAAAAGTCTTAATGAGCTTTATGAAACAAGAAAAACACGTTACTGGAATCAGTTCAATGCGATGGAAACAGCGATTAATAATATGAATTCGCAGACTTCATGGCTTTCACAGATGATGGGATATTAAATGGTTCTTTTTCTGAATTATTAGGAGGGATTGGATGGTAGCAGTAAATCCATATGAGGAATATAAAAAACAATCAATTATGACTATGACTCAGGGAGAACTTGTCGTTCAGTTGTTCAGGGGCTGTTCAAAGCGTTTGAATACTGCTGTTTATTATATTGAGAACAACGATCAGGAAAAAGTTGATGAAAACATTTATAAGGCGCAAAGAATTCTTAATTATCTTAATGCTTCGCTTGACAGAAAATATGAGATTTCTTCAAACCTTAGTGCACTTTATGATTATTTTATAAGAATGATAATAAAGGGAAAAATCCGAATGGATGCTGAACCAATAAAAGAAATTATTCCTATGGTTGATGGTCTTGGAGATTCTTTTCAGCAAGCTGAAAAAATTGTTCATAAAAAGTAATTTTAAGAATATTTCTTTTATATGAATGCTGGTTATTATGCTAAAAACCACTTTTGATGATATATATCAAAAGTGGTTTTTGTTTTCATTACTGAAGAAATTTTATAGAAATAAGCCGTTAATATTTATTTATGGGTAAAAAAACCTGAGAAGTTTTTATTCTCAGGTTTTTTGTTCTTTAGTTTAAATTTTTGAGTATCCGAAACTGTTTACGATTGCGTCAACCTTTTGACCTGATTTACACAGCTCACAGTCATGTGAACTCATTGTTTTATAGTTAGGAAGATCATCAGATTTGAAAATTGAGTTTACCTTTATTCCGTTATATTCATTAATAGCACTGAATATAGACGAAATTCCGGCTAACTGACCATTATAATACTGGAGACATTCAACAGTACGCACAATGGTTTTACCGGTTGAAGCAGAAGATATCAGAAGCAGAACTTGCTTGCCGAAAATGTGTTTCTGAATATTGTCTCTGAAAATCATCTGGTTATTTGCATTTGTTTCAGGCGTAATAACGCAGATATCCTTGCCGCTGTTTATAGAAGTGTGTCCTTCCTTAGCAAGCTCTCTTGCAAGGAAAGCACCAATTATTTCTGTTCCTTCAAGGCATATAATTGTATCAATTGAAGTGTTTGAAAGGTATGCTTTGGAAAGTTCTCTTGCAGTCTCCTTGGCAACTATATGATGTGTTTTTATTTTTGTCATATCAATATAATGATTTACATGCGAATGGTTAGTTGCAAAATGTCCTGGAATAATACCAATTTTAATTTTTCCGTTGTTTTTTGCTTTTATTTCCTGCATTCTTGTTTCCATGAATTATTACCTCCAAAATTTTTATATTTTAATTATATCATTTTTAATGAAACATGTCAATGCTATGTTTAGCAAATTGTTTATTTTTCATATAAAAATACAGAAATGAAAAGAGAAAAGGGGAGGAGGCTTTAAAAAGGAAGCCTATTTGCTTATCACTTATATGAGAAAAACCTCCTGATTTTCTCAGGAGGCTGATTTGGTTGGGATAGGTGGATTCGAACCACCGGGATGACGGAGTCAAAGTCCGTTGCCTTACCACTTGGCTATACCCCATTAACTTTTTTATTATATCAGAATTTTATCGTTTTTTCAAGTGGTTGCGGGTATTTTAATGAAAATTGTGCTTTCTGACAAATTGTTGCTTTGGAATTTATTATATACTAACAAATAAGATCACTTATTATACTGTTTGATACAAGAAAACCTTTTGGGGTAAGCGACAATACATTATTCTCTATTTTTACAAATCCGGCTTTTTCAAATTTTGCTGCTTTTTTAAGTATAGCTTCCTTTTCATCAGGAAAATCGTCAACACATATGCCTTTATTGAGCCGTAATCCCAGCATGATCCTCTCGTCTGTCTGACCCGGATTGTGATCTGTTATTTCTTCTGTTTGGGTTTCTGAGTCTGTGAAAAGCTCAAGACTGTCTGGTACTGCGTATCTTTTTCCATTAAAGTATGAGTGTGCAGAGGGACCTATGCCTATATATTCCTTACATTCCCAGTATTTCAGATTATGCCTGCTTTCAAATCCCGATTTTGAGAAATTTGAAATTTCGTACTGTATAAATCCGGCACTGTTCAGCTTTTCGACCATAAAAAGGTACAAATCAGCAACGGTATCATCATCAGGAAGCAAATCTGAAACAGAATTCCTGTAAAAAGAAGTATTTTTCTCAATTTTAAGAATGTATGATGAAATATGCTGAACAGGAAGCGACAGATATTTTTTTATTGTATATTCAAGCTGTTTTTTTGTCTGTCCGGGAAGCCCTATCATCATATCGCAGGAAATATTTCTGAACCCGATGCTGTCAGCAAGTATAATAATTTCCTCTGCTTTTTTAAAACTATGTTTCCTGCCCAGAAATTTCAGCTCGCTGTCTGATGCGGACTGGACACCGATGGAAAGTCTGTTTATACCTGCTGATTTGAGTTCTGAAAGCTTTGATCTGTTAACAGTGCATGGATTTACTTCAAGAGTTATTTCCGGGTTCCGGATATCAAAATGCTTGTTCGCTTCATAAATGATTTCTGAAAGAAAAGCTGAAGGAAGCAGAGAAGGTGTACCGCCCCCGAAATATATCGTATCAGCTTTTATTCCGGAAGGATAAGCTTTTATATTCCGGATCACAGCGTCTTTGAACAAAGCAGCTCTGCTCATACTGAATCTGCATGAATAAAAATTACAGTAGGGACATTTTTCTGCGCAGAAAGGAACATGAATGTAAATTCCTGTCATCTCCTCAGGTCCATTCTGAGGCTTACGGTCAGAGGATAAAACAACGCATCAAAAAGATGTGTCAGAATGAAGCCTGAAACAAGTGAAGCTGCAATAACAACTGCGCTGACATTTGCTTCAAATTTAACGTAGCTGACTACCGAAACAATTAAAACGATCATAGTAACAATACATCTGAAAACAGATGACTCCATGCCGTTTGTACAGTGAGTACCGCAGTTCGGGCATTTAACGCCCTGAGATTTCTGGGTGCCGGCAAAGGCCTTTTTAAGCGGTGTTATCGTCTTTTCTCCGCAATGTGGACATTCATATTTTTTCATAACAAACTCCTTTTTATTCGTCCAGCTTCAGAACGCTCATAAAAGCTTCCTGCGGAACCTCAACAGTGCCCAGCTGGCGCATACGTTTCTTTCCTTCCTTCTGTTTTTCAAGAAGCTTTTTCTTTCGTGTAATATCTCCGCCGTAACACTTCGCAAGAACATCCTTTCGCATAGCCTTGATGGTTTCTCTTGCGATGATCTTTCCTCCCACAGCGGCTTGTATAGGTACTTCAAACAGCTGTCTCGGAATATTTTCCTTGAGCTTTTCGACCATTTTTCTTGCCCGCGCATAAGCCTTGTCGCTGTGGACGATAAACGACAGAGCGTCCACAATATCTCCGTTAAGAAGAATATCCAGTTTAACAAGCTTTGAAGGCGCATACCCAAGCATTTCATAATCAAATGAAGCGTAGCCCTTTGTTCGTGATTTAAGGGCGTCAAAAAAGTCGTAGACAATTTCGTTGAGAGGAAGCTCATAATGAAGCGTAACTCTTGTTTCATCAATATATTTCATGTCTTTGAATATTCCGCGGCGTTCCTGACAAAGATCCATAATATTGCCAACAAATTCCGACGGTGCAAGGACCTCAGCCTTTACCATAGGTTCTTCTGCACACTCAATAAGACCCGGATCGGGATAATTTGTTGGATTGTCGATATATTTGACCTCACCGTTTGTCATAGTTATTTTGAAAATAACAGACGGAGCGGTTGTGATAAGGTCAAGGTTATATTCTCTTTCAAGTCTTTCCTGAATTATCTCCATGTGGAGAAGT
This sequence comes from Porcipelethomonas sp., assembly GCA_051881915.1. Lineage (GTDB taxonomy): Bacteria > Bacillota > Clostridia > Oscillospirales > Ruminococcaceae > Porcipelethomonas. Next base: position 11,158 of record JBJEQV010000010.1, on the reverse strand, counting down.
CCCAGAAATCCGCATCGGAATCCGAATCCCAGAGCAATCGAGGTCTCAGGTTCAAAGGAGAGGGAAGCGTCGTTCAGCTGAAGCTTTTCGAGTGCATCACGCAGATCGCCGTATTTTGCACCGTCGGCAGGATAAATACCGGAATAAACCATTGGATTGACTTTTCTGTATCCGGGTAATGGAGCGTCACATGGATCGTCTGCAAGAGTAACTGTATCGCCCACCTGGGTATCTCCTATGCTCTTGATCGAAGCTGAAAGGTATCCTACTTCTCCGGCAGTAAGCGAGCCTGTATTTATATGGTTGTTTGCATCCATATATCCGGCTTCAACAATTGTAAATTCAGCGCCTGTTGCCATAAGCTTGATTGTGTCGCCGACTTTAACGGAGCCTTCTTTGACCCTGACATAAATGATAACACCTTTGTAAGCGTCATAGTAGCTGTCAAAAATAAGCGCTTTCAAGGGCTTTGACGGATCTCCCGAAGGCGCAGGTATATCTGTTACGATCTTTTCCAGTACCTCTTCAATATTGATTCCTGCCTTGGCAGAAATTCTTGGAGCGTCCATTGCAGGTATTCCGATTATATTTTCGATTTCTTCGCATACCCTTTCAGGGTCAGCTGAGGGAAGATCAATTTTGTTTACAACGGGAACGACCTCAAGATCATGCTCTATGGCAAGATATGTGTTGGCAAGCGTCTGCGCTTCGATGCCCTGAGAAGCGTCAACAACAAGAATTGCTCCTTCGCAGGCTGCAAGAGAACGTGAGACCTCATAGTTAAAGTCAACATGACCGGGAGTATCAATCAGATTGAAAATATACTCCTCGCCGTCATTTGCCTTGTAATTAAGACGTACAGCACGTGCTTTTATTGTGATTCCTCTTTCCCTTTCGATATCCATATTATCAAGGAGCTGTTCTTCCATATCGCGTTCTGCGACAGTGTATGTCTTTTCAAGAATACGGTCCGCAAGTGTGGATTTTCCGTGATCAATATGAGCAATAATGCAAAAATTGCGTATTTTATCTGATGACAATTTTTGTTCCTCCGATTTCAAGTTTATACTAAAATATTATATCACAAGATAATACGTTTGTAAACCGGAAAAGTAAAAATAAAGGGGAGGATCATAAGCTGATCCTCCCAGGCACATCAGTATACCGGAATTTCTATTTCGTATTCGTCTTCTCCGCATGCACGCATGATTGCATCCAGAATATCCTGATGAATGACTTCACCGCTGTTTCTGTCAAACAGTGCAAAGGCTTCTCCGTCATTACCGTCATATCCGTTGTCCCACCATATCGGAACAATGCCGTTTTTCTTTGCTGTTCTTGTGACGTATTCAATGTAGTATCTTCTTGTATCAGTATATCCGGACTTGTTGTTTACAGCTCCGTATTCTCCAAGAATGACGGGAATATCATTGTCAACAAATGTAGTTTTGATTCTTGAGAAAAGATCATCTGTCCAGTCTTCCTGACCCCATCTGTCATTCGTGGGACCGTTGATACCCCATGAACCGTTTCCTGTTCCGGCAAAGTTCCATGGATCATAGAAATGAAATTCTGCCATAAGCTTGTTTTTCACAGTATCAGCAGGGATTTTAAGATTTTTTACCGCATAATCGCCGTTAGTGTTGTATGACTGGAAAATAAGCACTCTGTTTTTGTTTTTACCGCCTGTTTTCCTTACTGTATCAACAAAAGACTGATTGAGTCTGTCAGTAAGTTCAAGATATTCATCCTTAGGCGTGTCATAGCCTTTGTGAAATTCATTCATTCCTGCAAACAGGAGCTTTTCACTGCTGTCACTGAAATAATCTGCGATCTGTGTCCAGAGGGTTTCAAATTCGGCTACCATTGCGTCAGCGTCAGCAGGCTCCGGGGTCAGCCAGGACTCTCCGCTGTCCATGCCGTCATGATGAATATTTATAATTGCATACATATCGTTGTCAAGTGCGTAACCTGCAACTTCTTTAACTCTTGCAAGCCAGTCCTCATCAATTTTATAATCAGGTGCTTCTCCGAAATGGCCCATCCAGGTTACAGGGATCCTTACAGTGTTGAATCCTGCCGCCTTTACTTTATCAATAAACTCTTTGGTTGTTCTGGGATTGCCCCACGCAGTTTCAGAATTAATACCTGTTCCGACTGCGTCCAGTGAATTGCCGAGATTCCAGCCAACTTTCATGTCTGCGGCAATTTCAGAAGCAGTCATCGATGAAATATCCTTTGTGCCGCTTTCGCTGTCACCGGAGCATGCGGTCATTGCAGAAACTCCGAGAACAACAGCGGCAAGCAGATTCATGATCTTTTTGAAATTCATATTTATTCTGTCCTTTCATTTCATTTTTTAAGTATATACTTTCATTATTATTTCTGTGCCCTCACCTAATTTTGAGTGAACCGTTATTTCATCTGAAAGCTTTTTCATAATAGTAAAGCCTGCGCCCTCTCCGAATCCCATTGAACGCACAGTTTCAGATGCAGTGGAAAAGCCCGACTCCATTGCCTGTTCAACATTCTCGATACCAGGTCCCCGGTCTTTGAGGATAATTGTTATGCATGAATCGGAAATTTCAACAGTGATAACTCCGCCGCTGGCGTGAATTATCATATTTATCTCGCCCTGGTACAGAGCAACAGAAATACGTCTTACTGTTTCTGCGTCAAATTTCAGTTTTTTTAATTCCTCGCGCACTTTATCGGAAATTTTACCCATGCCGGAAAAGTTTTCGGAATCGACGTTATATTTAAGCGTTATATTTTCCATATTTCATCTCCGAAAATCACTGCTTTTCAAGGGTTCCGTGAGAAAGGGACTTCAGATAAGCGTTAATGAATCCGTCCAGGTCGCCGTCCATAACAGCGTTTATGTTGCCGGTTTCAAAGCTGGTTCTGTGATCCTTGACCAGTGTATACGGCATAAAAACATAAGAGCGGATCTGCGCACCCCATGCAATTTCCTTCTGAACGCCCTTGATATCAGATATTTTCTCAAAGTGCTCGCGTTCCTTTATTTCAATAAGCTTTGAACGGAGCATTTTCATTGCATATTCCCTGTTCTGAAGCTGGCTTCTCTGTGTCTGGCATGCAACGACAATACCTGTCGGGATATGTGTAAGTCTTACAGCAGATGATGTTTTGTTAATGTGCTGACCGCCTGCACCGCTTGCACGGAATACATCCATTTTTATGTCTTCAGGTCTTATGTCAACCTCAATGTTGTCATCAATTTCAGGGATAACCTCAATGGCTGCAAAAGAAGTGTGACGTCTGCCGGAAGCATCAAAAGGCGAGACCCTTACAAGTCTGTGAACACCGGATTCTGATTTAAGGTAACCGTATGCATTTTCTCCTTCAATAAGCAGTGAAGCACTCTTCATTCCTGCTTCATCGCCGTCCAGATAATCAAGCAGATTGACTTTCAGATCATGGCGTTCAGCCCATCTGTTATACATTCTGTAAAGCATTTCCGCCCAGTCCTGCGCCTCAGTTCCGCCTGCACCTGCATGGAATGTAACAATGGCATTGAGACTGTCATATTCGCCTGTAAGAAGCGTTGCAAGCTTCTGGTTTTCAAGCTTGCTCTTGAAGTCCTCAAGACCTTCGGCTACTTCGTCTGCTGAGCTTTCATCGTTTTCTTCTATGCAAAGCTCAGCAAGGGCAATAAGATCCTCAAGCTGAGCAGAAAGCTTTTCAAGGCTTTCTATTTTGTTTTCAATAGCCTTTGTTTTCTGAAGGACCTGCTGTGAGCGTTCCAGATCGTCCCAGAAGCCGGGCTCGGATGCTTTGTTTCTGAGTTCTTCAAGCTCAGTCTTGGCGTTTTCGATGTTCAGTACATCCGCAAGTTCCTTTATTTCGGGACGATAGGAAACAAGCTCTGTTTTAAGTTCATCAAGCAATATCATATTAAACTCCGTTCTGCCGTCATGTTATGAGACGGCGGCATATTTGTAAGATAAGAATATGTTGTTTCGCTGATATAAGTTTACATTTCAATTCTCCTTTAAACTCAATTAATATCTATTATACTACATATTTTCAATTACTGCAAATTTTTTTTATTTTTTATAAAAGTATTTGAAAAAAAGAAAAAGTGTGATATAATAAGCATAGTGTACTCATTTGAAGTGCACCTGAATATTATTGATCGGAGGCAACAATGGCAAACTACAACGGTGCAGAATGTCTTATTTGTAAAAAGAAATTTTCTGACGATGATGATATAGTGGTATGTCCTGAATGCGGTACGCCGTATCACAGGGATTGTTATCTTGCAAAAGGGGAATGTGTAAACGGTAAGCTGCATGAATCAGGAGGATCATGGAAGCGTGAGAGTTCTTCCGGAACGGATGATATGTCACAGGATGCAGAAAAGGACGGCGAAAAGATCTGCCGTATGTGCGGAGCTTCAAACAAGGCACATTCTCTTATTTGTGAAAAATGCGGCAGTCCGATGATCGGGAACAATCAGGAAATGGGGGTAGATCAGAGACAGTATGGAGGCTGTAACGGAAACGGAGCACCATACGGAGCTATGAACTTCAATCCTGATGACAAATTCTGCGGAATGAATCCGGATGAGGAGTTTGAAGGTGTAAAGCTTTCTGAAGTTTCTGAATTTGTCGGAAAGAACAGGTACTATTATCTGCCAATGTTCAAGAGGATGAAGGATACAGGAAAAAGCGTTTCATTTAACTTTGTCTGTCTGTTTTTTCCCCAGCTTTATTTTGCCAACAGAAAAATGTGGCTGTTTACTGTGCTGACAACGCTGATCTCATTTGTTCTTTCAGTTCCGACGCTCATGTACTACATGGCTGATATGAATCTGGCTGGTGCGGCTGTGAGCAGTATGAATTTTAACGGCGCTGTATTTGTAACCGCATCAAGGCTCACATATTATCTCAATATTGCATTTACAGTTTTGATGTGTCTTTTTGCAAACAAACTCTATTATCACCATGTTCTGAAAAAAGTAAGGCAATTGAAAAACATGTCGGGGGGCGCAGGCATACCGGAAGAAAGTATGCAGAGATACGGCGGTACAAGCACTGCCGGAATAATTATGACGCTGCTTGTACAGTTTGTTATAACATTTATTCTTATGCTTGTGTTTAAAATCTGCTGAAATAAAAAAGTTTCAAAAAAAACTTGACAAAAAACATAAAAGGTAGTATAATATTCATGTTATCCTTGCTCATACAAAGTGATGGGCTAATCCAGGAGGAGGTGTTTTTGATGGCAAAGGTATCTGCTAAATATGAAGCAATGGTGGTTTACAGCATCGCTGCAGGTGAAGAAAATGTAAAGGCTCTCGTTGAAAAGTTCAAGGCTCTTATTGAAAAGAACGGAACTATGGAAGAGATCAATGAATGGGGAAAGCGCAAGCTTGCTTATGAAATTGATGATGAGACAGAGGGTTACTACGTTCTCTACACATTCGAATCAAAGCCGGATTTCCCGGCAGAGCTCGACAGAGTGCTGAACATCACAGAAGGTGTTCTTCGTTCACTGGTTACAGTTAAGTAATCGGGACTAAACAGGAGGACTTCACAATGCTTAATAAAGTTATACTTATGGGAAGGCTTACAGCTGATCCGGAACTCAGACAGACTCCCTCCGGCATTTCATCTTGCCGTTTCAGTGTTGCTGTTGACAGAGGGTACAAGTCAAAGGATACCGGTGAAAGACAGACTGACTTCATAAATGTTGTTGCGTGGAGACAGACTGCTGAATTTGTAAGCAGATATTTTTCCAAGGGAAGAATGATAATCGTTGAGGGCAGCCTGAGAAATAATAATTATACCGATCAGAACGGTGTAAAGCATTATTCAATGGATGTACAGGCTGATAATGTTTCGTTCGGCGAGTCAAAATCCGCTGCAAATGCGGCAGGAAGCGGCATCGGCGATATGGGCAGTTTTCAGCAGCCTTCGGAATATCAGAATAACAGAGTACAGGAAGCTCCTGCAAAGTCACAGCCGGCTGATGACTCGATTCAGCTCGGCGATCTGGGAGATTTTGAAGAAATTCTCAGCGACGGTGAAGTACCGTTCTGATAACTTTGTATTTAAGGAGGTTTACTGTAATGGAAAAGGAAAGAAACTTTCGCGGTGCAAAAAGACCACGCAAAAAGGTTTGCATGTTCTGTGCTGACAGAGTTGAAGAAATTGACTACAAGGATATTGCAAGACTCAGAAAGTGCATGACTGACAGAGCTAAGATCCTGCCAAGACGTGTTACAGGCACATGTGCATATCACCAGCGTAAGCTTACATCTGCTATCAAGAGAGCAAGATATGTTGCACTTTTACCTTATGTAAGTGACTAATATAAAATCAAGAGAAGCGTTCAGCTTCTCTTTTTTATTTTACAATTCTGTTTTTGTTCAATAAAGCTGTTCTTAAATCGTCACAAATGATTTTCTTGACATTTTTTTTTGATTATGATATACTATATAAGTACATTTGTATTTCACAGGTGGACTCATCAAAGCATTTTGTAATAAATTACGCATTAAAGAGGGGAGCATATGGAAAGCAAGTCTCAGTTAATTGTGGTTGATTCTTCGGTTTTGCCTGAGGTTATTCTGAAAGTTCTCGAAGTGAAAAAGCTTCTTGCCAATAAAGAAGAAAAAAGTTCTGCTTCTGCATGCAAGAGAGCGGGCGTTTCAAGAAGTGCTTATTATAAGTACCGAAGCTGCGTATTCTCGTATGAAGAAAAAATAATGCAGAAGATTATCACTCTTTATATGATATTAAAGGACGAGCCCGGAGTTTTGTCCAGCGTTCTTGTTTCGCTCCACAATCTTAATGCAAATATTCTTACGGTTAACCAGAGTATTCCTATTGATGGTGTTGCTACGGTAACGGTTTCCCTGAGACTAAACGAGAGCTTTGATGAAGCCATTGTAATGAAATCAATACTTGCAGAACTGAAAGGTGTTGTTGAGGTTCAGCTTCTGTCGGGTGAATAAAATGTTGTTTCCGGTAATAAAATACAATTTTTACCGGATATATTTCTGAAAACCTGTGTTGCCGCTTCTGAGGTTTTCATTAATTTATATGTTCAGCGGCAGATTGGAGTTTTTTATATGTCAAAATTTGCGGTTTTAGGTTATGGTGTTGTCGGCTCAGGTGTAGTTGAGCTTTTTTATAAGAATAAAGAGAAAATTGAAAAAAAAGCCGGAAATGAAATGGATGTCAAGTACATTCTTGATATAAGAGATTTCCCCGGAAATCCGTATGAAAGCAAGTTTGTAAAGACAATTGACACAATTGTTAATGACAGCGAGATCACAGCTGTTGCCGAATGTATGGGTGGCGTAGAGCCTGCTTTTACATTTACGAAGCAGTGCCTTGAAAAGGGAATCAGTGTTTCAACTTCCAACAAGGAGCTTGTTGCTGCAAAGGGTGATATACTCCTGAAGCTCGCAAAGGAGCATAACTGCAATTATTTCTTTGAGGCAAGTGTCGGCGGTGCTATTCCTATCATCCGCCCGCTTCACAGATGTCTTGCAGGCAACTCTATCAATGGTGTTGCGGGTATCTTAAACGGAACAACAAACTTTATTTTAACAAAGATGATAGATGACGGTATGAAGTTTGATGATGCACTGAAGCTTGCTCAGGAGCTTGGTTACGCTGAAAAGAACCCCGCTGCCGATATTGAAGGACATGATGCATGCAGAAAGATCTGTATAATATCTTCTCTTGTTTATGGAAAACATGTTTATCCTGACAGCGTTTATACAAAAGGAATTACTGATATCAGGCTTGAGGACGTTCAGACTGTAAATAAGTGGGGCGGTGCAATCAAGCTTATTGCTAAGGTATCTGATCTTGGCAATGGAAAGATCATGCCGTTTGTTATGCCTATGATCGTGCCGTTTGATAACCTTATGTCAAGAGTTGACGATGTTTTCAATGCTGTTATGGTAAGTGGAGACGGTATTGATAAAACTCTGTTTTATGGCAGAGGCGCCGGAAAACTTCCGACAGCAAGTGCGGTTCTCGGAGATGTTATCGAGTCCGTAAAGCATGACAGAACGGTATTTTCTCAGATGTGGGATTCAGCAGAGGATAACAGCTTTGTTGAAGACTGGAAGAAGTACGAAGCTGTTATGTATTTCAGAGTTTCTGTAAATGACGCAGTAAAGGCAGCTGTAAGTGAATTCGGCGGTGAAATTATCGAGGAATCTGCTGACGGAATATGCTTTATGACTCAGAAAATGTCGTTTGAACAGGCAGACGCTGCTGCTGAGAAATTCAGAAATACAGGTGCTGAGGTTATTTCAGTTATCCCTGTACTCGATTTCTGATAAATAATAAATATAAATAATAAAAAAGTCTTCTGATTCTGATATCAGAAGACTTTTTTTAATGATTTGACCTGTGTATCATATTCACAGATATATCCCATTTTTCCGGCATATTCCGGCACAGCTTTTCTATGTAAACAAGAAAATACCCCATGTTTCTGATGAGGATGTGTCTGATGACACTTTATACGTATCATCTTAAAAATTCAAATTTATAAAATATATCATAAACGGCATCTATTGTCTTATTCAGGTTAACCCGGCATCGCCGATAGATTTTTGCACTCTATATTTTCAAGAAACTTACAGCTTCTCAGCATTTCCATATATTTCTTTATAATAAATCTCAGTATGTTGAAAATTCAACATACCTTTTTATTTGATTATACTATAATGAAGCCACAAGGTCAAGAAAAATTAACGGAGGTTTTGTTATGATACGAAAAATTATTAAGATAAATGAAGAAAAATGCAATGGCTGAGGTGCTTGTGCCTGTGAACGCACCTTATTTTGACGGTGCAGGTTTTGATAATTTCAACGGGCGGAAAAATTATTGATTAAAGGAGTAGGATTATGGAAAATAAAATGTTTTGTTTTCAGTGTGAGCAGACAGGATGCGGCGGATGTACAGGAAGTGCAGGCGTCTGTGGAAAGAAAGCTGGTACAGCCGGGTTGCAGGACGAGCTGACAGGTGCGCTTATCGGTCTTGCACGTTCGTCGGAGGGAAACGAACATCTGATAAACAGCAATACCTATAAGCTGATTATTGAGGGACTGTTCACAACACTTACCAACGTAAATTTTGACGATAATGCTATCTTGAATCAGATAGAACTGGTTCATACGGAAAAGTCGAGACTGATTCCGAATTGCGGCAGCTGTACTTCAACATGCGGCAAAAATACTGATTATGACATGAGTGAGCTCTGGAATGCTGACGAAAATATCCGTTCTCTGAAATCGCTGATTCTCTTTGGTCTGAGGGGTATAGCGGCTTATGCTTATCATGCAATGGTACTTGGCTATACAGATGATGAAGTGAACCATTTCTTTATAGAGGGTCTTTTCAAAATCGGTCTTGACCTGACAATGGATGAACTTCTCCCTGTTGTGATGAAAGTGGGAGAAATCAATCTGAAATGTATGGATCTGCTTGATCGGGCAAACACCGAAACTTATGGAAATCCCGAACCTGTAACAGTTCCGCTGAAAGTGGAAAAAGGTCCGTTTATTGTTGTTTCGGGTCATGACCTGAGAGATTTGCAGCTTCTTCTGGAGCAGACCAAAGGCATGGGCATAAATATTTACACTCACGGAGAGATGCTGCCAGCCCATGCTTATCCAAAACTGAAAGCATATCCGCATCTCAAAGGCAATTTCGGTACGGCATGGCAGAATCAGCAGAGGGAATTTGACAGCATTCCGGCACCTGTTTTGTTTACAACCAACTGCATCATGCCGCCAAAGCAAGGCTATGCCGACAGAGTTTTCACAACGGAAGCCGTTGCATTTCCGGGCACAGTTCATATTGGCGAGGACAAGGATTTCAGCCCCATTATCGGGAAGGCACTGGAACTTCAGGGATATAATGAGGATAAGGAGTTTACCGGTATCAACGGCGGAAAACAGGTAACAACAGGATTCGGACATCATGCGATACTGTCAGATGCCGAAAAGATTGTTGCAGCTGTGAAATCGGGAGCAGTACGGCATTTCTTCCTGGTGGGCGGCTGTGACGGTGCGAAAGCAGGCAGAAACTATTATACTGAATTTGTAAAGCAGACACCCAAAGACACAGTCGTGCTGACCCTTGCCTGTGGAAAATATCGTTTTAACGACCTTGATTTTGGTGAAACCGGAGGACTTCCCAGACTCATGGATATGGGGCAGTGTAATGACGCATACGGTGCAATTAAGGTGGCAGCTGCTCTTGCTAAGGCTTTTAACTGCGGTGTAAATGAACTTCCCCTGTCTTATGTTCTTTCCTGGTATGAGCAGAAAGCGGTTTGTATTCTTTTGACACTGCTTCATCTGGGAATTAAAAATATCCGGCTGGGTCCGTCACTGCCTGCGTTTCTTTCAAAGAACGTGCTTGCGTTTTTGGTGGAGAATTATGGAATTGCTCCAATTACAACGCCGGAAAATGATTTGAAAACTTTGCTGAAATAATATCTGAAAACGCATCAACGGAAAAGCAAAGTGCTCCATTTGCATAGAGATTATCAATTTTAATATCATCTGGATCGATAAAAAAGAACGCTCACTGCGGCAATGCCATAGTGAGCGTTTTTTGGTACAAAATATTGAAAATTACATATAATGATACTTTTTCCGCATTTTCACTACAAAAAATACAGTGATCATCACCGCCATAATTTCAGCAGCAACTATGGAAATCCATATTCCGTCAATTCCAAGAAAAGTAGGAAGAATCAGTACTGCCGCGATCTGAAATACCAGTGTACGCAAAAATGAAATGAGTGCCGAGATAAGACCGTTGTTGAGAGCAGTAAAAAAGGATGAACCATAAATGGAAAAACCGGCAAACAGGAATGAGAAAGAAAAAATTGTAAATCCATGGTGAGTCAGATTCAGCAGTGCCTCATCATATCCAACAAAAATTTTTGCAAGAGGATGCGCCAGAATTTCAGCCAGCAGAAACATACACGCAGCAAAAGCACTGATCACACAAAAGCTCTTTTTCAGCAGGCTTTTCAGCTCTGTATGATTGCCTGCACCGTAATGAAACCCAATGACAGGAGCCGTACCGACGGAATATCCGATAAACGCCGCAAGGAAAATCATATTGACATACATCAGCACGCCGT
>JBJEQV010000009.1:0-5041 GCA_051881915.1 Porcipelethomonas sp. | reverse complement strand
TTAAGCTTGATCTCCAGTGTATTCAGGATACTTTCCAGACTGCGGTCACCAGTCTGTTCAAAAAATGCTGCTATATCTATTTTAATCAGATTGTTCTCATCAATGCTTGCCAGCTGCTTGCGGCAATCCTCTTCAAATGCCTTATGCTCGGCATGCGAGGAATACTTGTCTGCCGGGTGCGTCCCTGCAATCCAGAAACAACCGTCCTGTACACGGCAGCACTGTTCATTTCCCTGCAAATATCTGCTTATCACCTCGGAAACTGCAATGATTGCTTCATCGGTCTGCTCAAACCCAAGCACCTCACTTGCCTCTGACAGGTTGTAGAGCTTTACGGCACACAAAAGGAGTTTTTCACGGTGTATCACGGCGTATTCGTACATATCTGCCGATATTTCCTCAAACCCGCGTCTGTTATAAAAGCCTGTCAGATTATCCCGTATCGCCGCAATATGCCGCCGTTGGCTGAAACGTGTCAGATAGCTGCGGATGCGGAGTGTTTCCAGTGCATTGTTCAGAAGCTCGATCCAGCTCCAGCACAGCGCATCAGGCGCATAGCGGCTTTCTGTAAATCGCAGACACAGAAAGCCAAATGCCCTGTCTTCATAATGAATAGGAAACAGAAAACAGGTAGTCGGCTCATCTGTTTCAGTAATATATTCTATCAGCTTGCTGCGGTGCATCTGACAGTGGCTGCATCCATTCAGCGGAGAGTGCGTATGTACTATCAGTCTGTCGGAATACCCCTCGCAGCGATAGTCACCGCTTGTCTGGTTATTAACACCGTCCCAGTCATCACAAATGAAATAATGTATCGTGTGCAGACCTCGTATCAGATATTCCACACGGGTAAGGCGCATCAAAAAGTCCTGTAAATTCTCAGCTGTGGAAAGTGTTTCCTGCATACCGCTGTTCCGGAACATATCCTGATAGGAAAGCTGCTCTGACAGCTCTTTCTTCATTTTACGCATGAGTGCGCCGCCATGCTCATGACAGCCGCAGCTTCCGGCTGGATATACGCAACCCTCGATAAGAGAAACGGGACTGATACTCTCACCGGTCAGCATATTGTGAAGTCTGCACATAATCTGTACACCTTGATTATAGTCGGGCGATGAAACATAGGTGACAGCCGGAGAACAAATCTCACCCTCCAGAAAGCAGTCATATCCCATGACAGCGATATCCTCCGGCACACGGATACCATGTTCGGAAAGCCGTTCTATCAGGGAAACTGCCGGAATTGTTCCTGCACAGGCGATCGCCTGAGGTCTTGGAAGCATTCCGTCCGCTATCCTGTCAGCAATATCCTTAGCATGATCCCGCCAGAAATCCCCATAAAATTCCCATTCAGTGCGGGGTTCAATACCGTGTGAAATAAGTGCATCACGATATCCGAGAAGGCGGTTTTCCGACTGATGATTACCCTGCGGCCCGGTAATGCACCAGATGTTGGTGAATCCATGCACATCAAGCAGATGCTCTGTGAGTTTGCGGAAATTCTGCCGGTCCGACCACATTCCGTTATCCGAACCTGTCGAACTGAATTCGTCAAAATCTATCACCGGCTTTCCGCTGCTGTAAGCAATCTCTGTGATTTTCCGCCGGACATCTTCATCAGGTATAATTCCGGTGTGGATAATAAATGCGTCAAATTCCTCCGGGTCAATGAGATTAAGGATATTCGTCTCGCCGGCAAATGTCTTTTCGGTCGGGATGCGAAGCCCGAAATAGCTGTGAACACAGATCTGGTATCCAAGCACCGCCGCCTGATCTGTCATTCCCTCAGTCGTCATACGGGCATATTCTGAGTGAAAACCAATCATGATGACACATATCTTTTTCATGGGCACATCTCCTGCTCTTTCTGCATCAATACAAGATATTTACAGATTCAGAAATAAATTAATCCACACACAATATAAAATCAACCTAAATAAACATAACAAGTAACCCCAACTGACTCAGCGGGACCTTCATAAGAAGGTTTCATATAAGAATTTGATTCAACCCAATCCGCGGCTTTTTGATCTGAAAATAGTGGGTTAAAATACCAGCCATATCCTTCACCCCAGGTCCAAGCTCCACATATTGAATAACACCCAGGAACATAATCTTCAAGAATGGTTCCATATGCATAATTTTGTTCTGGCTCAGGCTCCGGTTCTATGTATTCTTCCTGTTCTGGCTCCTCATACTGTTCTTCATTTGCTGGTTCTTCATACTCAGGCTCTTCGTAATACTCTTCCTCATAGTACTCCTCTTCAGAACTACTGCCGGACTCCTCTTTCTTGGGTTCTTCCTTCTTACTGGTTGTTGTGGCTGGCTTTGTTGTTGTGACTGCTGTTGTCGTACTTACCGTTGTTGTGGTCTGGGGAGCTGTTGTAGTTGTGACAGCCGTTGTGGTTGCTTCTGTAACATCAGCAGCTAAGTTATTGTTTTCACTGTCATTATCAGAATTACCCGATAACACAGCCCATATTATCAGACAGACTATTATCAAAGCAACAACAGATATTGCGATAATAATATGCTTCTTTGTGATTTTTTCCTTCAGACTGTTAAAATTCATTATACTCCCTTACCCTTTCATGGTTTTATTTATATGTATATTATAGTAGATTTTGGTCGGAAAGTAAATACTTATATCTCATTATCAGCTGTATATTTCTGCAATGTACATAAATCAACTACAAACAGATACAATGTTATTATAATTTTACACTTGGCTGATAAAGAAAGCAAGTCCTCTTTTTCTCTTTTACTTATGTAATACTTATTGCTTGCCTGTGTCAGCAGCAGCACTTACTCATACATTTTTATTTTTAACCTCAATGAAACCACATGCGTATAATAGTATGGGTGATAAACAAATGAATCCTTACGAAACAAGTATTTCCGTTGCGGCACTTGCAAACGCATTAGCCTGTAAGCTAAGCTCTCCTGAAGAAGTTGCTGCGCTGGGAGCAGTGTTTGTGCAGCTCGGTGACACTATGGCTTCAATAGCTGCTCAGCAGGTTCTTTGCAGTAACAGAAAAAGTGAATTCCCGGAAAAAATATGATCTTTATAAACATCGGATAAATCTCATAAATGCTGCTCTGCCTTTTTCATCACGCTTGAATACACCTGCATCACAAAGTACCTGAACAAAAACCCTGCCGATCTCTCTCTGAATAATTTCATTTACATTGTCCGCAGTAATATCATTTTCAGATGCAAAACGCTCTGCCCAGTCAGCATGCTTTTCAAGCACAGGGTCAGTGCGGACTGCATCTGTCCCCTTATTCACCAGTGTTTCTGCAAGCAGCATCATCTCATTTCTGAGACGGGACGGGAGAATCGCAAGCCCCATAACTTCAATAAGTCCGATATTTTCTTTTTTAATGTGATGCAAGGACGGATGAGGATGGAAAAGTCCCATGGGACGTTCCTCAGTTGTACGGTTGTTTCTCAGAACAAGGTCACACTCGTATGCATTCCCATTTCGTCTTGCAATGGGAGTGATCGTATTGTGAGGAATCACATCCGTTTCAGCCAGTATATCTGCATCGGGATCGCTGTAGCTTCTCCACTTTTCAAGAACATGTGTACATGCTTTAGCAAGACTTTTCCTGTTTTCAGAGCTCAGACGTATGACTGACATAGGCCACTTCACAATTCCGGCGCTGACATCCGCCAGACCTTTTATTTCAAATTCTGTTTCAGTCTCTGCTCTTTCCATGGCAAAACTGAAACGGCCGCCCTGAAAATGCTCGTGGCTCAGAATAGACCCTCCCACAATCGGAAGATCTGCATTTGAACCCACAAAATAATGGGGAAGAATTTCAATAATGTCAAAAAGCTTGTCAAAAACGCCG
Organism: Porcipelethomonas sp.; assembly: GCA_051881915.1. GTDB lineage: Bacteria > Bacillota > Clostridia > Oscillospirales > Ruminococcaceae > Porcipelethomonas. Next base: position 1,183 of record JBJEQV010000009.1, on the reverse strand, counting down.
CTGTCAATTTTCATCGGAACATGCTCCGTATTGAAAATGATACAGTGCTCATTATAATAACCGTAAGGCGAATACTGAAGCATCCAGTTTTCGTTATTTACCTTAATCGGGACAGGCCTGAGGTTTTGTCTTGCCGGATGGGAAAGATGTCCTGCAAAGCCGGCGTTTTCAGCACACAGCTGACACTTAGGATAAGAAGAAGAACGCTTTGCTCCTGCTGCGGCAATATCTCTCGGATCCTTTTCCGGCTTTGAAAGATTTATTGTTATGTCAAGAGAGCCGAATTCGCTTTCATAATTCCATTTCAGATCCTTTGCAATTCTTCCTGCACGGACATAGTTCAGCTTTTTGCTGAAATCATAGTACCATTCCGTTGCAGCTTCGGGCGAAACTGCTCTTTTTTTCTCAAATTCAGTTATTACCTCTCTCGGAAACGGTGTCAGAAGTCCCATGATTTTTGTATCAAAAAGGTCCCTTGAAGCGGCAGTGTCATCAATTACAGAATTTTCACATGCGTAGTCAACTATATATCCGAGGATCTCATCAATGTTATCAGTATCTGCCGCATTTTCCGGGCACTTCCAGTCAGAAAGCTTCAGTGCGTCAAGAATAAGATTTCTTACAACGATTTCATCGCATTTTTCGATTATCCTGCTGCGCTCTGCATAGTTTAAAAGCTGCTGAATATATGTATAAATCATTTTAGCCTCCTTTCATTACAAAATTTCCGTTCCGCCCACAGGTCTGATTCTCAGGATATGACAGCTTCCCCCGCCGAAAATCCTGTTCATCTCGCAGGAGTACTCTTCTGTCTTTTCAAGAGGAACAAATGCCTGGATCGTTCCTGCAAAACCTCCGCCGTGTACTCTTACAGCACCGCTTTTACCCAGAATGCGCCTGCTCATCATTATCGCAAGAGGAATTCCCTGCTCCTGAGGCTTGCGGCAGGAATAGAGATTCTGCAAACAGTTTGCCGAAGAATCACCGGAGCTGTTCACAAGTTCAAGAAATTGCTCTGCATCACCTTTTTCAATCGCCCCGGCTTCCCAAACCGTTCTTTTATTTTCGCTGAAGAAATGAGCTGCCCTGAGAATACTGCGGTGAGAATATTTTTTTCTCAGTTCAGGAACTGCCGCATAAAATTCGTCCTCATCAGCCTCTCTCAGAACATTCTTTCCGAAAT
>JBJEQV010000008.1:0-5208 GCA_051881915.1 Porcipelethomonas sp. | reverse complement strand
GGGTTATCATTACCGTAACCTTCAAGGAGGTTTACAACGCCCCATACACCAACGCCTGCACCGATCAGGCAGATTACGGATTTCAGTACTGTACAGGCTGTTGAGATGAAAGAGCCTGTATCTACTGCACCGGTAGCGGCAAAAGCCTGTGTAGTACACATTGCTGCCATTGCTGACATTACTGTTGCAGTAAGAATTGCTTTCTTAGCATAACGGCTGCCTTTTGCAAGCCACTTGTGCTTAACGGATACGTTTGTTGTCTGTGCAGACTTAGCTGCTGAAATGTTCATTGTGTTCATAAGAAAAAGTCTCCTTAAAATAAAATCATTGTCTGTACGTTCGTATCAGACTGTCCGTTTCAGCTTCACACGCTTATATTTTTTTGCGTGTTCTTCACCGACTGCTGTTATCAGCAGATTCATTTTTACAGCTTCACACAGCCTTTTTCTTTCTATGGCTTGTGTGGATCGGGTTTTCCATTGCAGTTGATAACATCAAATTCTTCATTGCCTGAGAACTTTTTGCGCATCCTCTTTCTCTCACTTACATACTTTTCGATGTCAAATTCATTCTCATCGTTGTCATCAAGCAGCAGACAATAATTTTTGTGGCGGGTTATATCAAATTTATCCGAGAAGAACGGACGTACTCCTCGAAGCTGCAAGATACATTTACCACCGTCCATGACTGCAAGTTCGTCCTGAGTTTTCAGCTCTTTGCCGAGCTTCTGATAGTTCAGACCGTAACTTTCCGACTGTCCTCTTGTGTTTGAGGTATTGAAACTGTCAATAGTTTCTTTGCCAAGGCTTTCCGAAATTTCTTTCAGTGTTGTTTTCTCCTTGCCGCCGAGAAAAAGTGTTGTATCACAGTTGCCCTCAATGGTATCGGCATTATCTTTGTAGATTGCCTTTAACTGAGATTTTGCCTGTAATATGATACTTGCTGATATTTCACGGCTTCGGATAGTTGCAATCAGCTTATCAAAATTCGGAATTTCGCCGATATTGGCGAACTCATCAAGCAGACAGCGTACATGATATGTTAATCTGCCGCCCTTGCTGTTGTCAGCTCTGGTACAAAGCAGATTGAACATCTGTGAATACATAATTGCTACCAGGAAATTGAAAGTAGCATCTGTATCGGAAATTATAACAAAGAGTGCTGACAGCTCATCACCAAGCTTATCAAGGTGAAGTTCATCATATCTCGTAATTTCCAATACTTCATCTATTGCAAAAGGCGCTAAGCGAGTAGAACAGGAAATCAGGATAGATTTCGCTGTTTTGCCAGCTGCAAGCTTGTATGCCTTGTATTGTTTGACCGCAAAAGCTCCGATACGCTTCTGCTCGTCTGTTGGTTCATATTCTTTCATAAATTCGTATTCATCTGAATCTTCCGGCACGGGCAGTTCTTCGCCGTTAAGCCATGCTTCTAAACATTCAAACTGAATATCTACGGCATTTTTGAATGTTTCATCATCTTCACGGCATTCTGACATATTTATCATATCTATCAGAGTTTCAAAATTTCTTTCACTTTCAGGTGACAGAGTGAAAATCATTGCAATGTAAGCTGTGTATAACAGCTTTTCAGCTTTCACCCAGAAATCTTCGCCGGACTGCGGTGAATTACCGGAAGTGTTTTTTATGAGTACTTCAACGAATTTCAGAATATCTTTTTCTCTGTTTTTCTCTGAGATATATGCGAAAGGATTGTAATGCATAGACTTTCCAAAGTCTATGGTATTGAACACCTTGATTTTATACGGTTCATAAACAGGAACAGGATTACCTTTTTTATCTTTGAGAATTCTGCCTTTTGCATCTTTACGATACACAATTTTGCCGTTTTCGTCCTTTTTAATGCGGCCCCTTTCAAGCATTTTACCGCATTCCACAAGAATAGTGCCTTTCGGATCGGTAATAACATAACTGCTGTGCATCTGCATAATGTTCGGCTTTACGAAAAATCTTGTTTTACCCGAACCTGAACCGCCTATAACAAGGATATTTTTGTTCCTTGCATATTTCGGGGAAGAAGGTTTTCCCATTGTAAGCCTTTCAGTCTGTGTGAGAAGAACATTGTTTTCAAAACAGATTAAATCCATATATGGTTCAATGTCTTTGTCACAGCCCCATCTGGCAGAGCCGTATTCCTCACCCTGTCTGAATTTCTTCTTGTTTTTAGCCTTGAAGTACAGTACAGCCTTCATAATTCCTGCAACGGCAGCTCCGATGAAAATATCTGTCAGATTCATGCTTGGAATCACTTTTGCAAAGGAAGTACCGATATTGTTTAAAAACGGCAAAAGCTTTTCCTGGAAGCCGTCACCTTCGGCTATTCTGTATGCGTAACTGATTTTGTTGCCGGCATAAGCAAAAATCAGATACGGAATATTGGCAAGAAGAATCTTTTTAAGCTTTTTAGTATTAATCTGCATAGCCGTACCTCCAATGAATGAAGTCCGACCTTGCACATGGAATAATTGGATTACAGTACATAGCGACAATCTCCTAAACTTTTAAATTTCAGTAATTCTCTCTGACTTTTTCAGTTTTATACACAATCATTGCTGTGTGCCTTATATCATCAATTCCTTCATCACAAAAGGAATTGTATTTAATATCAATAAGGTCTTCAGGAGTGATTTCTTCTTCCTCTATGTATTCATCAATTTGTCTTTCAAAGTCGTTCTGATCTGTACTCATGACAGTAAATACTCTTACTCTTTTCATGACTATCCTTTCTGTCAATGTGACATATCCTTAGTCTTTTCACGCACTTTTTCTTTTTTTCGAGGTTGACGTGCGATTTTCTGTGCCTGCTTTTTTAAAGCATCTCTGCTCATTTCACCACGAGCAAGAAGCTTATCTTTCATTCTGCCTGCATATTCTGAGAAAGCTTTGTTAAAGCTCTCATTTTTTGAAGCCGAGAAGAAAACATGATAAGTTGGCGGAGAGGTAGATTTATCCCGTTTCAGAGCAAAGTCAACATCGTACTTTCTTGCTGTCTGGAGAAAATCTGAGATATTATTATCAGTAACCTCTATGCTTTCCAGTTTGGACTGACTTTTCTTTTCAAGCTGTCTGAGTGTCATGCGGCCTTTTTTCTCGGCTTTACCGTCAAGAAATTCAGCCATAGCATTTTTCAGAATATCAGATGTTATCTTTTCAGCCTGTATGGATAAATCTATTGTCTTTTTTGTACCGCTTTCATAATCTGATGGCATGATTAATCATCTCCTATAAAGTCATAAACTCCATGTGATTCACGTTCAAGCCATTCTTTCAGTTTGTTTTTATCTTTTTCAGCTTTGCATTTGTCCTCATAAACGCCGAGAACGTGAATATTGTTTCCGGTATCCCTTGCGATAAGTCCGTAGACGTCATCAACAACTTCGCCCTCGTCATCGGAATATTCACCCAGTTCTACTGTGATAGATACGATGTTATCGTAGTTTATGAGTTTTCTGTCAAGTGTTACAATAGTTTTTGCCATATTTTCACCTCCTTCGCCGCAGAACAGCATTATTCAGCTGACTGTGGGTTTTCGTTAAAACAGCCTGTTTCTTTCCAGACCTCTGCTTGTGTTTACTGCTGTCATGAAAATCACCATCTTTCGCTGTAAGTATAAATATCATTTTTCCGAATGTGCGGAAGGTCTTAACGCCGTATGACCATAATGTTTTTCTCTGAACTTTTCATCATGAAATTTTTCAGGAATAAACAGGGCAGGATCTATGTTTTTCAGTTCGTTGTTTTCAGCAAAATCACAGATTATGCTTGCATTATACAGAACCGTTATAATATATGCCAACGGATTCCTGATGTCTTTTGTGTTGAGCATAAGGCATTTGAAAGCATATTCGATATGTTTCATTTCAAGATTTTTGAATCTGCTTTCAACAACGGAATGCGGTATATCTTCTTTTCCGATACGGATAAACTCTTTTTCAGAACAGATTGTGTCCACGATAATGCCTACAATCATATCTATCTCAGCCATATTACCCGCAAAGGTAGATTCACCTCGGTACATAGTGTTATCAGGAGTTTCTGCAAAGAATTCTTCGTACCAGTCATATTCGATATTGGTTTTAACAAAGATTTCAGCTGCTTCTCTTTTTTCTCTGAGATTTATCAGTCTGTCATTCTCATCAATCAGATATTCAGCAGCTTTTACGCAGCTTTGAGAATTTGAAGATTGATTGATAGATTCTATATCACTTGATTCTATATTTTTTGATATTTTATTTTTATTTATTTTATAATCGTCAGGGTTTTCAATATCTTGATTTTCTTGATTCAGGTTTTCCGTATCAAGGTTTTCAATATCAAGAAACTGTGTATCTGGCTTCGGGTTTTCAACACTTGCTGAATTTTCATCTGAGTCATCTCTCATGGGTTCATCACTGATTATGTACTCCCAGTCAACAATCTTGCCTTTTTCATATACCCGTTTGCGAATCAGATAATTGGCATTTTCGATGTTTTTCAAGGCAGTAGAAATCTTTGTAACACCGTCAGGCATGATTTTAGCAAGTCCTCTGATAGAGAAATTCCAGCCATCAGCAAGTGAAAGCATTGTGCAAAGCAGACCACGTTCTGTTGCTCCCAGATTAAAATCACGGAAAATATTATTATTTATGATTGTAAAATCGTGAGATACTTTTTTTACAAGTTTCGGCATATTGAACCTCCTGTGCTTTTTAACTATGAAGCGTTGTTCAAATAAATTATTTATATCTGACATTTATAATTTAGGGTATAAAAAAACGCTTCTCAAACGAGAAACGCTATATGTTGTTATTCAATTGTAAATGAAAAAACGCTCCCCCAAACGGAAAGCGTTTATATCACATTTTGCAGTCAGAATAAAAAGTGCGGACAGATAACGCTTCTTAAAAAAACGAATTAATCAGCCCGTTTTGGTATCGTCAACAGTAGCATCTACCAACTTAAATTCATATCTACCAAATATATGAGTTGGTGTAAATCTACCATCTGTCTGCCAAAACGCACTTTTTTTCGTTTTTATTGAAACGCTGTAATTACTGGGTTTTTTAATGTTTTGCCCATAAAAACGGCTATTTTTCGGGACTGAAATGACCTCAGAAAACCTGAAAAGACCTGAAATAACCTGGGAACGAAATAACTTAAAATCCCTCGGAGTAACATCCGTACCGGTTCAAGTCCGGTCAGCGGCACC
>JBJEQV010000007.1:0-27113 GCA_051881915.1 Porcipelethomonas sp. | reverse complement strand
TGCTTGTGTAGCACAGTTGGTAGTGCAGCTCATTCGTAATGAGCAGGTCGCAGGTTCGAGTCCCGTCACAAGCTCCATAAAATTTGCAGGCCGCGCGGTTTTTGGACCGGGCGGCTTTTTCTGTTCCGGTTTTTATCTTTGGTGTGCCCGTATTTGATCAGTGCGGACAGGTTATGTATTGTTTTTTTGACGTAAATATGGTATAATTGTCTTATTGATAAATTAAAACTTTTTAACTAAAAATATGAGGTTTATCCGTACACAAGAATTTAGAAAGGTAAAAAAATATGAGTTTTTCTGAAAAAATTATAAGTGAGTATAGGGTAGATGCAGACAGGCGGCTTGCATTTATATGCAGATTGATGATCGGATTTATGGTACTGGTTGCAGTACTGAACATTCTGGGTGTGTTCAAGATTGCACCTGTCCCGTTGTATTTAACCGTTGCAGTATCAATACTGGATTTCTTTCTGCCAACTTTATTCTGCAATATTTTAAAGCTGCGTTCTGTGGCAGTAAGATATTTCATTTTAGCAGTAATGGTTTTTCAGTCGGGTCTGCAATATGCAACCCTTTCTTATCACACCATAATTATGCTTGCATTTCCATTGGTGATGTCTTGTCTTTATAATGAGCGGAAATACGTTGTATATACATCAGCACTCAGTCTGCCTATGGTCGTGATATCACATCTGGCGGCGTTTTATCTGAAAATTGTGCCGGATGAACCGCTGGTTACAATTAAGGGTACCATATTATATGGTATAATTCCAAGAGGTATTGAATTGGCTGCTGTGGCAGTAATGTGTTATTTTATTTCCGACAAAATCGAAAAGCTGGTCACTACGCTTGCCAATAAGAACAGGGAATTATATGAGGATCAGGAAAATCTTATTCTGTCACTTTCTCAGATAATAGAAAACAAATCGGAAAATACAGGACAGCATGTAAAACGGGTTGCTGAATATACGGAAGTGCTGTGCAAAAGTCTCGGATATAATGAAGAGGAAAGCTGGAAGATCAGTCTGGCAGCTATGATGCATGATGTGGGCAAAATAATGATTTCGGAAAGTATTCTGGAAAAACCGGGAAAATTGACAAATGAGGAATTTGTGATTGTAAAAAATCATATAAAGTACGGTAAACAGATGCTTGAAACTTCTCCGGGTGAGCTGTTTAACATATCGACTGAAATAGCATACCAGCATCACGAGAAATGGGATGGCACAGGATATATGGGCTTTAAAGGTGATGAGATTTCACATTGTGCAAGATGTGTGGCACTGGCAGATGTCTTTGATGCCCTGGTAAGCCGCAGAGCGTATAAAAAACCATGGCCGCCGGAGGAAGCATACAAGGAGATCATATCCCAGAGCGGACGGCACTTTGATCCGGATGTTGTAAACGCATTTGTTCAGAATTTTGATGAATTTATGGAAATAATGCATCGGTACCCCGATGAATGATCTGTACTTGATAATACAGTTTCCTGTACCATATATGTATCAGCGGTGTTTGAAATGCGGCTGTGACAGCCGGATATTCCGGTTTTCCGTTTTACGGATATTATCGTTCTGCTAAAAAAGTTATTTTTTCAAAAAAATTTCAAAAAAGTGTGACAGTCAGCCGTTCCGGTCTGAATGAATATAATGAAAGAGGAAATTCCGCGGAACAAAATACTTTCAAATAACAGGGGGATCAATATGACCGGAACCGAATACAGTATACTGTATAGAAGATCGGCAGGCAAGGCTTATGAAGTGCTCTTTGACCAATACTGCAATTATGTTTATGCTATTGTATACAATAAGCTTTGCAGTGTTGCGTCACGTGAGGATATAGAGGAATGCGTCAGCGATATATTTGCCGAGATATATTTTAACTATGATACCAAAAGCGGATATCAGGGAGATATGAAGGGTTACATAAATACGATAGCAAAGCGCATGGCTATAAATAAGTATCACCACCTGACTTCAAGACTGAAACACACCGCTGCAATTGAAGAGGAACATATGGCTCAGATCGGTTCGGGAGAGAATATGGAGGAGGAATCTGATAATGCAGAGCTTCGCTGTATACTGCTAAACAAAATAAATGAGCTGGGAGAGCCTGATTCCACAATAATTTTACAGAGGTATTATTATGACCGTTCGTCAAGAGAAATAGCCGAGCTTTTGTCTATGAAATCCTCTGCTGTCAGGATGCGCTGTAAACGTGCAATGAGCAGACTTAAAAACAAGCTTGAAAAAATCGGTATTGCACTGTAAGGAGGGAAAATGATGAATAAAAGTAATAAGCTCCATATACTTGATAACGCTGATGACAATATTATCGATCAGCTGTCGTCTTTTCCTGTTCTGACTGAAAATGAAAAAGAAAGGATGTTTGTTATGAGCAAAAGAAAATTAAATAAACTCAGAAGAAATATATCAATGCCGGATACTCAGAACGATCCTGACGAAACCTCAGTAAATGGTTCTGAACATTACAGAAGGACATTTTCGTATAAGCCTTTTCTTACAGTTGCGGCATGCTTGGTAGTTGCTGTCGGTGCTGCCGGTACAGTACATATGCTTAAAAATTCCGGCGGAGGAAACGGCATTGTTGACATTGATCCTGATCCTGCTTCTTCGGCAGCAACCGAAAATACTGAAAGTACTGCTGTTACAGAAGGCAGAAAAAACGTAACTGTTTCCAAGGAAACTGTTCCTGAAGATGAATATGAAAATATTGAACGGGCAAATGAAATTATCGCACAGGAAAAAGCAGAGGCCGAACGAATTGCAGAGGCTGAACGTGAAGCTGACCGCAGTGCAGAGGAAGAAATAGCTATGTTGGAAATGCAGGATCAGATAGAACAGGAAAACTGCAAAACAATCGCACTGGAGCTTATGAATGCTCTTGATAAGATTGATCGTATCGGAGGAGGTGCGGGACTGGCATACGATGATTCCATAAATCCGTATTATGATGAAGACGGAAATATAAAATATGCTAAAGTTACCGATACGCAGTTCGGCAGTACTTTTGAACTGAGAAATTACATGGATGAATATTTTACAGAAAATCTTATTGATCAGCGTTACAGTGATATTCTTGATACGGATGAACCGCGGTGCATTGATTATGATGATTCACTTTATATTGATATAACCAGACCAAGGGGCTGCGGATTTTTCTGGGCTGACAGTCAGGTATATATATCAGATGTTACTTATAATTCATTTACTGCAGTTGCAGAATATGAAGATTTCGGCGCTGTAAGCCGGTTGTCAATGAATATTGTTCTGGAAGACAGCTGGAAGATTGACAGTTTTGAGCGGATGAATTAAAAAAACAGCATGTTTGGGCTGCAGGTTCCGGCAACAGCAGGGAATGATTGCTGCTAAGACTTCATGCTTTGAATAAGTATTGTTATTGAAAAGACTGCATAATATAGTGCAGTCTTTTTGTTGATATTTATAAAATCTCTTGACAAAAAAAGCATAATAATGTATAATTAATATTTATAATATATGATTATGATTTGATGGAGTTGAGTGTTTTTATGAGATATAGCTTTTATAAAATGATAAATGAAATGCTGAAATCATTGAATGAGGCTGTCTTTTATATGAAATGTCAGGGTGATTTTTCATTGACCAAAACCTGCTTGCAGTCCCTTGAATCGATAGATATGTTAATACAAAAAAATCATGAATCCATCAGATCAGATGAGATTCCCGGGCTTATATACGAAATAACCTGTGAGCTTTCAGGAAGCTGTGAATCAATTGACCTTGAAAAAACAGAGAAAATGATTGATTGGCTTATTGATCTGTGCAAAACAAATATCAGATACAGAATCAGGGTTTTGTTTGTTGCAGAACTCGGCGGTAAATGGGATGCAATGTCAAGTGTGTATGAAGCTTGTAAAAAGCGTGATGACATTGATGTGGATGTTGTGATTGAACCGATTTTCAGAGTAAATACATTAGAAGACGGTACTCAGCGCAATGATATAATATATGAAGACTGGCTGACTCCTCTGGGAATAAGTCATACACTGTTCAAGGATTATGAAATAGAAAAAATGCTGCCTGATATAACTTTTATATCACAGCCTTATGAAACAGTTACAATCCCTATGTTTTATCCGGAGAATATTGCCAGGTACAGCCGTCTGGTATATCTGCCATATTTCAATTCTAAAAATCTGCTTATAAATTTTGATTCTCTTTTTCGTCTTAAAACTCAGAAATGTTCATGGAAAATCGCCTGCCAGTCAGAACTTATGAGAAAGTATTATCAGCAGTTCAGTTCAAGACACGGTGAAAATGTCATTGCTTCCGGAATTCCTAAACTTGACTATCCTTTTAAATTAAATAAAGAAAATACACCGATGCCGTCAGAGTGGAAACATAAAATCGCAGGTAAGAAAGTTTTTTTGTGGAATTCCCATTTTGGCACACCTAAGAATACCCTGAATATCGGGAAAAATTTTCTGGAGTTTTTCGACAGCAATGATGATATCGCTATGATATGGCGCCCGCACCCTATGGCGGAATCTGTTATCAAGGTCTATAATCCTGAGCTTCATAAAGAATATCTGGATTTTATGATGCTGATAGAGGGCTCAAAAAATATAGTGATAGACTATAATCCTACATATGATGCTTCTTTTGTATGGTCAGACGCTTTGCTGAGCGATTATTCTTCCGTTGCTGATCAGTATCTTATGATGAAAAAACCTGTTGCATTTTTGTCATATAAAAATGCCGAAGAAACCAGACAGGAATTTTATACTGTTGACGGTCTTTTCGATTTTACGAAAATTCCGTTTTGCTGTACTTTTGAAGAGGTAGTAAGCTTTATTGAAAATATATGTAACGGAAATGACCTGTGGCAGGAGGACAGAGAATATCTTTTAAAAAAATATTATCCGTTTGCCGATGGAAAAACAGGTGAACGTTTAACGGAATATATAATTAATGAATTTTTGAAGGAGCTTTCAGAAGATGAAAAATGCGGATGTGATCCGCAGGATAAAGTTCTTATAATCGGTTCGTATGAAGAAAGCCGTACATGTGTCATGCAGCTTGAAAAAGATAATATCGATTATTATTTTGGCTGTGATCTGCTGCCTGAAAGTACAGACGGTGAAGAAAAGTACAGGCAATTTTCCGTTACTGATCTGAAAAAGGACTCCTTTGAATATATTATCATCACATCAAAAAAATTGTACAGGGAAATAAATGAGATCTTGACAAATGTTTATGGTATAAGTCAGGAAAGGATCATACTGTTCTGGAAATTATATAAAGCTTCTTTGCCTGAAATGGCTTGTGACAGAACAATGATGAATCCGGAATATAATTCTCTTGACGGCATTATTCTTGGTATATCACATGCTCAGACAGGGATAATCGAAAACAATCTTCAAGGAAAATGGTGCAATCTTGCTGTTTCATCCCAGGATCTTTACTATAATTTAAAAACTCTTGAGCATTGCCTTGAAGTATATCCGGAAAAAATCAAAAGCATAAAATATGCAATTATTGACCTGTATGACTATTCTTATTTTAATTTTGATACATCGTTGTCAGATTCTGCGGTTAAGTACATATTGTTTAACGGTTATAATCTTGATCCGCATCATTTTGATCAAAATAAAAATGCAAAGTATTCATATGATGAATATTGTGAGTATTTCAGGACATTGAGATTCAGTGAAATAACTGAAAATGAACTTAAGATATGGAAAAAGATGTTTCCGGATGCTCTGGAATTAGCCGGTTATGAGGATCCTGATAGAATCAGTTCATACATGAATCTTTCTAAGAGGCTGAAAACAGTAAATGATGAGGAAATTAAAAATTATAAGTATGACAGTAAGACGTCTACTGTGTTTTTCCGTGACACCATTGAGGAAAATGTAGGTAATTTGTGCAGAATATTTGATACGCTTATTGGAATTAATCCTGACATTAAAATATATACGGTCATTATTCCTAAATATATTGATGTTGAATTGAAGCATAAAACTCGTATGGCAAAACATGTTGGTTATTTTAACAATACAATAGAAATACTGAAAAAAATTATAATTTCACTCACCTTGATTTTAAAGTTTGTTCGGATATTTCTGCAAACCGGGCTTATTATCTGGATGCGTCACATCTGAATTTTTTTGGTGCGTCGGAATTAACCAGAATGCTCAATGAAATAATTTATAACGATAAAAAGTTACGTTGAAATGACAAACAGATCTTTGTAAATAACTAAATTATGCGGAGGGGAAAAGCAAGGTATGAATTTATCAGAAAGATACCGTAAAAAATTAGAGGGTGTTCCGGATACTGAAAATTCAGATCTGGATGGGATTCTGCTCCAGATTGAAGTTACGAATATTTGTAATCACAAATGCTGTTTTTGTCCTAATCAGTACAGCGTAAGAAGCAGAAAAATAATGGATGTTTCATTTGCTGAGAGAATAATAGATGAATGTAACGAATTTTTAGGGAAAGACAGAAAAATATGTTTTCACATGAACGGTGAGCCGCTGCTTTATAAAGAATTGCCAAGGCTTATAAGGTATTCCAAGCAGAAGAATTTTGATTATTGCTTTATTACTACAAACGGTTCTGCTGCAACTGATGAGCTTTTAACTGGGATTTTTGAGGCCGGACTGGACAGTATCAAGTTTTCCATTAATGCGGGCAGCAATGAAACATATAAGAAAATACATGGCCAAGATGATTTTGAAAAAGCAATTCATGCATTGAAATTTTCGTCAGAATACAAAAAGAAACATAATAAAAATCTGAAAATTTATGTTTCATGCGTCGGAACAAAAGATAATTTCGGGGAACTGGAAAAGCTTAATAAGATGGTGGAAGATTACTGTGATGAAACAGTGTTTTATTATCCCTGCGGATATGCCGGTCAGAATAACTCTCTTGCAAAAGAACTGAGATGCGATTTGTCATGTCTTAATATAAAAACATTTGATATAAAGCACTCAGCGCCCTGCAGCGTTTTATGGAATTCTATCAATGTGACATGTGAAGGCTATCTGGCGCTTTGCTGCTCCGAGTCGGATAACCGGCTTATTGTTGAGGATCTTAACAGTAAATCCGTTAAGGAGGCATGGCTCGGCGAAAAAATGAATCGTGTGAGAGAAAAGCATTTATCGGGAGAAATTCATGATTTGCCATGCTATTCATGCATCACAGAAAAAAATTACGATGAAAAAACCATTGAAAAGGATATTTTTGAATTATCGCTTGAAAAGAGAAAGCAAAGCAGAAGAGTTAAAAACAGAATCGAAAAAATAGATTACAGTCATACACAGGATTTTTTCAGAAACAGGGCGGAAAAGTTTAAGGAAGAAAATCCATATTCTGTAACAATGTATCAGGATGATAATCCTGTTCTTGTCAAAGAGCGAAATAAATATGAAACTGAAAAATTCCTGTCCTTGCTGAAACCGGACGAAAATTCAAAAATCCTGGATATTGCCTGTGGGATCGGACGGTGGTCAGATGCGATTAAAACTGAAATAAACGAATACTGCGGAGTGGATTTCAGTGAGGATCTGATAAAAATCGCCAGAAAAAGAAATGAGAATTTGTGTAACAGATTTTTTTATACAGGGTCAGCAACTGAGCTGAAAAGTATAATAGAAAAAAACGGCAGAGGTCTGTACAGTCATGTTCTTATGATCGGAATTCTGATGTATCTTAATGAAGATGACGTTGAAGAGGCTTTGCGCCAGGTTGGAGAGCTGTGTCAGGAAAATGCAGTTATCTGTATCAGGGAACCTGTCGGTCTTGAAAACAGGTTAACGCTTAAAAATTTTTACTCCGATGAACTTGATGATTTTTATAATGCGATTTACCGTACAAAAGATGAAATACTGACATTGCTTCAAAACACCCTTTTAAAAAACGGCTTTAGGATTGCTGAACAGGATTTTCTTTTTGATGATGACAGATTCAATAACAGAAAAGAAACTGCACAGTATTATTTTATTCTGAAAAGGTGAGTAATTTGTATAAAGATAAAATTGGGATTATAGGCGGATTCGGGGCATATGCAACACTGAATTTCTATAAAAGGATTCTGGAAGAGTTTGCTTCGGATACAGAAAGAGATTATCCTCATATTGTCATGGACAACAATTTTACTATGGCAAGCAGAACAAGAGCGCTGCTTTACGGTTACGATTATGACAGTATCGTAAATGCTATTGCTGAATCCATGAAATTGATGTGCAGGGAAAACTGTAAATACATAGTGATGCCATGCGGAGCAGCTCATGCTTTTTTAAATGACATATATAAAATAGTTCCGGAAGCAAGAAGCAGAGTGCTGAATATTATCGGATTGACCGGTGATCATCTGGCAAAAAAGAAGGTTGATGAGGTTCTGATCATAGCGTCAGAAGGTACACTTAAACATGATGTCTATGGCGGTTACCTGAATAACATCAAAAGAATATCGCCTTCGGAAAAAGAATATGCAGAACTGAGAAGATTTATTGAAAGCGTAAAGAAAAATATGATCACCAATGAAACAGCAGATGAATTTCTGGATTTTCTTTTTAAATATAATTGCAGGAATGTAATACTGGGATGTACAGAATTTCCTGTTTTGGTTGACGCTATACGAAAAATGGATGCTTCATATCAGGATAAGATCAATAGCCTGGTTTTTTACGATCCGATGGAAATAGTGATCGGGGAATTAAAAAGAGTCCTGAAATAGAACAGTGCGGATCACAGCGGACTTGATTAAAAAGGGATGAAAAAAATGAATAAGATAAAAACTGCTGTAATAGCTGCTGCCGGTCTGGGCAGCCGCTTGAATAAAAATAAACCTAAATGTCTTGTTGAGGTTAATGGTCATAAAATTATTGAATATCAGCTGGAGGTGCTTAAAGACATTCCGGATGTCAGGATAGTTGTCGGCTATAAATCGGATGAAGTGATTGATGTTGTAAGAAGGATCAGAAATGATGTTAAAATTATTGTTAATGAACATTATGATAAAACCAATACACTTCAGAGTTATTATTTAGGATGTAATGATCTGCACGATTATTTCATTTTACTGGATGGCGATATTATTCCTCATAAGCAAAGCTTTAATGAATTTATAGATCGCAGAGCTGAAAATTGCGTAGGTATCTGTGAGGTGGAAACAGAGGATGCTGTTTTTGTGCACATTGATCAGAATAATGAAATCACCGGATTCTCACGGACTGAAAAGTCAGAATATGAGTGGTCAAATATTGCTATAATTCATTCCGATATTTTAGTTTATGAAAATACATATGTATATGAGCAAATAGAAAAATTTATTCCGGTTAAGACATCGGTAATAAAACGGCTGGAAATAGATACTCCTGGTGATCTCGAATATGCATGTAAACAAATTGAAAATGATGAAAATTATAATTTTTTCTGTAAATGATCATGTATAAAAGCTCTGTTTGTAAAAATAAACTGTAATACGTTTATAATGCTGAATAAAAAATATGCAGAGCCGGTCAAACGGCTCTTTTTTATTAAATCAGAAGAAGCAGGGAAATCTTTTCAGGAACATTAAGCAGTGTTGTAATGATGTATAATAAAAAACAATTTCAGAAAAGAGGATGAGCAATGAAAATCATAAAAACTGACCGTCTGACAAAATATTATGGAAAAAGCCGCGGGATCTCCGATCTTGATCTTACTGTTGAAGAAGGCGATTTCTTTGGATTTATCGGTCCAAATGGTGCAGGCAAATCAACTACTATCAGAACACTTCTTGGTTTGATTTTTCCGACATCGGGGAAAGCGGAAATTTTCGGAAAGGATATTGTACACCGGAAAAATGAAATTCTGGCTGACATCGGCTATATGCCGTCAGAGGCAACCTTTTACAGTCGGATGAAAGTTCGGGATGTTATTTCGTTTTCTGCCAAAATGCATAAGTCCGGTTGCTCTGAAGAAGCAAAAAAACTTTGCGAAAGACTGGAGCTTGATACGGAAAAGCGTGTAGAAGAGCTTTCTCTCGGCAACAGGAAAAAAGTTGCTGTTGTGTGTGCTTTGCAGCATAAGCCGAGGCTTTGTATTCTTGACGAGCCCACAAGCGGTCTTGATCCGCTCATGCAGAAGGAATTCTTCGATATTCTGAAGGAACGTCATTCGGAAGGTGCGACGATTTTTCTATCATCGCATGTTCTTGCAGAGGTTCAGAAAAATTGTCTGCATGCTGCCATTATAAAAGAAGGTAAGCTGATCGCTCAGGACAGCGTGGAGAATCTTTCCAGAACCAATGCCAGACGTGTAACACTTCACGGGGTAAATACTTTGCCGCATGAGCTCTCAGTTAAATCTGCTGAAGCAGCAGATGACTATATCACTTTTCTTTACAGCGGTGATATAAAGGAACTGCTGAGTGCAGTAAACGATCTGCCGATTTATGATATGACAATTACTGAACCTGATCTTGATGAAATATTTATGCACTACTATGAGAAAGGCGGAGAAAGCATATGACAATTTACATAAAAGAACTGAAACAGTCAGCCAGGGCAATGATTATCTGGACCTGTTCAATTGCATTCATGATGCTTGTATGCATACTTATGTTTCCGGAGATGAAAGGTCAGATGGACAGCGTAAGTGATGTTTTTGCAAATATGGGGGACTTTACTGCGGCGTTCGGAATGGACAGCCTGAGTTTTGGTGAGCTCATGGGCTTTTACGGAATAGAATGCGGAAATGTACTTGGGATCGGCGGAGGCTTTTTTGCAGCGCTTATAGGAAGCTCTGTTATATCGAAAGAAGAGAAGGAACATACTGCTGAGTTTTTGCTGACACACCCTGTAAGACGTTCTTCCGTGCTGACTCAGAAGCTCATGTCAGTTTTAACGCAGATAATTTTAATGAATATTTTTGTTGCTGCGGTCAGTCTGATTTCTTCAGCAATTATCGGTGAAGAATTTCAGATGCGGGAATTTATACTTCTTCATACAGCATATTTGATCATGCAGATTGAGATATCATGCATTTGTTTCGGGATTTCGGCATTTATTAAGCGAGGCAGTATCGGTATCGGACTGGGAATAACCCTTGCCCTTTATTTTATGAATATTGTATGCAATATCAGCGAGCAGGCGGAGTTTCTGAAATATATCACGCCCTATGGATACTCTGAAGCCAGCCGTATTATTTCTGAATCAAAGCTGGAATTGGGTCTGATAGGAATCGGTATGTTCTTCAGCGTGTCAGGGATTGTAACCGCTTATCTGAAATACACTAAAAAGGATATATCGGCATAAAAGCATTTCAAAATTATCAGGGACGTTTTTTTGTAATGCACGGTTGAAATAGTAATAAAAATATGGTACAATGTCTTCAAAGATTATGAATATATCAGGAGGTAAATTTATATGAACAATTTTACTTACTCTATCCCTACGGTCATTCATTTCGGCAGAGATCAGCTCAGTCATCTTTCCGAGCTGAAAGGCAGCGGAAGCAAGGTTCTTCTGGTTTACGGCGGCGGAAGTATCAAACGCAGCGGTCTTTATGACAAAACTATGAAAATTCTTGCTGATGCGGGGCTTTCTGTTACCGAACTGCCTGGGGTAGAGCCTAATCCACGAATTGAATCGGTT
The DNA here is from genome assembly GCA_051881915.1 of Porcipelethomonas sp. Lineage (GTDB taxonomy): Bacteria > Bacillota > Clostridia > Oscillospirales > Ruminococcaceae > Porcipelethomonas. Next base: position 15,460 of record JBJEQV010000007.1, on the reverse strand, counting down.
CGTGACGGTGTAAGGCTTTGCAGGGAAAACGGCATTGATATGGTACTGGCTGTCGGCGGCGGTTCGGCTATTGACTGCGCCAAGGTAGTTGCAGCAGGTGCCTGCTATGACGGAGATCCGTGGGATCTGGTACTGGACGGTGATAAGATCAAAGCTGCACTGCCTGTATACTCCGTTCTGACTCTTTCGGCCACAGGGTCTGAAATGGATAAGTTTGCTGTTATCAGTGATCTTACAAAAAATGAAAAATGGGGTACAGGAAGCGATCTGGTAAAGCCGGTTATGTCTGTACTTGACCCAAGCTATACTTTTACTGTTTCTCCTGAGCAGACGGCTGCCGGAACCGCAGATATGATGAGCCACACTTTTGAGAATTACTTTACGAATGTAAAGGGTGCGGAGCTACAGGGATATCTTTGCGAAGCGGTGCTTAAAACCTGCATTAAATATGGTCCGGTTGCTCTGAATGATCCGGAAAATTATGATGCCCGCGCAAATCTGATGTGGGCAGGCAGTCTTGCCATCAATGGTTTGCTCAGCGGTGGAGCAGAGGTCGGCTGGTGTGTTCACCCGATGGAGCATGAACTTTCGGCATTTTATGATATTACTCACGGAGAGGGCCTGGCTATCCTTACTCCGGTATGGATGCGTTTTGTGATGAAAAAAGATCCGTCCAAGACAGGACAGATCGCTGCTTACGGACGCAGTGTATGGGGACTGACCGGAGAAGATGCTGAAGCTGCAGATGCGGCTGTCGACAAGACTGCGGAGTTTTTCTTTGAAACGATGAAAATGCCTGCAAATCTGAGAGCAGTGGGTATTACGGAAAAAACACACTTTGAAGAAATGGCTGCGAAGGCTGCGGCAGGCTGTGAGGGAAGCTTTGTTCCGCTGACAAAAGAAGATATTATTTCTATTTTTGACGCAGCATTTTAATGGGATTCCGGTAAGATTCATGTGATTATAAACAGTACCGAAGATCTTTTGAGAATAAAACAGGAAAATAACATTAAATGAAAAATCACCGGTCTGACCGGTGATTTTTATTTCTGAGAAAAATACTGTGCATTAAATTTACAGTGTGTTTTAAAGATCCGCTGTCTGCTGGCAGAATCGGTTTAGTCATTTCTGAATATTATACGGTCTTTTCCTCCGCGCTTTGCCTCATACATAACCTCATCAGCTTTAATGAAAAGATCGGTGCAGCTTAAGGGATTGTCTGTCCGTATTATGCCGATGCTGTAAGTGATACGGATTTTTGTTCCGTCACGTTTTGTCAGATACGAATTGTTTTTCAGACTTTCAAATTCACATACAATGTCAGGTTTCTGATAATCCTTAATAAACAGGATAAATTCATCTCCTCCGAATCTTCCCGCAATTGCCTCGGGAAAGTAACTTCTGAGAAGATCTGCGGTAATACGAAGGACTTCATCACCGTTTATATGACCATGTTCGTCATTGAACATTTTGAAATTGTCGATATCAATAACTACAAAGTATACATCATTATATCCCTGACTCAGCGCAAATTCAATTTTCTCAAAAGCAGCGGTTTTGTTGTATACCTGTGTGAGATTATCAAATTCAACCTTCTTTATCATATTTGTACGCTTTTTCACTTCTTCATCAATATTGTGGATTTTTCCGAAAATATCAGTGACATGCCCCTCTGAATCAGCAACGCTTGAATAGGTAGTTTTACACCACAGATATTGTGTAGGATCAATAATAAGACTCTTATATTCAATTGTACCCTTGAGAACTTCCTGACATGCTTCTCTCAGTGCATTTGTAAACTTTGGGATATGGTCGGGATGAACCAGAGGAGTAGTTTTCATGAAATTTGTATAGTTTGGAATTTCATGATGATGAATTTCATTCTGGAGATTATATGAAAATGTCATATAATCGCTTTCTACCTTATAATCGAACAGTACAGCCTGTGAGGTCTCTTCAAATATACGGTATCTTTCGTTTTTTACGGAAAGAGAATGCTCGATCGCCTTCTGGTCAGAGATATCACTGACGGATACGAGTATGAGCTTATTCCGGGCAGGTATATCTGCTTTTACGGCCTTTATCTGGAGCCAGCAAACAGACTGATTATAGCGGTATGTCCTTACGATGCAGGAAACTTCATTTTTTTCAGATACTGAGGAAATTTTCAGCAGGAAATTATCGCGCTCTGATTTGAAAATTGTCTGGGTTACATCATTCAGAAAAAAGTTGTACTGCTCTTTTGTATATCCTACTGTCTTATAGTAATATTCATTCAGGAACAGAGCCTTAAGTCCCGAATCATGCACTTCAAAAATACCCATTCCCGCAGGTACGGAGCTCAGGAAGTTTTTGTACATTTCTGCTTCCGGCATATCTGCCGGAAATATATTTTTAAGAGAAAGTTCAGACGGAAATTGTGTATTCACATTTTAACCTCCTTTCATTTTGGACTCACCCTTTTATTTTATGTAACAGTTTTGTGGTCCGTTAATAAATCCGGAATATAAACAGATCTGTATTCAGACAGTCATTTTAATCAGTTTATCATGCTTAAAAAATGACTGCTTAATCTGTAAATAATGTTTTTTTAATATTGTTCCCGGAGCGATTTCACATCTATTATATTATCACATTTATCGGACGTTTTGTCAAGATTTTTTCGAATATTTTACACAAAAAAAGGGGACGATAAGTCGTCCCCTTATTTAAATCCTTTTTACTGATTAAAGACCTGATACTGTAAATGTAACTTCGATCTTCTGATATGTGCCGAAAGAAGCCGGGTCAACAACCTGCGGTGAGCAGTTTGTAAGATCGCTGTCAGCTGTTCTTGCGTCATCCGGAACGCTGTTAGCGTCTACATAGCCGTTATAGATATTTGATCTCATTTCAACACCGTCATCAGATGATGTGTAAGGCTTCTTTGTCATTTCAACCTCTGTTCCGTCAAGCTTGATGCTGTCGATTGTGATTACCATATTAGGATAGAGTGTTGTTCCGCTCTTTACAATAACAGCTGCGAATGTCAGACCCTGCATATCTGTATAGCCTGTTGTTTCAGAGTAGCCTGTTGAAGAAGCATCAAGTGCAACTGTATACTGTCCGTTGCCTTCGATTTTTGCGTTTGTGGCAGCATATGTAAGTGTGTCAGCATCTGTGCCCCAGTAGTAACCTACATATCTTCCGTCAGCAAAAGCAAGATAAGCATCGCCGTCTTCGGCAATAACACTGTCTTCAATAACAACTGCATTCTGAACCTGACCTTCAGCTGCTGCACCGGCACCATCGGCAGCTCCTGCTGCTTCAGCTTCTGTTTCAGCTTCAGTGGCTGCTTCTGTCACTTCTTCTGTTGCAGATGATTCTTCCTTGCTTGATGAATCTTCGCTGCCGCATGCTGTGAATGAAAGCGCCATTACCATTGATGCGCAGAGGCATGCAAGAATTCTTTTGATCTTCATATTTATTCCTCATTTCTCCGCCTATAAAAATTTAATCAGTTTTCAGCTGCCCCGGCGGAGGACAGGCTGAAAATCGGCTTTGTGCAAAACCAGTTAATCTAATAATACACGATTTTCACTCATAGTTCAATATACAATATTCATAAATTGAGCACCTGGAATTTGTTGCGTTTTGTGCAGCTAGCTAAGCTCAAACATACCTGTATATAACTGATAGTATCTGCCGCGTTTTGCGATAAGATCATCATGGCTGCCTCTTTCAATGATCCTGCCCTGTTCCATTACCATGATCGCATGGGAGTTGCGGACTGTTGAAAGTCTGTGTGCAATTACGAAGACTGTTCTGCCGTCCATGAGGCGGTCCATTCCTTTTTCAATGAGACGCTCGGTTCGTGTATCTATGGAGCTTGTGGCCTCGTCAAGAATAAGCACCGGCGGACCGGCAACGGATGCCCTTGCAATTGCAAGCAGCTGACGCTGTCCCTGGCTGAGGCTTCCGCCATCACCGGTAATCACAGTATTATATCCGTTTGTAAGATGCCTTATGAAAGAGTCAGCATTTGCAAGCTTTGCTGCTGCTATGACTTCCTCGTCTGTTGCGTCAAGGCGTCCGTATCTGATATTGTCCATGATAGTTCCTGTAAACAGGTGAGTATCCTGAAGAACGACAGACTGGGAACGTCTCAGGTCGGACTTTCTGATTTTGTTTATATTTATATCGTCGTATCTTATCTTTCCGTCGGGCACGTCGTAGAATCTGTTTATAAGGTTTGTTATAGTAGTCTTTCCAGCGCCGGTGGAACCCACAAAGGCTATTTTCTGTCCCGGTTTTGCGTATAGAGTTATTCCGTTCAGCACGGTCTTGTTTTCATTGTATCCGAAAACAACATCGTCAAAGGTGACCTTTCCTCTGACCTCGGTATATGTGACAGTTCCGTCGTGGTGAGGGTGCTTCCATGCCCATATGCCTGACTTAGGGTCTGTTTCGGAAAGGCTTCCGTCCGGATTTCTTTCGGCTTTTACAAGGGTAACATATCCTTCGTCCGCTTCGGGGGATTCGTCAATGATCGCAAAGATTCTTTCAGCACCTGCAAGTGCTGAAAGCACAGAATTAAACTGTTGTGAGATCTGAGTTATCGGCTGTGCAAACTGTCTTGTGTACTGGAGGAATACAGCCGCTGCGCCGAATGTGATATAGCCCAGAACAGCTATGATTCCTCCTGCAATAGCTGTAAGTGCATAATGAATGTAGGAAAGGTTGTTCATGATAGGCATAAGAATATTTGCAAAGGTGTTGGCATTGGTCGAAGCCTGTCTGAGAGCCTCGTTGATCTTTTCGAAGCTTTCCTTGGATTCTTTTTCGTGGCAGAAAACCTTTACGACCTTCTGTCCTTCGATCATTTCTTCAATATATCCGTTTACCGCACCTATTGCCTTCTGCTGTTCCTTAAAGTGATTTCCGCTTTTTCCGCCTATTTTCTTTATTACGAAAATAATAACGAAGAACATAAGGATAACTATTATCGTCAGCTGCCAGCTTAAAATCAGCATCATGCAGAAAACGCTTACCACTGTTATTCCTGAGGATATAAACTGTGCGATGCTGTTTGTGAGCATTTCTCTTACAGCGTCGGAGTCATTTGTGAAGCGGCTCATTATTTCGCCGTGACTGTGTGTATCAAAATATTTTATAGGAAGCGATTCGAGTCTGCGGAACAGATCCACACGGATCTTGTAAAGAGTTTTTGTGGAGATCCCGGTCATTGTCCGGTTGAATACCCATGTGCTGACTGCACCTGTGAGATAAATTATCCCCATAACACAAAGTATCCTGATGAGTCCGGAAAGATCGGGGTTATCCTTATTTATAAAAGGCTGGATGTAATTATCTATAACAGGCTTGAGCATATATGTTCCGGCGACCGATGCGGCGGAGCTGAATATTATTCCGATAAAAACAATTATCAGACGGAGCCTGAATTCTTTCATATAGCCGAATATTCTTTTGAGTGTTCCGAATGTGTTTTTCGGCTTTGCCATTGGTTTTGTCTGCGGTCCCGGCATTATATGTCACTTCCTTTCTGCTGAGATTCATAAACCTCCCTGTAAATCTCATTGCTGCGCAGAAGCTCTTCATGAGTGCCAGTGCCGTTGATCTTTCCGTCGTCCATAACGATGATCCTGTCCACATCACTGACAGATGAGATTCTCTGTGCAATTATAATTGTGGTTGTGTCGGCAAGCTGCTGGCGGAATGCCTGGCGGATTCTGCTGTCGGTTGCAGTGTCTACTGCGCTTGTACTGTCATCAAGTATAATTATCTTAGGCTTTTTCAGCAGCGCTCTTGCGATGCAAAGACGCTGTTTCTGTCCGCCGGAGACGTTAACGCCGCCCTGTCCCAGAAAGGTATCATAACCGTCCGGAAGAGAGGATATAAAGTCATGCGCCTGTGCATGCCTGCATGCGTTTTCTATTTCCTCGTCCGATGCATCCGGATTGCCCCATCTCAGATTTTCTCTGATAGTCCCGGAAAAAAGAACGTTGTTCTGAAGCACCATTGCAACTTCCTGTCTGAGATTTTCAAGAGTGTAGCTGCGCACATTTTTTCCGCCGACAATTACCTCTCCTGAGGTCGTGTCATAAAGTCTCGGTATAAGCTGAACAAGACTGGTTTTTGAAGAGCCTGTTCCGCCGATAATTCCGATCGTTTCACCCGACCGGATACTGAGGTTTATATTTTCAAGAGCACAGTTATCGGGATCGTCAAAATAACTGAACGAAACATTTCTGAATTCAATTGAGCCGTCAGCGGGCTTTATGCTGTCATCACCGCTTCCTTCGATATCCGGGGTCTCGTCCAGAACTTCGGCGATACGGACAGCAGATGCCCTTGAAATTATGCACATGATAAACATGAATGAGATCATCATAAGGGACATCAGAATCTGGGTTACATAGGATATAAAGCTTGTGAGAAGCCCTGTTTCCATGTCTCCGTTAATTATCATTTTCCCTCCGAACCATACGATAGCAATAATGCTGGCATACATTGTAAGCTGCATGATAGGATTATTGAGTATAACGATCTTTTCGGCTGCAAGCTGAGCGCGCCTGACTTCGTCCGCTGAAGCTTCAAATTTTTTGTTTTCGTGTTTTTCTCTTACAAATGATTTTACTACTCTTATGCCTATAAGATTTTCCTGAACGGACGCATTCATTGCGTCGTATTTTTTCAGCATTGCCTGGAATCTCGGATGAGCTGTTGATGCTATGAGATACAGAGCTATTCCCAGAAACGGTATTGCGATAAAGAAAACAAGCGAAAGTTTAAAATTTATCGACACCGCCATTATAGTTGCACCGATCATCATCATCGGCGCTCTGACTGCCGTCCTGATTATCATCATAAATGCATTCTGTGTATTTGTAACGTCTGTTGTGAGACGCGTTACAAGGGATGCCGTGCTGAATTTGTCAACGTTTTTAAACGAGAAATCCTGGACCTTGTTAAACAGCTTCTGCCTTATATTTTTGGCAAGACCCATACCTGCCATAGCTGCAAATTTTCCTGCCAGCGTTCCGCACAGAAGTGAAAATGCTGCCATGATCAGCATTATACCTCCCATTTTTAAAATATACGGAATACCGCCGCTGCCGTTTATGCCGTTATCAAGGATCCTTGCCATTACCAGCGGTATAAGTATTTCCATAAGGACCTCGCCGATAATTATTACCGGGGTCAGAACAGCATATTTCTTGTACTCGCCGATGCAGGAAATAATCTTTTTAATCATTCATCTTTTCCTCCTTTTGAGCATGAACTTTCCTAACGAGTCTGTCAACATCATAAAAATCTGTTTCCTTGTGGCTTTCTCCGATTGCCTCTTCCATGTTATATATGAGCTTATCGAGGAATACAGCGGCATTTTTCATTTCTTCATCAGAAATATTTCTGAAAACGAGCTTGTCGTATTCCTCAAACGGGATTTTACCCTCGTCAAGCACCTGCTGTCCGAGAGGGGTTATACGAAGCCTTTTACACCTGAGATTTGTTTCGTCAACCGTTTTTGTGATGTAACCCGATTTCTGGAGCTTTTTGGTTGATGCTGCAATACATGCAGCAGTCACCTGAAGCTTTTCCGCAACGTCGATCTGAGTACAGCCCTCGTGCTCGGAAATGTATTTCATAATAGGAACCTGACTGCAGTGCAGGGGAGAATCAACCCTCTGGGAATAAATTCTTCTGAGCAGATGAGCTTTTTCAAGTCGGTTTATCATATCAGTGTACTTCAATTGTTCACCTCCTTACAGTTAACATGTTAATAGTTTGTGCGTTTATTATACAATGGTTAATCAGATATGTCAATGATTTTTTTGTGAAAATATCAGTAATTTTAATAATATGTTTTCCTGTATTAAGCCTGTTTTTTAGCGTGAAACGTTATTTTTGTGATCAAATTACACAAAAAAATCCCGAATAGTTGATTTTTTCTGCTTCTTATTGTATAATTATGAAAGTATAAAAATAAACGGAGGAAATGCTATGGGAAAAAATTCAGCACACGGAAAATCCGGCATAAAACGCAGCTTATCAGTACTTGTATTATTTATCTTCGGAGTCTCATGTATTATTCTTGCTTTTTTTTCGTGCAGATCAACCACATCATCACTTATAGAAAAGAAGAAAGAGAATTACAGCGTAAACGTCCGGCTGAAATCACAGAAAATGTCTGACTGGTTTGATATAAAGGTAAGAACAGTTGATGAACTTTTGCTCGGGATAACTGAAGGTAAATATTATTCTGAAAATTTTCTTCTGCTGAAAGTTATCTTGCCGGTATGCTTGCGGTGGATCCTGAGATCTATGCGCTTTATTTCGGAATGCCGGATAAGTCAAGCGTATTTTCTGACGGATGGGATGCGGCGGCTGAAAATTACGATCCTACTTCCCGTTCATGGTATACCGATGCTGCAGACAGTGATGAAACAGTTATTTCAGCGCCGTATATAGATGCTCTTACCAAAGAAATGGTCATAACAATTTCCAGAGCCGCCCGTGATGAGAACGGCGATGTACTGTTCGTTGTTGCAGCAGATGTTTTTGTTACTTCCGTTGTCGATATTGCAAATACCAAGACCGGTGATGATGAAAGCTATCCTGTGCTGATCGACAGCAGCGGCAGCATAATTGTTCATAAAAATGAGGAGTTCCTTCCGTATGTTGATGACCAGGAGAATGAAATAATTACAAATATAAAGGATATAAATGTTTCTGCATTTAATGATGACAACAGAGATCAGTTTTTCATATGCAGGGATTATGACGGAACCAAAACGGTATTTTCTGAAAATAAAATAGGGAATACAGGCTGGACATATATCAACGCGATTTCATATTCGGTCTTCTATAAAGAAACAAACCGCATGGTTTGCATTTATATTTTAGCATTTGCAGTTTTTCTTGTGATCGATACTCTGATAATTGCTGCTGTAATAAACCGGAAGCTGAAGCCTCTCGAAGAGCTTACAGGTGCTGCATCATCAATGCTTTCCGGAGAGCTGAACTATAAAAGCAGCTATCGCAAAAACGATGAAATAGGCAGCGTTTGTCTTGCAGTTGAACAGGCAAATGAGAAAATATACAGTTATATCAGGGATATAGACAGTAAGCTTACAAGTATGGCGTGCGGCAATTTCAATAACAGCATTGATCAGGAGTATATAGGGGATTTTTCAAATATAAAGGATTCGCTTATAAAGATTCAGGATTCACTTCGCAGTACTCTTACGCAGATAAGCTCTGTCACCGGACAGGTTTCCAATGATTCAGATATGGTTTCAAGCGGTTCACAGGAGCTTTCAATGGGTGCAGTGAGACAGACCGAGTCAATCGAAAAGCTGTCTGATTCATTCAGCGTATTTTCTGAAAAAGCGTATGATACAGCAAAAAATGCAGTAAGTGCCAATACAGTTGTTACGTCAATGGGTGAAAGAGTAAATGCATGCAGCAATAGTATGGATGAACTTAAATCTGCAATGAATAATATAAATAATACTTCTGAGCAAATAAGGACGATTATAAAAAAAGTGGAAGAAATTGCTTTCCAGACAAATATACTTGCGCTTAATGCTGCTGTTGAGGCAGCAAGGGCAGGTGACGCGGGAAAGGGGTTCGCAGTTGTTGCAAATGAGGTAAGGAATCTGGCGTCCAAAAGTGCAGATGCTGCAAGTATAACAACAAAACTTATAGGCGAAGCATGCGAGGCTGTGAATGACGGAACGAAACTTACAGAAATAACAGCGTCTGAACTCAGTGAAATTGTAAATGAAACAAAGCAGGCGGTAAGTTTCGTTGAGATAATATCCAGAAATGCTGAATCAGAGCAGAAAGAACTTTCTTCCATATCTTCTCAGCTTGAACAGATTTCAGCTGTGATTCAGACTAACACAGCAACCGCAAAAGAAAGCGCAGCATCAAGTAAGCAGCTTAGCGGACAGGCAGGTATTCTTCAGGATATGATAAACAAATTCAGATTATAAGCAAATTACGAATTACATATACAGTGATGTAAACTGCATAACTCATCAGGAGAAAAACACTGCTTTAAACACTGATATAAAAGAATGAATCCGTTGTGAATAATGATTCACAACGGATTTTTATGTATGAAACAGAAAATCAAAGCTTCCTTTGGCAGTATGCAGACAAGTTTCCAGCACGCTTGCAAGAAGCTTCATTTTACTGAATGTTTTTTGATTGTCAGAAGAAAAAATTGATCTGTCAAATAAATATGTAATTACAGCTACGATCATCTCGGCACTTTCGTCCGGAGTGTCTGTTATTATGGATCCCTCATCAATACCTTGCTTTAACAATCCGGCCAAAACGGGAGACACCTCCTGGATAGCCGTAAGCTTCATTTTGTTATGGAGCATAAGGTCATCGTGAAGATGAAGGGCAATTATGAAATTCTGCTGATTGTCATGGAATTCCTTTTTTATCATGCTCTGAAAAAGAAATTTAATTTTTTCCAGAGCTGTTGCATGCGTATTTATGTCAATGAAATATTCGTGCAGAGCCTTTTTATAGCAGCGGTCAATTACTGCGTCCAGAATTTCTTCCTTGCTCTGAAAATAATAGTATATACTGCCTTTGCCTATACCGGCTTTTTGGGCGATCATGTTTATGGTAATGTCATGATCGTCAGTAACAGTCATAAGTTTTTCGGCCGTGTCAAGAATCAGATTTCTTTTATCAGTTTTCATAGATATTCCCGTCCTTAATTTTTTCGATTTTATTATATCACAAAATTTTTTTTATATCAAGAAAATTATTTATTTTAGCTTGACCGCCGGTCGAAAATATGATATGATAAACATAAAGAACTCGACCGATGGTCGAAAAAATTAATGAGGGTGGTAAACTATGCTTTTTGCACTGATACTGGCAGGCTGCCTGGTGCTTCTGGCAGCTGCTGTTCCGATTATAGCAGCGCTGGTCTTATTTAACCGTGTAATACCGCGGCAGGATCAGCTGAGAGTCAATCTTGACGAAATGGCTGATATGGAACAATGGGAAGAGTACAAAAAAATCATTCATCCGAACAAGGAATGGATCCTGGCGCAGGATATGGAGCACATCACGATTAAATCGCACGATGGTCTTACTCTTCACGCTGATTATCTTCCGGCAAAAGAGCATACCAGCCGAATTGCGATCTGCTTTCATGGTTATACCAGCTGCGGACTGAACGACTGTTCGTCCATATCCGTATTTTTACATAATCTTGGATTTGACTGCCTGATTGTGGATAACCGCGCACATGGTAAAAGTGAGGGGGATTATGTCGGATTTGGTGTTCTGGACAGATATGACTGCCTGTCATGGATAGATTACGTAAACCAAAGGTTTGAAAACCGCAGGGAAATCCTTCTCTTTGGTGTATCCATGGGTGCTGCTACTGTACTTATGGCAGCGGGTCTTGAAAAATTCCCGGAAAATGTCGGAGCAATTATTGCTGACTGCGCATTTACTTCTCCTTATGATGTTTTTAAGCATATTCTTAAAAAAGATTATAAGCTGCCGGAATTCCCTGTAATGAAGATAAATGACCGGATATGCAGAAAGAAAGCAGGATACGGTTTCAGAGACTATTCTACTCTGGATGCCGTGAAAAAAACTAAGTGTCCGATTATGTTTATTCATGGAAAAAACGATAATTTCGTCCCAACATGGATGAGTGAGGAGAATTATCAGGCATGCACATCCCCGAAAGAACTGCTGATTGTCGATAATGCAGGACATGCAGCAAGTTATTATGAAAACAAGGATCTATATGAAAGCAAGGTAACGGATTTTATTGGCAGATATATGCCGTAACGAAAGGAAAACAGACATGAAAGAATTTAATGTAAACGGTGCAGGCCTTAAGTGTTATCCTTTAAGCGCAGCTCAGCAGATGCATAATTATACTGTAAAATACTGCCCGTGTCATCAGGTGCTGAATATCGGAACAGGACTTTATGTACAGCAGGATGTGGATTTTGATCTTCTGAAACGTGCTGTTTATCAGGCTTATGAGCGATTTGATTCCATGCGTCTGAGATTTCTGGAGGACGAGGACGGAACAGTCTATCAGTATCTTGTTCCCATGGAAGAAAGGGATATCCCTCTGTACGATTTTTCACGGTGGAGGGAAGAGGATGCACACAATGAAATGAGAAAGTGGACTGCGGAGCCTTTCAAGCGCTATAATTCACCTATGAATAAAGTGGCTATGATAAAGCTGCCCAATGGATACAACGGGATTTATTTAAAGGTGGATCATATGACTATGGATTCCAGTTCGATTATTGCTTTTGACCGTGACGTACTTGAGATTTACTGCTCTTTGAAATATGGTACAGCTATGCCGAAACCTATGATGTCATATTTAAAACAGCTGGAAAAAGATCTTCAGTATGAAAACAATTCGGAAAACCGTAAGCGTGATGAGGAATTCTGGAATAATGAGATCGCTAAGAGTGAACCTATGTATACTGATTTTACAGGTATGGGACGTCTTATCACTCAGCGCAGAGAGAGCGGAAATCCTGAGCTTCGCAGCGCCGTTATTACCTCGAATAGCCTGGAAGCAGCTATTTCAGTGTATCATCTTGAAAAAGAACCCTCGGAAAGGCTTATGAAATTCTGTCTTGACAACAATGTTCCTATGGCAAGTCTGCTGCTCATGGGACTGCGTACAGTTCTTTCCAAGTTCAACGATGACGAAAAGGATGTATCTGTCAAGACTAATGTTGCAAGACGCGGAACTCTTCATGAAAAGCGCTGCGGCGGTACAAGGATCCACTTTTTCCCGCTTCGTACGATTCTTGAGCCGGAACAGACATTCCTTGAAGGAGTACGCACCATTCAGACAGAGCAGAACAGGATCTTCCGTCATGCAAACTATGATCCGATTTTGCTTACCATGAACCGTTCGCGTTACTGGAAGCTTAAACCGGGTGCAAGCTATGAAAGCATAAGTCTGACATACCAGCCGATGACACTGCAGCAGGATACACCCCAGATGCCTGATGTAGCTTACAAGAGCATGTGGTATTCAAACGGAGTTGCGGCGCAGCCTTTGTATCTTACAATTATGCACCGCCCCGAGGATAACGGACTTAATTTCAATTTTGAGTATAAAAAGGATGTTGTGACAGCGGAAGAGATGGAGTATCTTTACTATTATTTCTGCCGTGTACTTTTCAGAGGTATTGAAGATAAAAACCGTACGATCGGTGAAATTCTTGAAATGATATAAGGAGATGATAAATATGTTTGAGAAAATTAAAGAGTTTATTTGTAATTACGTGGATGCTGACCCGGACAGCATTAAAGAAGATTCCAGATTTATTGAGGATCTTCGCTTTAATTCCTATGATTTTATGAGCATGCTCGGAGAACTTGAGGATGAAATGGGGATCACAGTTGATGATGAAAAGATAATTGATCTGCATACGGTAGGGGACGCGGCTGAGTATCTTGAACAGCTTGTAAAGGAGAACGAAAATGCATAAAACAAGTGTTAAAACGATAAGTGATCTTGTCAGAGCTTCTGCTGAAGAATTCGGCAGCGCCGTTTTTATGAAGGAAAAAGACGGAAAGGATATTACTGAAAAATCCTTTTCAGATCTGTATGAGGATTGCAGACGTCTTTATCATTTTTTAAAGCCTATTGGAAAGATTCATTCAGCTGTTATTGGTCCCACAAGCTACAATTATCTTGTCAGCAGGCTTGGAAATGTGATCGGCGGAAATGCGGCAGTTCCGCTGGATGCACAGCTTTCGTGCGATGATATCTGTGATCTTATAAACAGAGCTGATGTGACAGTATTTTTCTATGACAGCCGTTTCGGAAAATATCTGCCGCAGATAAAAGAATCCTGTCCTGATGTCAAGACGTTTATTTGCCTTGGAAAAGATGAAAATGAGCTTTCTCTTTCAGATATACTGAGAGAAAATACACCTGAAACACCGGATGAAGTATCACCTGATACAATGGCGGAAATTGTATATACCTCTGGCACTACCGGAAAAAGTAAGGGCGTTATGCTTTCACATGCAAACTATATTGACAATGTTTTTTGCTGCAATGATGAAGCTTGTGCTGAGGATTCGCTGCTGTCGGTGCTTCCGATCCATCATGTTTATTGTTATACCTGCGATATCCTGCTTTCACTCCGATATGGAACGACCGTGTGTGTCAATGATTCTATGATGAGGATTCCGCAGAATTTGAAGCTGTTCCAGCCGACATTCATACTTCTTGTTCCGATGATCGCGGCAACAATGTACAAACAGATCAAAGCCGCCGCAGCTGCAAATCCGCAAATACCAGTAAAAGCAATTGCAAATCAGGTTTTCGGCGGCCGTCTGAAAGGGATTTACAGCGGGGGAGCATATCTTGATCCGGAGCTGATAAAGGGATATGAAGAAATGGGCATCAGAATTGCACAGGGATATGGCATGACAGAGTGCAGTCCCAGAATCTCCTGCATCAGTATTAATGAGAGCAGTAATGGTGATGTTGGCAATATTGTAGACGGCTGTGAGGTAAAAATAGAGGACGGGGAGATAGTTGTAAAAAGTCCTTCAGTTATGATGGGATATTACAAGGATCCGGAGGCAACTGCCGAAGTGCTTTCTCCTGACGGCTGGCTTCATACCGGAGATCTTGGATATGTTGAAAATAATCATGTTTTCATTACAGGACGAAAGAAGAATCTTATCATTCTGTCAAATGGCGAAAATGTCTCTCCCGAGGAGCTTGAGAATAAATTTGCGCTTGCAGAGATCGTTTCCGAAGTACTTGTTTATGCGGAAGACGGAGTTATAACAGCGGAGATATTTCCGAATGCAGAATACTGTAAAGCTATGACTGATGATGAGATTTCTTCATCGATCATAAATCTGATCGGGGAAATAAATAAAACTGTTACATCATCAAAAACTATACGTAAGATCCGTCTCAGAACTGTTGAATTTGATAAGACAACATCTAAGAAGATTAAACGCACACAAGCTGTAAAGGGCGAAATTATATAAAATAAAAAGGAGTGGCAGTATGACTTTTGAAGAGATTTTTCAGGCTTCCAGAGAAATTATTATGAAAAACGATGTCAGTGAAATAGAGGGACATCTTGCAGTACAGATCAATATTGTGGGTGAGGGAGAAGGTGCTTTCTATATTGAACTTATGAATGGAAAGCTTTATGTGGAACCTTATGAGTATTATGATCGTGACTGTAAATTTATTATATCTGCAAAAAACTTTCTTAAAATTGCTGATGGTTCACTGAATCCTGTTGCAGCATTTACTTTGGGAAAACTGAAAGTGGAAGGAAGCATTGAAAAGGCATTGGAATTCCAAAAAATTGTAGACGCAGTCAAAAAATAAAGAAAGAAAGCCTCACCGTATAAACGATGAGGCTTTCCTTTATTGAAAATGATTAAA
>JBJEQV010000006.1:0-5413 GCA_051881915.1 Porcipelethomonas sp. | reverse complement strand
TCTTCTTAAATTTTATTTCGACTTTGGTCGATACTTGTGTTATATCATACTTTTTTGGGGATGTAAAGGGGAGGGGAAATATTTTTTTATCTTCTTTTGTGTTTTGGCGGTCCTGACGGAGAACTTGCCGCTTCACTCAGATACCTGAATCAGCGTTATACTACGCCTTATGCCGAGGTGAAAGGACTGCTGACAGATATAGGTACAGAAGAGCTGAGCCATATGGAAATGATTTCGGCAATTCTTTATCAGCTTACAAGAAATCTCAGCATAGAAGAAATTAAGGAAAGCGGATTTGACACTTATTTTGTTGATCATACTACGGGCATTTATCCGATTGCAGCATCCGGTGCGCCGTTTACCGCAGCATACTTTCAGTCCAAGGGTGATCCGATAACGGATCTGGTTGAGGATCTGGCAGCAGAACAGAAAGCGCGTACAACTTATGACAATATTCTAAGATTGGCCGATGATCCTGATGTAAGAGATCCGATTAAATTTCTGAGAGAGAGAGAAATTGTTCATTTTCAGAGGTTCGGCGAAGGACTCAGAATAGTTCAGGATAATTTGAATTCAAAGAATTTCTATGCCTGCAATCCTTCTTTTGATAAAAAATGCGGAAGAAATTTCAGGTTTAAATAGATACTGAGCTTATAGTGAGATTGTTTTATAAGTAACCTGGGACGAATTTATTGTCTCAGGTTATTTTGTATATATAAAGTTATTTTATATATAGATGTTAAAAATGATGTTTTGAATTCACAAAAGTGAAAAAAACTTGACATCTTTGTGTAATAATGATATAATTCACTACATAAGAAAAAATTTTTTGGGGGAAAGATATGGAAAAATTAAAAAGAATGCTGGCGGCCTCTATGGCGGTCATGCTCACTGGTCTGGCTGTTACTTCGTATGCTGATGCAGACGGCGATGTACAGTATAAAGGTGATATCAACAGAGATGGCTTCGTAACTGCTGATGATGTGAGCATTTTTCAGCATTGTCTGACTAAAAGCGCTTTTCTGGAAATTGAAGATGTGCCTTATGTGGATTTTAATGCTGATGAAAAAATAAATGTTTATGACATGATTCTCGTTAAAAGAGTCGCTATGGGAATAAAGGATTTGATTGAAATTCCGACAGATCCTACTGAACCGGATATTCCGACAGAGCCCGTGACGGATCCTACTGAACCGGATGTTCCGACGGAGTCCGTGACAGATCCTACTGAACCGGATGTTCCGACAGAGCCCGTGACAGATCCTACTGAACCGGATGTTCCGACAGAGCCCGTGACAGATCCTACTGAACCGGATGTTCCGACAGAGCCTGTAACAGAACCTACTGAACCTGTAAATGAACCTATAACAATTGCGGATATGCCGCAGGAATATGTATACGCAGCAGACTGGATCTGGAATAACAGAGTTCTTGTTGAAAAATCAACTGAAAAAAGAAATACTATTTTTGATCAGATCGTCGCAGGAAACGGCACGCTTAACTATGTTGTAAGATGGCAGTCATACAAAACAGTGACACTTGAACAGCGTCAGGCTTTTGAGGATATGCTTGATAAGGCGGTCAACGACTGGACGGATTGGCTTGTGGGTTATGAAAACTGGCCTTATGAGCATGTTGATGTAAAAATCGTTGGCTGGGCTGTTATTGATGAAAGCGTTTTGCTTGACCGTCAGCCCGATGAGATCGTTTACACTTCAACTACTCCGTATGACAGCTCGGGTGATACCTCAAATGGTTATGAAACTATTCCTACACTGCTCCCGAATGCTCCTGATGAGCTTTCAAGAATGGAACACTGGGCTGATTCTTCCTATGAGTATCCGGGCGGACTTGACAAGCGATTTGATATGTATATGTGGGCAACTGAAGGATTCCCGTCAATCGGCGGATGCGGCGGTGACTGGGGTCAGAGACTTTCGGATACAGCATATCTTAATATGCTTGACGGCACAGGAATTCACGTTTTTGAACACGAACTTGGCCATGGCTTCGGTATGACCGATTTCTACGGCGGCGAAGGTGAAAGCAACGGATTTCCGCCGGGAGGATTCCCGGGTGAAGAAAATTCTCTTATGATGGCAGGATCTGCTGTGAAGATCACTGATTTTGACGGCTGGGAGCTCAGGTATTTCTGGTCAAAGATCAAGGATGAAGAGGGAAGATTTACAAACATTAAATAAACACTGATCCGTATTCCGTAATGGAATACGGATTTTTATTTTATAAAATATAACTTTTTTCTTGAAAAGAATATGGGTTTTATGGTATAATTATAAAGTATACGGGTCGAAGGAGGATTTTTAATGAAGATTTATAAGTATCTGCCGGCAGTGGTTTCTGCGGCAGTTCTGATTATAGGTGCAGCATCTGCCGCATCAGCAGAACAGATCAGCGAAACGGTAATTACTGAGGAAACAGCTTCCGAAGAAATTATTGTGAATTCTGAAAACACAGAAGCAACAGATGAAAACATAACCGCAACAGACGAGCCTCAGGAGGAAATTCTTACAGGATGGGTGCATTGCGACGACGGAAAGACTTACTACTATAATGAAACCGGCGATGCAGCTACGGGTTTGGTGAAAATTGACGGTGATGAATATTATTTTGCTCCTAACGGAGTTATGAAGATGGGATGGTATACCGTCGACGGTACGAGGATGTATTTTGATCTTGAAACAGGAAAGAGAAGCTTTGGCTGGATCTCGTATCAGGGAAATAAATTTTATATAGGTGATGATGAAGAAAAGCTTACGGGTAAAAATGAAATCGACGGTGATACATATATTTTTGAGGAAAACGGCAGACTTTATCAGAACTGGTTTGAATATGACGGAGTAAAGTATTATAGCGGTGAAGACGGAGCAATTCGCAGGGGCGAATGTGAAATTGACGGAGTGAAGTATTATTTTTCTCCGACAGGACGATATGAAAGCGGCTGGCAGACCACTGACGGAAAAAGAATATACTATGATTATGAAACGGCAGCACCGCTGTACGGATGGATCCACCATAACGGACTTGTGTACTATGCAGATGAGGAAACAGGAAAGTATACAGGTGAGCATTATATAGATGATGTTATTTACCGTTTTGCTGATGAGGGATATATGCTGACCGGTATGCTGACCTTTGAGGACGGTATAAGATTTTATTATACAGACGGAACAATTGCATCTGGATTTGTAAGTCATGAAGGTAACACATATTATTTCGGCGAAGATAATCTGATGAGAACAGGCTGGCAGAATATCGGGTCGGATAAGTACTATTTTGCACAGACAGGTGAAATGGCTGTCGGACTTACGAATATTGATGGACTTTTCTATTTTTTTGATGAAAGCGGTAGGATGAAGACCGGTTTTCAGATTGCCGGAAATAATAAATACTATTTTAATAAAAACGGCGTTATGCAGACCGGATGGCTCACTTTAAATGATAAAAAATACTATCTTGGCAGCGACGGTGCTGTAAGAACAGGCTGGCAGGATATTGACGGGAACAAGTATCATTTTGATAATGACGGCGTTATGGCAACAGGCTTTGTAACTCTTGTCAACGGTAAATATTATTTCGGCAGTGACGGTATTATGCAGACCGGCTGGATTATCAGCAACGGCCAGAGATATTATTTCGGAAAAGACGGAAAAATGCTTGTTGGCTGGCAGACAATTGATTCCAAAAAATATTTTTTCAATTCCGAGGGTGATGCCGCAATTTCCGGGTTTAAAACAATAGGGGACAAGACCTATTATTTCGACAGCGACGGAGCTATGACAACAGGCTGGCTTACACTTGGAGGAAAGAAATATTATTTTGGAAATGACGGGGCAATGTATACATATCGTCATAATATAGATGGAGTCAATTACTGCTTCCTTTCAGACGGAACTATGACAGAAGGCGGAAATCAGGACATTGTTGTAAAGGCTTTGTCACAGCTGGGAAATGAAGGCGGACAGCCTTACTGGACATGGTATGGTTTTAACTTCAGGATTGAATGGTGCGCATGCTTTGTGTCATGGTGTGCAAATCAGTGCGGATATACTCAGACGGGAAGCGTTCCGATCTTTATATCCTGTGCAGTAGGAATAAACTGGTTTAAGGATAACGGACAGTGGATGGGAAGAAATTATACTCCTGTTTCAGGTGACTATATTTTCTTTGACTGGGAACCGGACGGGGTAGCCGACCATATCGGTATTGTTGACTATGTAGAAAACGGATATGTGTATACAGTTGAAGGAAACAGCGGAGATATGTGCCGCAGAAAATCATATCGTCTTGACTGCATCAACATATTCGGATACGCCCACCCTGCATTCAGAAAGTGATAAGGAGTATTGATAATGAAAAGGATTTTTTCACGTTTTCTGGCTCTGACAGCATGTCTTTGCATGTCTGAGTTTACAGTGATGAGCGTTTGTGCGGATACAATAACGGCTGAACCGGATCTGCCTCTGTTTGGAAATGTCTGCGGCGTTTTAAATATAACCTCCAATGTTCCGAGGGATATTAATATTGAGATAAAACAGATGACTTCGGAAGGCGATGATGTATATTATGATATGGTCATTCCGGGAAGTGATGAAGAGGATTCCCCCGATTCTTACAGCTTTGAAGTGTTCGGAAAGGATGACTCGCCGTATACTCTGACAATAAGTATGCAAAGGTATACGGATTCTGAAGAAATTCTTGTTTTCAGCAAGGTTTTCACAGTAGCGGATACGGATTTTATCACTGATAAAAAAATCAATAAATATATTTATGAGTATACTATTGAGAGAAATGACGCTCTTGAAGAACCTGAATTTACAACTGAAATAGGAAAATTCTATATGGATGAAGATAATAATCAGCATATGGTCTATACGCTGAGCCTGCCGGTTGCTGAGATACTTAGCGGTGATGTAAACAGAGATAAAATAATCGATGTTTTTGACGCAATCGCAGTAGCGCAGTATACAGTTGGAAAAACTCAGTTTGATGATGTGGGTATGATCGCGGCTGATTATAATTCGGACGGGAATGTTGATGTTTTTGATGCGATCGGAATAGCGAAATATACTGTTTCGTAATCTTAAAAAACAGAGCTGCTGCACAGATTTTCATGTGCAGCAGCTCATTTTATTTGTAGTCTTTCAATATTATGAATATATTTTATTATACTGTGTATAAAATAAAAAAGTCCGCAAAAGCAAACGTGTTCTGTATCTGAGAAACAGACTAAAACTAACTGGTTATATAATAAAAATCGGATTCCATAAAATGAAACCCGATTTAACCTGCCGGAATGACCCGGTTGGTGCGGATAAGAGGACTTGAACCTCCACCCCCTTGCGAGGACCAGCACCTGAAGCTGGCGCGTCTGCCGATTCCGCCATATCCGCAT
>JBJEQV010000005.1:0-5645 GCA_051881915.1 Porcipelethomonas sp. | reverse complement strand
GCAGACGCAAATTTTAATTCAGGCACTAAGATAGCTGACAACCTCACACCAATCGTCCGTATTACGAAAAGCAAGGGCGAAATTCTTAGTGTCAATATTATCAGTGAGGGTGACCCTCTGGAAATCTATACAAGCAATGACGGTGAAGTTATATTCAGAAAATATTCGGCAATAAGCGAAATGGGCGAAAGCGCCACTCAGGTTGCGGACATAATGTATAAGCTTGCCGGCTGTCCTGTTATTGTATTTGACCGGGATCATGTTGTTGCTGTTGCAGGCGTTTCTAAAAAAGAATTCAATGAAAGGCGTGTTTCATCTGAATTAGAGGAACTTATGGAATCAAGAGGACAGTATATCGCCGGAGAGGGGAGCACAGGAACATTTATTCCTGCGGAAGGTGTTGACAAAAATGCAATAGCATGTATGCCGATTCTTAACTCTGGCGACGTAAGCGGTGCAGTTGCTTTTATGGCGTCTGATGATAATTCGTATGCCAATCCGCTGCAGAAAAGTCTGCTGAGTGCAGCAGCACAATTTTTAGGCAGACAGATTGAAGGATGAAAATCAAGTGATCCCGGAAGTGTTTTATCCGGGATTTTTTTATTATCAAAATTTTCACAAAACAATATCGTATAATTTATGCCTCGCTTTAATCCGGGAATTTGTTCAGATTATATGAAATTTTGATTTGATAATTGTTATGGTTGACAATAAAAATTGCTGATGATATAATAGTTAGTAATCTTACAGTTTCCAAGCTAACTTTATTGGGGTGAAAAAATGGATAAAGAAAATCAATTCTGTTTTCAGTATATTACTCTGTCAAATTTAATTCGCAGATATATTGAAAATACAGGTTCAAAAAAATACATTGATAATATTACCTGTACAAACAGCTGGATCATAATATATCTTCTGGAAAACAGGGACAGGGATATTTTTCAGCGTGATATAGAAACAGCTTTTTCAATAAGAAAATCTACTGTTTCAAAAGTAATACAGCTTATGGAGAGCAAAAATCTGATAAAAAGAGAGAGTGTTGATTATGACGCCCGTCTCAAAAAGCTTGTGCTTACCGATAAAGCACTTGATATACAGAAAATACTTGAAGAAGACTTAAAAATGCTGAATGCAAAATTCACTGAAAATCTGACTGATGAGGAGGCGAAGGAGTTTTTATACTTGATCAGAAAAATCAAAAAAGGTTTTGAGAATGAAATTCAGTGAAGCTATAATAAATATGCAAAGGAGAGAAAATTATGCTTAAAATTTTCAGATATCTGAAAAAGAAAGAATGGCTTATGGCTGCAGCGAGTCTTATATTTGTTGTCGGTCAGGTCTGGCTTGATCTGAGGCTGCCGGATTACATGTCTGAAATTACAAAGCTGATTCAGACTGACGGTGGAATTGCCGAGGTACTTAAAACAGGAGGTAAAATGCTTTTGTGTGCTGTCGGAAGTGCAGCTCTGGCGGTTGTTGTCGGATATTTTGCCTCAAAGATCGCGGCAGGCTTTGCGCAGCGTCTCCGTTCCCTTATGTTTGAAAAAGTAACCGATTTTTCAATGGAGGAAATAAACGGTTTTTCCACAGCAAGTCTTATAACACGTTCAACGAATGATGTTATGCAGCTTCAGATGATCGTTGCAATGGGACTTCAGGTAATGATAAAGGCACCTATACTTGCAGTATGGGCAATCTGCAAAATACTGGGCAAAAGCTGGCAATGGACAGCAGCAACAGGCGGTGCAGTAGTTTTTCTTATGATAATCATTGCCATTGTAGTTATTTTTGCACTTCCGAAGTTCAAAGCGATTCAGGGGCTTAATGACAATCTTAACCGTGTAACACGGGAAAACCTTAATGGTATCAGAGTTGTAAGAGCATATAATGCTGAGGAATACCAGCAGAGAAAATTTGAAAAGGCTAATAAAGAGCTGACTGATAATCATCTTTTTACCGGAAGAATAATGTCCATAATGGCTCCGAGTATGAATATAATTATGAGCGGAATATCTCTTGCAATTTACTGGATCGGTGCTTATCTTATCAATAAAGCTGAAATGATGGACAAAATAGATCTTTTCTCAGACATGGTCGTTTTCTCTTCTTATGCTATCCAGGTTATTATGGCATTTACAATGCTTACAATGATTTTTATTTTGCTGCCGAGAGCTGCTGTATCTGCAGGCCGTATCAATGAAGTTCTGGATACATGTCCCAGAGTTGTTGAAGGGGATAAGACTCCGGAAAACAGCGAAGGAACTGTTGAATTCAGGAATGTAAGCTTTAAGTATCCGGATGCTGCTGACTATGTTTTAAAGAATATAAGCTTTAAGGCTCAGAAGGGTGAAACAGTTGCATTTATCGGTGCTACCGGAAGCGGAAAAACAACGCTTGTAAATCTTATTCCAAGATTTTATGATGCGACTGAAGGTGAGGTTCTTGTAGACGGAGTGGACGTCAGAGAATACAGAACAGAGTCTCTGAATAATAAGCTTGGATATGTTCCGCAGAAAGCTGTTATGTTCAGCGGTACTGTTTCTTCAAACGTTGCCTATGGTGAAAACGGTATCAATGACTTTAATGATGAAAGTATAAGAAAAGCCGTTGATATTGCACAGGGAACAGAGTTTGTTGAGAAAATGGAAAATCAGTATGAGGCATCTGTTGCACAGGGCGGTACAAATTTGTCAGGCGGACAGAAGCAGCGTCTTGCAATTGCAAGAGCGGTATGCAGAAAGCCGGAGATATACATATTTGATGATTCATTCTCGGCTCTTGATTATAAAACAGATCGTGTTCTTCGTACTGTACTGAAAAAAGAAACTTCAGAAGTTACAACTATTATAGTCGCTCAGAGAATCGGCACTATAAAGGATGCAGACAGGATCATAGTTCTCGATAACGGTGAAATTGCAGGTATGGGAAAACACAGCGATCTTCTTAAGAACTGTGAAGTTTATAAGGAAATCGCGTTGTCACAGCTTTCAAAGGAGGAACTTGAAAATGAGTAATAATATACCGAATGAAAGCAAAAGACCAATGAGAAGAGGTCATCACGGCGGAGGTCCCGGTGAAAAGCCAAAGGATTTCAAAAAGTCTATGATGGCTCTTGCATCTTATTGTAAGGTATATCTTCCGGCTATAATTGCCGCCATTGTGCTTGCGGTTGCAGGAACTATATTCTCTCTTATAGGTCCGAATAAACTTCAGGATATTACCGACCTTATTACAGAAGGACTCATGGCCGGCATTGATATAAAGGCAGTTGAAGAAATAGCTTTTCTTCTTGTTGTCCTGTATGCACTGGGCTTTGTTTTTCAGTATATTCAGGGATTCATTATGACAACTGTTACTCAGAAGGTAACAAAACGAATGAGAAGTCAGATCTCAGTGAAAATCAATAAGGTTCCGCTTAATTATTATAATAAAACAAGTCTTGGCGATGTCCTCAGCCGTGTTACAAACGATGTTGATATGATAGGTCAGACAATGAATCAGAGTATTGGTATGCTTGTTACGGCAATTACAATGTTCATTGGTTCTCTTATCATGATGTTTGTGACAAATGCTGTTATGGCTGTTACCGGAATTCTTTCTACAATTATCGGATTTGTTATAATGATGCTTATTATGTCAAAATCGCAGAAGCACTTTATCAGACAGCAGAACGAGCTTGGACGTATTAACGGTCATATTGAGGAAATATATTCGGGACACAATGTTGTAAAGGTGTATAACGGCGTAAAGGAAGCAAGAAACGAGTTTGACAGTATTAACGGCCGTCTTTATGAGAGTGCATGGAAATCCCAGTTCATGTCGGGACTTATGATGCCGATCATGAATTTTATTGGTAATTTCGGTTATGTTGCCGTGTGTATTGTCGGTGCTCTGCTTGTAATGCATGACAAAATAAGTTTCGGCGTTATTGTAGCGTTTATGGTCTATATCCGTTTGTTTACCAATCCTCTTTCACAGATCGCACAGGCGGCAACAAATCTTCAGACAACTGCTGCAGCTTCCGAGAGAGTTTTCAAGTTCCTTGGAGAGGAAGAACTTTCGGATGAAAGCGGAATAACTGAAAAGCTTGAAAATGTAAAGGGCGATGTTGAATTCAGAAATGTTAAATTCGGTTACGATGAAAATAAGATCATAATCAAAAACTTTTCTGCAAAAGCCAAAGCGGGAAGCAAAGTTGCAATTGTAGGTCCTACCGGAGCAGGAAAGACAACAATGGTTAATCTGCTTATGCGTTTTTATGATCTCAACGGCGGTGAAATTCTCATTGACGGAATTCCTACAAGCCGTCTTACCCGTGAAAATGTGCACGATCAGTTTTGCATGGTTTTGCAGGATACATGGCTTTTTGAAGGCACCGTTCGGGAAAATATTGTTTACAGCAAGGAAAATGTAAGTGACGAAGATATTGTAAAGGCCTGCAAAGCTGTTGGCATTGACAGATTTATCCGTACTCTTCCAAAGGGATATGATACTGTTCTGAATGATAAGGCTAATCTTTCTGCCGGTCAGAAGCAGCTGATAACAATTGCAAGAGCAATGATCGAAAATGCCCCTCTGCTCATTCTTGATGAAGCAACAAGCTCTGTTGACACCCGTACTGAAATTCAGATACAGAAGGCAATGGATAAGCTTACAGAGGGAAGAACGTCATTCGTTATTGCCCATCGTCTTTCCACAATAAAAAATGCAGATATGATTATTGTAATGAAGGACGGGGATATAATCGAGACAGGAAATCACAGCGAACTGCTTGAAAAAGGCGGCTTCTATGCTGAACTTTATAACAGTCAGTTTGAACAGGCATCATAATCCGGAGGTGCTTAAAATGAAATATAATTATATTGTAATTGAAAGAGAATATGCAAGCGGCGGAAGAAGAACAGGAGAGATCGTTGCAGAAAAACTTGGTATTCCGTGCTATGGCGTTGAAATACTGGAAATGGCAGCAGAAAAGCAGGGGGTATCTGTTGATTATCTTGAAGAGCTTGAAGAAAATGCAGGCGGAAGTGTACTGTATTCTTTGTATAAAATGTCAAGCATTGTTTCGGGAAATGCAGCAAATTTAACTGACTCGGAGAAGCTTAACCGCAATGAAATCGATATCATAAGAAAGCTTTCAGGAAACGGTCCGGCGGTTTTTATAGGAAGAAGTGCTGCGATTGCTCTCAGAGACAGAGAAGATGTTCTTCATGTGTTCATTCATGCAGATGAAAGATTCAGAACAGAAAGAGCAATCAGGGAGTATGGAATTAAGGAAAATGAAGTAAAGCATATACTGAAAAAGTCTGATAAGCGCCGTGAAAATTATTATAAACTAAGTACCTCACAGGAGTGGAAGGATTTTTCACATTATGATATGGTGCTTAACAGCGGTAAAATCGGAATAGAAAAATGTGCTGATGTAATAGCTGAATGTGCAGGATAAAACAAAAAGGGCTCTGAAATATTTCAGAGCCCTTTTTATAGTACATATGGTGAATAAAATGATCAGCTTCAAGGATAAACTAATCAGAAACTGCTGGAGATTACTTTAAAATAAAAAAACCAAGTGTATTAAACACTTGGTTTTTGGAGGCGCCACCCAGATTTGAACTGGGGATCAGGGTGTTGCAGACCCATGCCTT
>JBJEQV010000004.1:0-5679 GCA_051881915.1 Porcipelethomonas sp. | reverse complement strand
GCGGAGTCCTAAATTTTCAGGAGTCGGACAATCCAAAATTGGACTGAACCCAAATATGGGTTGAGTGAGAAATTAATTAGACTGCTCAAATCTTAGCAGTCGACCGGCTCAATTTTGAGCCGACCAATTCAGAAAGGACAGCGCAAATCTGCGCTTTCAGAACAAGGCTAAAAACACCGTTTTAAGCCGCGGCAAATTTAATAGAGTAATTTCACTATAAAGTACTTACAACGGCATTAGAACGCATTCTGATAGCCTTACAGAGCATTTATATAAAACTCTGAGCCGGAGCGCTTAATCACCGTGGGGAGTTTTTGCTGCAAAACACTTCACCTTTGCGCTTCCTCCTGCATGCACTGAGACTTTTTTAACCACCCCTGCATAATAAAGATCGGAGCCGGATTGCATTCCAGCTCCTTATTTCAGTTTCAATGAAATCAAGTCGGCAACTTTCGCCCTGCTGCTGTCGAGTACATCAGCATATACATTAGCTGTTGTGCTTACGTCCGAATGCCCTAACAGTTCCGATACTATTTTCAAGTCAATACCGCTGTTTATTAAAAGCGTGGCATTGCAGTGCCTGAGAGTGTGCAGCGTTGCAAATTCAAAGCTTGTACCCTTAACAAACTTTCTGAATTGAGTATTGAGAAAAGAACGGTCAACATAGTTTCCGCTTTCTGTTGTGAACACCATTTCCGGATATTCAAACAGCTCCCCTAAGTATTCCAGCTTTTCTTCATAGTGCTTTCTATGATCCCGGAACAGCTCAATAAGAGTATCACTCATTCCGATATATCTGTTGCTCCTTGCTGTTTTAGGAGGCTGCAACCAGTGTTTTCCGGCTACGTCTGTTAATGTGTTTTCTATGTGGATAGTACGGTTTTCAAAGTCGAGGTCTTTCCAGCGTAAAGCAAGACATTCCCCGGAGCGCATTCCGGTGTAAAGCAGTACCCTTATAATTGTATTAAACTGTGAGTATTCCTCAGTCATTTTTAAAAGCTCTTTCGCCTGATATTCGTCAAGAAAGGGCTTTTTTTCTTTGGGCGTTTTATCCTTTGGAAGTATTACCGCCCTGATGCATGGTGTTTCCTTTAGGAATCCCTGTTCTACAGCTCTCGCAAATATACTCTGCATTATAACATACACCTTTCGGCAAGTTGCCGGAGCGAGCTGGAGTTCCTTGAAAAACTCCGTAATCTTTGCTGGAGAAAAGTCTTTAAGCTTTATATTCCCCAGTTTAGGCAACAGGTTGCGGTTTATCTGCTTTTCATAGTTGTATGCAGTAATTTCTTTAAGTTCGTTCTTAGCGTAATTTTCAATATACCACTCTGCCATATCCGAAAAGCGCATGTTTTCATTTAAGGAAGTAAGCCCCTTGCATTTGCTTTCAAAGTCCATTGCAAATTCTGTAGCAAGCTTTTCAGCTTTTTTCGGGGTTACGTTCTCAGGCGGTTTAAACGTTGTGGTCTTGCGTATTTTCTTTCCGTTCACGTCCAGCCCCATTGATACAACTATCTGAAAGCTTTTACCCCTCTTTGTTATCGTCGGCATTTTCCAAATCCTCCTCAAAACCAGGAATACCTAATGATTTTCCATAGTTAAATATCGGTGAATAAAGTGCTCTTTTTACTTGTTCTTCAAAAATATGAACTTTATCTGAAACAAGTATTACATCAAATATAGTATTTTGTAGTAAATTTTGTGCCTCTTTAAATTTTTCACGGTCATCTTTTAGTAATTTATCTTTAGATACTCTCTTTTCTTCAATTAAAAGCTTGTCTTTCATTTTAAACATCTCATTAGCCATTTGGAAAATAATATGCATACCGCCATCATCTTTATACTCAAGAAAATAATCTAAAATTTTAAAACTGTTAGGAAAATTCTGGAGTTCAATAATATTATTGATGGCATCTTCACTCAATCCAGTAACTTCGCAAGCTGTTTGAAGTTTTTCATTTACGCTTTTTACATCAGTTTCACCTAATAAATATTCGAATGAAACTTTAAAGTATTTATGATATGCTTTTAACTCCGTTAACGACATTTCCCTTTTATTGTTTTCAAGCTCGCTGATACGAGAAGCAGCAAGCCCCATTTTTTCAGCAAGTGCTTTAATACTTACCGTATTTCCGTTTTCGTCTTTTAAAGCCTGTCTTAATTCCTTATATATTCTGCCTAAGTCCATAGAAATACCGCCTTTGTATTTATTCGATGTAAAAATACATGCGTTGTATCGATTCTGTATTTTGTATTTTTTTTACTTGCAATTCCCAATAATGTATGCTATAATACAATTATGGTATTGTGGTGCTTGTGATGTTACAATTATTGTAACACAGATTTTTAGAAAAGTCAACCACCACAACAAAAATATTTTCAGGAGGTAACCAAATGATTAAAGCAAATTCAGAAGTGAGAGCCGCTATGCACGCCGGGAAAGTTCCAGCCTGGGCGATTGGTGCTGAAATAGGTGTACACGAAAATACAATACTGCGCCGCTTACGCTTTGAACTGTCCGAGCCGGAAAAGCAGAAATATCTTTCCATAATAGATAAGCTTTCAGAATCCAAAGAAACCAACTAATTAACGGAGGTAAAAAACTATGTTCTACGTAAAAACAAAGGTAAATGGTGAAACCACAATTACAATTGAAATCACAGACGAAAACGTGTTTACACGCTGTCCTGAGTGCGGAAAAGAGTTCGCTGTAGACCTGTCCGAGGTACTCAAAAATGACGGTGACCTGTGCGGAACTGCTGTATACTGTTCTGAATGCTCTGCAAAGATGATAAAAAAATAGCGCCCCTGTCAAGCCGACCAAAGCAATTGACAAGAGCGTATCAAACGAACATAAGCAAATATGTCCAGCTCCCATTATATCATATTTTGGGAGCTGGAGCAAGGAAAAGGTGTAACATGACAGAAAAAAACAAAAAATTCCTGACTGTAAGAGAAGTCGCAGCAACAGGAATATTAACAGAATATGCAATAAGGCTGTTGCTCAAACAAAAGAAAATTCCGGCTATCTACATTAACCGTAAAGCACTGATAAACTATCCCCTGCTGCTTGAATCTCTTGACAAGCAGAGCATACAGCAGACAAATACAGGCGGTGATACATATTGAGCATAATTGACTTATCAGACGTGTCAAAGGATAAAGCATACATTCTGACAGGCGAAGCTCTGACCGACCAATTTTTCACAATCTCCATGGACGAAAAAGAACGTGCGGAGAATTTCAGAGTAATCATGGACAAGGCAAGAGAACTGAGCGTATCTGATGAAGTTTTTCAGCACTACCAGGAACAAGCCGGACTGTGGAATGTACCCGAACTGTGGGAAATGCCAAAACCATTCGGGAAAGAAATTCAGCTTGCGGAGTTCCCGTTAAGCTGTCTGCCGGAGGTATTGGAACGGTTTGTAAGGGAGCTTTCGGCGAATGTTCAGGTAAGTCCGGATATGTGCGTACTGCCCCTTTTGTCCGTTTTGTCCCTTGTCACGCAGGGTAAGGCTGTGATTTTAAACCCCGGCGGCGGCAATACCGAAACATTAAACCTCTACACTCTCACAATAGCCGAACCGGGTGAAAGAAAATCCGGTGTATTCAAGGCGCTTACTGCTCCCCTTTACTCATTCCAGAGGGAGGAGAACCAGCGCAGAGAACCGCTTATAAGAGAGTACCAGTTTAAGAAAGCGGCACTCACCAAACAGCTTGACAGCGTATCAAAGGGTAAAAATTCCAGTCTTGAAAAGGCACAGGAGCTTGCAATGGAACTGGACGAGCTTGAACCGGTCTATCCCCTTACGCTGAATGTCACCGACACTACTCCGGAGGCTTTGGCGAGTGAGATGATAAAGAACGGCGAGAAAATAGGCATACTCAGTGATGAGGGCGGTATTTTCGACATTATGAGCGGTCTTTATTCAAGCGGTACTGCAAATATTGACCTGTTGTTAAAGGGTTATGACGGTTCACCTTATAATGTGGTCAGATGTTCAAAACAGCCGATAAGCCTTGAAAATCCGCTGATTACTTTCGGTCTTATGGCTCAGACTGAACCCTTTGAAAGAGCTATGAACAACCCCCAGTTTTCCGGACGTGGGTTTGTACACCGTTTTCTGTTTTCGTTCCCACAGAGTAAAGCCGGACACAGGAGTTTCAACAGTCCGTATATTTCCCAAAAGGCGAAAGACGATTACAAAAACCTCATTTACCGACTGCTCCAGCTCAAAACAAGTGACAATACTATTATAAAGTGCGACAAAGAGTCTTACTGCATTATGCGTGATTACAGTGACAAAATCGAATCCGATTTCCTTGACGGCGGTATCTTTGAATATATGAAAGAGTGGGGAAACAAACAGGTAGGTCGTGCCCTGAAGATTGCCGGTATACTTCATCTGTGCGAACACACTCCGGAAGAACCTCTCTCCGGTAAGACTGCCCTTAATGCCGTAAGTATTGCAATGTGGTCTGAAAATCACGCCCTTAAAGCTTTTGGAGAGATCGGAACAAGTGAAGAGGAAAAAACCACTAAATATGTTCTTGACCGTATTAAGAAAAGCAATAGTCTTGAATTGAGTAAAAAGGAAATATTAAGACTTTGTCAAAAGCTCAATGCTGAACAAATCGCCGAACCTCTCGGACTGCTTGAAGATATGGGATATATCAGACTTATAATTCCAGAGCAGAAAAGCAAAGGCAGACCAAGCGAAAAGTATAAAATTAATCCGTTAATTTATCAATAAAGTAATTGCGTACTGATTTTAATGACTTAAATGACTTAAATGCTGTAAACGGCTTATTTACGTTGTTTGCGGTTAAATATAGCAGCATGACTAAAATATAATTAATTATAAGAAAATATGACTAAATTGATTTAAGTCATATTTAGTCATAATTGAAAAATTGCTTGTAAACCACATAAATACGTTGCTTATAGTTATTTAGTCATTAAAGTTATTTTAGTCATGAGGGTATTAAAAATATTTTTTTGTGAGGTAAATTATGAAAATTTATATTGAAGATGAAATGATAATTGACACTGAACAGGTAAATTGTTTCAAGGTACTCAAAAAAACAAAGTATATTTATGAACTTATAGCTTTTTGCGGAGGAACTGAAGCTTTACTCATGAAAAGGTCAGATGATTTGAATGAAATACAAGACCACTTAAACAACATAATGCATCATCTTTTCATTGGAACAGAGTTCCTTGATCTTAATTTAAATGAACCTTATAAAGATTCAGACAGGAGGTATTACAATGACTGACTATCAGAAATACGAGCAAATCAAACAGCAGTTATATTCTTCTGATATGAAACTGAATCCACAGCAATATGAAGAAATCCTTAAAATTATTGCAAGATTTTTATGCATTTGAATTCGAAAGACTATTGGCAGATCATACACTGAATGCTAAGATTTGTCAAGGGTTATTACTTAACGCCGAGGGAACTCCGAGCGAAGTCCGAGAAAAGCTGAATGATGAGGCGTGAGTGAAGCAAGAGAAATCCTGCTCCAGATACATTGAACAGAGAGTGAACAGAGAGAAAATGCCCCGAAGCGGTCGTGAACTGGTCGAGGAACAGTCGAAAGAAAGGAAGTGCACCATGACCAATGAGCAGTTAGCCGCATTTATAAAGCAGGGCGGTAATGATGAACTGATAC
>JBJEQV010000003.1:0-5692 GCA_051881915.1 Porcipelethomonas sp. | reverse complement strand
CATGAACAGATACAGGTGCTAACATTACTATTTCCGTATTTGCCGCATCACCGTGTCCGCCTTCTTTCGCAGGAGATAATGGAAATCTTGAAAACAAAAAGTGACCTACTACTGTATTATTTAATTCTGCGACAAAAGACAATTCAGGTATATAGTATTCCGAATCTCTGATTTCTTCTACTAATGCCACAATATCGGCCCCATCAGAATAGTCAGTTCCCTCCTGAAACGAACGCAGAATCAGAGAAATAATACTCTTATAATCTTTATATGTTCTTCCGGGCGAATTGTGATCTTCTTGTTCATACATATTCCCTCACCAAATAAATTCTGATTTATAATGCAGCTTTTCTGCGCAGATAATCATATTGTTTTGTCATGGTACTGACGCCGAATCATGGCTAACGACCGTTTTTTGACATCATTATATCACTCCCTCTCCCTTTTGTCAAGCAAAAATGGCGGAATGTTCATGGTTTTTCGCTTGGCTATTGACAAAATAATGTTAATAATGTATAATACAAGAAAACGATCGTTAGCTTATACAGGGAGAAATGTATTATGGACAAAACGCCAACTAAAGACAAGATTCTGGATTCGGCGCTTGCTCTGTTTTCCGAAAAGGGTTATGACGGCGTTGGAGTTGACCTTATTGCAGAAAATGCGGGAATAAAAGGTCCGTCCCTTTATAAGCATTTCAAAGGCAAGGAGGATATACTGAGTGCACTTATCGAAAAGGCTGAAAGCTACTATCAATCAAATTTCGGCTCGGTTAGAAGTCCGATAAAAACGCCGTCATCAATGGAAGAGCTGATAGACTTGTCGCTTAAAAGGATACGATTCACACTTCACGACCCTATGATAAAAAAAGTAAGAAGAATGCTTACTATGGAGCAGTTCCGCAGTAAACGCATTGCTCTGCTCACCACAAAATATAATATCGACTGCGTACAGAAAATTTATCAGCAGATATTCCGTACTATGATGAACAGCGGAATAATGCGCAAGGGTGACCCTGCACTTGTTTCTATGACCTTTGCGGCACCTGTATCTCTTTTTATCCAGATGTGTGACAGAGAGCCAGAACGGGAACCGGAGGCTATGGAGCGTATTGAAGAATTCTTTCGTTTTTTTACGGAAGAATACAAGATTTAATGCTGTATAAGCATTGGAGAAAGTTAAATTTTGAAATAATGGTGTTTAATATGCATATAACGATACGAAACTGGAAGAAAACTGATGCTGCATCACTGTCAGCTGCGCTTTCAAATAAGAACATTTTGGATAATTTAAGGGACGGTTTACCCTATCCATATACCGAAAGGGACGCCGAAGAATATATAAACTTTATTCTTGCCTCAAATCCGAATGATACATTTGCCTATGCTATTGATGTTGACGGCGAGGCGGTGGGCAGTATCGGAGCTTTCAGGCAAGGAAATATACACTGTCGTACAGCAGAACTTGGATATTATCTAGCTGAGGAATACTGGGGAAAGGATATTATGACAAATGCTGTAAAACAGCTGTGCGAAAAGCTGTTTGCCGAAACGGATATACTTCGTATTTTTGCAGAGCCTTTCGACTATAATGTCGGGTCACGCCGTGTGCTTGAAAAAGCGGGTTTTCAGCTTGAGGGCATATTAAAAAACAACGCTTTCAAAAACGGAAAAGTGTTTGATATGGCGCTTTATTCATACACCAAAAATATGTTTTAATAACAGAGAATAAAATCAAAATCTAAGGAGAATTAAAAATGAATGTAAAATACGAACACAAAAAAGCAATGACCTTTATTGGATTTTCAACATCTATACGCCCTGATAAGGGATATGTACAATGCCCCGAATTCTGGGATAAAGAATACAGCCGGAAGTATGCGAAGCTATGGCAGACAATGAAGCCGGAAACACCGATTGAAAAAGCAATTCTTGAAAACCAGATCGGTATGTATGCTATCTGTGATGAAAAGGAAGACTCTTTTGATTATTGGATTGCAGGTCTTTATACGGGCGGTGAAGTACCTGAGGGCTTAAAGCTCTACACCTTCCCCGAAAGTGATTGGGCAGTATTTTCTGCGAAAGGTGCTTTGCCGAAATCACTTCAGGATTTGAACACGCAGGTGTGGCAGGAGTGGTATCCTGACGAGGGGCAAAAATACAAAGGCAACGGAAATGCCATGTTAGAGGTCTATTCTGCCGGCAATATGCAAAGTCCCGATTACGAATGCGGAATATGGGTGCCTATTTACAGTCCTGAGGAAAGCAATGAATAAAAAAATATTCATTCGCAAATTTCGCAAAGGTGATGAATCTGCTGTTTCCGATGTTATCTGCACAACTCTTGCTGTAAGCAACAGAAAGGATTATTCCACCGAATTTATCGAGGAGAACATAAAAAGTCACTCGCCGCAGGTTATTGCATTAAGAGCGGCTGAATCGCATTTCTATGTCACCCTTGACGGCAGAAAAATCATTGGTTGCGGAGGAATTACAGGCTACTGGGGAAGCGACACCGAGAGCTATCTGATATCCATTTTTGTCTTACCCGAATATCAGGGTCGAGGCATAGGCAGGAGGATAATCGAAGTATTAGAGTCTGATGAGTATTTTCTACGTGCGTGGCGAACAGAAGTCGGCTCTTCTCTGACCGCTGTCGATTTCTACCTCAGAATGGGATATAAATATAAAAACGGTATTACTGATCCCGACGAATACGGAGCGGTAAGGCTTGAAAAAATAAATGAATATAACAAGCTGTAAAAGCAAGGATAACTCTCGTTTTTCATCAAGTAATTAGTAACAGGCACACGATGATATTCACCGTGTGCCTGTTTTACTGTTTGGGATAATGGCTTTCAAAACCCAGTTTTCTATTTATCAAGCCCATATAGCTTAAACGGATTATTTCGTAGTTCTTCCCTGTAAAGGCTGACAACATCAAGAATATTAAAAAACATATACTTACATTTTCCTATATATCCGTCCTTAATCAGTCCCTTTTCATACGCCATATCCTGTATGGTGTACCAGGGCTTTACAGGCGGCTCTCCCGTTTCAATAAACCATTCGTCGGGCGGATATATTCCCGACACCTCCTCACAGGGAGCAAAAATATCGCTTATCTCTTTGGGCAGTATATCCTCCATATAGTGCATAGCAGTCAATTTATAAATATCAACTCCGAGCATTAAAGCCATTCCGCCGTTATGTATGGCATAATCAAGGCCGCCCTTTGCCGCTTCCACTGCATGAGCACCCCAGCCCGAAGTTCTTATTATTCCTTTTCCTGTAATAACATCCGCTCTCTGCCTGAATGTGTCGGCAATAACGCCCATATCCGTTCTCGACTCATTTTCGGGCAGAACTTTTATCTTGACGGTAAGCCCCATTTTCCTGTCATTCTCTGTCAGCTCCATTGGCGGGCTTAGTCTTAATGCAGGCATAAAAATACTCCCCGTTTCACCCACACATTCCATAAGAGCTTCTATTACTGCTTCAGCGCCGCCCTCCACGTATCCGAAGCTGCTGAGCGAACTGTGAACCTCGAGCGTCATTCCCTCGGTTATTCCGATATTTTTGAATTCGGCTATCAAGTCATTTTTATTCATTTCACTTCTCCGTTTTTCCGGGCAGCTTTATAAATGGGAATTTAATCGAATACAAGCATTTACAAATTTCATAGGTACATCCATACGTTCTGCGACCTGTTTGCTTCTTTGCTATTACATGCATTGACAAACACCGCTACTGCTCCTCACTGCTGTCTTTTTCAGAGCTTTCTGCATCATCCTTACTGCTGTCATCGGAAGGCGGAGCTGTTTCTTCTTCAACCGATGTGTCCGAGTCAAGATCAACTGTAATTATAAACCCATCGGTATTATTTCCCGAAACAGTATATTCCTTGCTGGACGGTACAGAAATAATCGTAGTTGAAGAGCTTGCGTCCATAAGAATATAGTAGGTTTCATATGATTTTCCATCCGCTTCAATATTCAGATGCTCGATCTCATAGGAATATTTCTTCAGAAGATCTGAATACTCCTCAAGGCAAAGATTTTTTTCATGCATATAGTAGGAATGCGGTATTCCGACATACCTGAAATGCCACGGACGGTAAGCAAGTCCTGTAATATCCGTCTTGTCTTCCGGAGATCTTACAACAAATCCGTACTTATAGCAGTTTTCAGCAAACCAGGCATAATCTCCTGTGCCATCAAAGCCCATACTTTCGCCATCATCCGAAATGACATCAATATCAGCAGAATAGCCTGTGTGATAATCACTGTAACCCGGAGCAGAAACACCTGATATATCATCAGCCGCATCATAATATTCCTGCTGTGTTTCAATCGAACGATATCCTCCGGTCACCTGAATATCAGTAATGCCTGTTTCACTGCTGAAAGCAGTCAGCATTTTATCAAGCTGCTGAGCCGCTTCATTTCTGAGCTTTACATCCTTGTCATATACCGAATATCCTTCTGACTTTGCTTTTTCCTTAACATCGAACATACTTACAAGTCCGTCGGAATTACCCTGATATTTTTTTTCACTGTTTACAAGAATAAGAGGTCCCGAGTAAACATTTTCATTATCTGCTGAATCGGAGACATATATAAATTCATTTTCCGGCTGTGAATCATTTGAAGAAACTGAAATGCTGCTGTCATCACCATTTTTGCGGGAAATCTCCTTGAAATCTTTGGTTATGGTTTTGATCCCGAATATTGCGCCGACGGCAAGAACAGCGGCAAGAGCAACATCAAAACATCGCTTCGCCGTATAACCCTTATTTTTTTCTTGTTTGGTTGCACCCATATTTTGATCCTCCGCAGGTGAATTTTTTCTGATTATATTATAACATAGTTTGCCTTAAAAATAAATACCTTTCGGGTAGTTTTCAGCAATTATACACAAATATTCAGTATTAATATATCACTATTCACTTATAATGTCGAAAATTGTTGAAATTAAATGCGTCATATGCTATAATAAATAAAAATCCGGTTTATGCTTTCCGAAAAAAGCAGCGCCGCATAAACGGCGAAGGAGAAGAAATGGCTGAAAACAAAAAGAAAGGTATAATGGGAATCGTAAACGAATTCAAAGCGTTTATTTCAAGAGGAAATGTTCTTGATATGGCAGTAGGTGTCATCGTCGGCGGCGCTTTCACATCAATTGTAAATTCTTTGGTAGACGATATCCTTATGCCTTTTATAGGAATGATCCTTGCGGGAGTTAATTTTCAGAATCTCGGCGTCACCATACCATGGGGAAACAGGCCATATATAAATATCGGCAACTTCCTCCAGGCAGTTATTACTTTTATTCTTACAGCTCTATGTGTTTTCATGATCGTAAAGCTTATAAACCTTTTCCACAAAAAGGAAGAGCCAAAAAAGGAAGACCCAAAGCCTTCAAAGGAAGAGCTTCTTCTTACAGAAATAAGAGATCTGTTAAAAGAAAAGCAATAAAACGTCGGAAAGCATGTCATTTAATGATATGCTTTCTGTAATATATCGGGCTTTGCAAACGTCAAAGCCCGACTTTTCAAAAAAATTGCAAAAAAAGTATTGACATATGAAATCGAATGTGATATAATAGAATTGTTGTTGAGATATTAGCTCAGTTGGCAGAGCATACGCCTTTTAAGCGTAGGGTCGAGAGTTCAAATCTCTCATATCTCACCA
>JBJEQV010000002.1:0-5790 GCA_051881915.1 Porcipelethomonas sp. | reverse complement strand
GTACCTGTTCCTGCTGTGAAAATCAGCGCTGCCGTTTCTCCGGCAATACGCCCCGTTGCAAGAATAACTCCTGATAGAATACCCGGAACAGCAGGAGGCAGAACGATTCTGAAAACTGTTCTGAGCTTTCCGGCGCCAAGTCCGAAGCTTCCTTCACGGTAAGAATCGGGAACGGATTTCAGCGCTTCCTCGGTAGTTCTCATAATAAGCGGAAGTATCATTATTGCAAGGGTAAGAGCGCCAGAAAGCACGGAGTATCCGAGCTTTACAGCCGATACAAAGAAAAGGAAACCGAAAAGACCATATATGATCGAAGGGATTCCCGAAAGAGTTTCTGTTGTCATTCTGATAACGCTTACAAGCTTATTTCCTCTTTTGGCGTATTCAACGAGATAAATCGCCGAAAATATTCCGAGTGGAACTGCAAGGATAAGTGAGATAAGCGTCATGATAAACGTATTTATTATCGCAGGGAGCATTGACTGGTTTTCCGTGCTGTAATTGATGGAGAACAGCTGAGGAGTTAAGTGGGGGATACCTTTTATCAGAATAAAAACCACAATGAACAAAAGAGAAACAACAGTCAGTGCTGCACACAGCATGACAAGGAGCATCAGAACAAATGAGGAACGGGAATTTTTATACTGGAGCATTTTATCTTTGAATGTAAGCTTGTTTATCTGTTCCATTATGAACTCCTCCTTCTGAGCAGTGAGCATGAAATGTTGATAATAAGGATGAAAACGAAAAGTACAACACCGGTTGCAATAAGGGCTTCACGATGAAGGTCGGTTGCATATCCCATTTCTATTGCAATATTTGTGGTAAGAGTTCTTACACCGTCGAATATGCTGCCCGGCATTTTGGTTTTGTTTCCGGCAACCATCATAACT
This sequence comes from Porcipelethomonas sp., assembly GCA_051881915.1. GTDB lineage: Bacteria > Bacillota > Clostridia > Oscillospirales > Ruminococcaceae > Porcipelethomonas. The sequence goes on along the minus strand of JBJEQV010000002.1, from coordinate 4,897 downwards.
GCCATTGTTTCACCGATCGCTCTTCCTATGCCAAGTACAACACCGGCAAAAATACCCGATTTTGCAGCCGGCAGCATGACTCTGAAAATACTTCTTTCATGTGTTGCTCCAAGAGCGAGAGAGCCTTCATAGAAATTTTCCGGAACAGCTCTGAGCGCCGATTCCGATACGCCTATGATCGACGGCAGTATCATTACCGCAAGGATAACAGAAGCGGTAAACATTGTGCTTCCTGTAACAGGAACAAGCATTGTCAGTCCGAAAAAACCGTAAACTACTGAAGGGATGCCTGCAAGAAGATCAACGGCAGGCTTGATAAGCTTGTAAAGGGGAGCAGGGCAGAATTTTGCCATGAAGACCGCTGTCATGATGCCGATCGGAACGCCCAGGATTATTGCACCTGCTGTTACATAAATACTTCCGAGAATCATGGGAAGTATTCCGTAAATGTCGTTTGACGGACGCCATACTTTTCCCGACAGAAACTTGAAAATACCGATTTCTCTCATTGCCGGAATGCCGTTTGCGAAGAGAAATATGCATATCATCGCAACGGCAAGTATGGAAACGCAGGCTGCAATGAGGAAAACTGCGCTCATTATTTTTTCTTTTATACCTTTCATTGGAGCCTCCGCTTACTCAGCAAGTGATTCCCATGTATCTGATTCGCCTATATAAACCGATTTGACTTCGTCACTGGAAATATCGTCAATCGGATTATCATTGTTAACGATTACAGCTATGCCGTCAAGAGCTATTGCAAGAGGTGTAAGTCCTGTTTCAAGCTCGCTGTCTTTGAGTTCTCTTGAAGCCATGCCGATGTCACATATTCCGTCTCCTGCGGAGGTCATGCCGGTTGTGGAGTCGCTTGTCTGGATCTCGATATCGGCATTTGTATTAATCTTCATATAAGCTTCCTTGAGCTTTTCCATAACAGGTGAAACAGAGGATGAGCCTGCAACGACTATTTTTCCTGAAGGCTTGTTTCCGCTGTATGGCTGAACGCCGTCTATGCTTATGTATCCGTTGTCGGTTACGATCTGCTGTCCTTCAGTACTCATAATATAGCTTATAAAATCGCTTGCCGCTTCACTGAGTTCATCTGCTTTATATGCAATGTTAAACGGACGTGAAATTTTGTATGTATCATTTTTTACGTTTTCAACTGACGGTTCAACGCCGTCAATTTTTACAGCCTTGACTGTATCATTAAGTGAACCAAGCGAAATATAGCCGATAGAATAAATATCTCCTGAAACAGTTGTCATCATAACTGAGGTGTTGTTTGTGATCTGTGCGTCAACGGTGGTTCTGTCTATTTTTTCTCCGTTTTCATCTTTCTCTTCAATTCCGAAAAGTTCAACAAATGCGCCTCTTGTTCCCGAACCGTCTTCTCTTGAAACGATCGTAATGCTTTCAGAACTGTCAAATTCCTGTGAACCGCAGCCGGTTGAAATTCCTGCTGTAAGTGCAAGTGACATAATGATAGGTAAAATTTTTTTCATGATGATCTCCATTTTACAACCGGTTTTGCGGCAGCCGGCAGCCAAAAGTTAATTATATGAGTTTTTCTCATGACTATATTGTAAAACAGCAATGTTAAATCCGAAAGCGGTCAAATGTAAAATTCGGGTTAAATTAATTTCACATAAAAAAGGACGGTTTTATCCGTCCTTTTTTATGCTTATTCTTCAGAGATTTCATCTGTATATACGCCTGAGTAATAGTAAACAGTGCTGTCGTCCGTTTCGCTGTTTCCGGTAGGGCTTACAATTTCTTCGCTGATTTCGATCTTTCCTGAATTGCTGAGTTCACTGTCATCAATCTCAAATTCATAAATAACAGTGTTTTCATCTTCGCTGACAATATGTCCTTTTGCGTCGATCTCCTTGCCGTTGATTTTAACTGTAATATAGCTTATGGTTTCGTTCAGCTTTTCAACGACTGCACCGTCTGTTGCGGCATTGACAACGGCGATTGAAGCAAATGCTGTGGCAGCAGCGGCAATTGCAATAAATAATGGCTTTATTTTTCTTTTATTCATAATGATTTCACCTTTCTGATCTTTAAGCTTTTCTCTGACAGACTGTTTGATATAATCCCTGTCCGGCTCTTCCATATCCGTTATTTCATATCCGAATATCCACTTATTATTCCTTTTCACAGCCGTATCCCCTTTCTATCAGATATTTCCTTATTTTGACTTTGGTTCTGCATAGCTTTGTTTTGCAGTTTGAAAGCGTCAGTCCGAGCCGGTCTGCAATAGGTTCAAGCTTTTCGCCGTACCAGCAGTGGCGGATAAATATTTCCCTATCAGTATCGCTTAGCTCACCGGCTGCCTCCATAACAGCTTTTACCGTTTCTGCAAGGTCAAGTCTGCTGTGAAAATTGTCAAGCTCTGATGTTATTTCAGCGACCTCGTCAAGAGGAATTTCACAGCGGCATTTTCTGAGCTTGTTTCTTGCCTGGTTTCTTACAATTGCGGCTATGTACGGGCTGAGTCCGCAGTCCTCGCGCAGCTTATGGGCATTATACCAAAGAGCAGTGAAACTGTCTATTACAGTTTCCTCAATATCTTCTTTCGGCATACGCGATCCGATTATATTACGGGCAATGGTATAGGCGTAGGAAGTATACATGTCCATGATTTTTGAAAATGCTTTTTTATCTCCGGATTTAAGCTTAATGATCAAACGTTTGTCTTTCAAGCCTGCACCTCCGTTCTGACGGCTTTCATTAGTATATACACCGTAAAATCAAAAAGGTTACATAAAAAATGAAAAAAGACCGTTCTTTTAGAACGGTCTTGATTTCAGCATTCGCTCTGATAAGTATTTTCAAGCCACTTTATCATCTCATCAAATCCCTCCTGGGTAAGAGGAAACTTTTTCTCATGCTCTATTTCCGCCAGTTCGGAACAGAGCATTCCATGCCATGTCAGAGCAGTTATTTCTTCTTTGTCCGGAATGATTTTATAATTGAATTTGTTGAGACTCCCCGTAAAGGTATTGCCGCACTGATAGAAATAAAAATTTCTCAGGTCAAAAATTTCCGATGCGCTTGTTCCCATATATCCTCCTTAGCAGTCAAGAGCCTGTCTGAGACTTTCGGTAAACTTTCCGACTTCGGGAATGGATTCGCGGCCGGACTTTCCGACAATGTTTACAATTGCGCTTCCTACAATAACTCCGTCGCAGTACTTTTTGATCTCAGCCGCCTGTTTTGGACCTGAGATACCAAACCCGATAGCGCACGGAATATCCGTGTACTTTCTTATTTCGGAAATAAAACTGTCAAAATCCGTATTAAAGGATGAGCGCATTCCTGTAACGCCTGTTGATGAAACACAGTAGATAAATCCCTCAGCGTCCCCGGCGATTTTTTCGATTCTGTCTCTGGATGTGGGGGTTACAAGGCTTATGGAAATAACGTTGTTTTTTTCAGCAGCGTCTTTTATCTCGTCTCTTTCTTCATAGGGAAGATCAGGAACGATAACCCCGTCAATTCCGACTTCGGCGCACTTTTCAAAGAATCTGTCTGTTCCGAATCCGAAAATTGAGTTCATATACATCATAAATATAAGCGGGGCGTCAGTTTTTTTTCTGAGTCTTTCCGCCATTTCAAAGGTGCCTGCAAGAGTGGTTCCTCCGGCAAGCGCTCTCTGGCTTGCCGCCTGGATAACAGGGCCTTCTGCAATAGGATCTGAAAAGGGGATGCCGATTTCTACAATGTCAGCTCCCGAATTTATCATTTCGAGCACAGCGGCTTCGGTAGTGTCATAGCCTCCGTCACCGCATGTAATATAGGTGATGAGAGCTTTTTTATTTTCGTTTCTGAGCTGTTCAAGCTTTGTCTGGATTCTATTCACTTATTTTCACTCCTCTGTATCTTGCAACCTGATAAACGTCCTTGTCTCCGCGTCCTGAAAGATTGATGACCATGATCTGGTCTTTACTCATTGTCTTTGCGGTCCTGATTGCGGCAGCAACAGCATGCGCCGATTCGATTGCGGGGATGATTCCTTCTGTTTTGGAAAGATATTCAAAAGCGCATACGGCTTCTTCATCTGTTACAGACATATACTCAGCTCTGCCCTGATTGAAAAGGTAAGCATGTTCAGGACCGATTCCGGGGTAGTCAAGACCTGCCGAGATCGAATAGACCTCATCGATCTGTCCCTCATCATTCTGAAGGAAAAGGGATTTCATTCCGTGGAAGATACCTGTTCTTCCGTGAGCGATCGTTGCGGCATGAAGCTTGGTATCAATACCCTTTCCGGCTGCTTCCGCACCGATCAGTTTTACAGATTCGTCACCGATAAAGTTATAGAAAGCACCCATAGCATTAGAGCCTCCGCCCACACAGGCTATAACGCAGTCGGGAAGCCTGTTTTCCTTTTCAAGCAGCTGTTCTTTGATTTCTTCGCTGATGATTTTCTGGAAATCCCTTACCATTTCAGGATACGGGTGAGGACCCATAACAGAACCTATAAGATAATATGTTGTCTCAATATTCGTAGCCCAGTCCTTCATGGCTTCGTTGATAGCGTCTTTAAGAGTCTGGGTGCCGGATGTCACTGCATTCACCTTTGAGCCGAGAAGCTCCATTCTGTAAACGTTCAGCGACTGTCTTTCAGCATCGACTGCACCCATGTAAATTTCGCATTCAAGACCAAAAAGAGCAGCGGCAGTAGCGGTAGCAACACCATGCTGACCGGCGCCTGTTTCAGCAATGATACGCTTTTTGCCCATTTTTTTCGCAAGCAGTATCTGTCCCAGAACATTGTTAATTTTGTGAGAGCCTGTGTGATTGAGATCCTCTCTCTTGATGTAAATTTTAGGTCCGCCTAAATCTTCGGTCATCTTTTCTGCGTAATAGAGCATGGATGGCCTTCCTG
>JBJEQV010000001.1:0-5844 GCA_051881915.1 Porcipelethomonas sp. | reverse complement strand
TTTTGGTTCAATTTCAATTGTGATTTTCATTATCTCACCCCCTACTGTCGGTGTCGGATATATGACGGGTCGTTGTTGTGTTTCTTTTAGGAAACTGAATCTGCAAAAAAAATACTTAAAATTTTATCACTTGACAAATTAAGTATTTTAGAAATCATTACAATTTCAGGTTGGCTAAATGCAGTTTCGCCTTTCATGCGTGAATACAGCGTTTTTTTACTGATATGCATGATATTTGCAAGTTTTGGGATAGACAACTCGCATCTTGCTATTTCTGCATTTAAATCGTTGGCATTCATTGCTTTCACCTCGTTTCCTTTAGGATACTTCGATTATATCACATAAAAATTATATTGTCAACCCCTTTAGGAAACTTTTTTTATCTTTTTGTGAAAAACAGTTGCATTTTTGAAACTTATATGATATAATGAAACTACAAAAGGAGCTGACGAATATGGATATAGGTAAAATAATAAATCAAAGAAGAACAGAGCTTAATTTAACATTAGAAGAAGTAGGAAATGCCGTAGGTGTAAGTAAAAGTACGGTAAAGAAATGGGAAGATGGTTATATATCCAATATGAAGCGTGATAAAATATCACAGCTTGCAAATGTTCTTAAATTAAATCCAGTTACACTTGTTACTGGAGAAATTACTGAGCCGTCAAATGTTGAGTTATTATCAAGGAGTGAAATACGTATGATTCCGGTTTTTGAATCCGTTTCTGCCGGATTCGGTGCTTATGCATCTAATGATATTGTGGATTATATGCCTTTGTATATAGAAAGTGATTATGAAGCTGATGAAACACTTTGTATAAAAGTTAAAGGTGATAGCATGTATCCGAAAATAGAAGACGGAGATATTATACAGGTACATAAACAAGATACTGTTGACAACGGTCAAATAGCGGTTGTATTAATAGACGGAGAAGAGGGACTGGTCAAGAAATTTTATTGCGGCAGAAATTATATAGAACTAATTAGTATTAATCCTGAATATCCTCCGAAACGTTTTGAAAAAGAAGAAATGAATCGTATTTCCATAATTGGACTTGTCAGAAAAATTATAAAAGAGTGTTAAATTATACTTTCGTGTAAAAATTTGTTACTTTTTGCTAAAAGCATTTTAATAATTTAGGTGATATGCAAATTGATTTACTTGGCACAATGTGGTATTATATTAATATATCTTATATTAAAGGAGAACATATTATGAAACATACTAAACGAATCATCTGCATCATTACTGCCTCAATTATGTGTGCTGGACTTTTTGGCTGTGGCTCAGATAATTCTGACGCAAATGTTCCTGCCTCAGAGATAGACGAAACAGAAGAAAAAACTTATAACATAGATTCATCATATAAATTCAAAGACATATCTTTAAGAATATCTGACGAATGGGAATGTGAAGAAACAAGTAATTCATGTACTATTACATGTCCTGAAGATAATTCATTTATGTGTGTAAGTGTATATGATATGTCCGGTTTTTCAGATCCAAATGAAATATACGAATCTTTTTCTTCAGTTGAAGATTGTAAAGATATTTCAAAACTTCAAGTATATAATGACTACTCATTGTACACATTCAGCTTTACACAAGATCCAATTGGTCTTGTTGAATGTTACTTTTTTATATATAATGAACTAATATACTTTATTTCTATTCCCGAAACACCATATGATAAAGACAGCATAATTTATAAAAACCTGAATGATGTTTTAAGGTCAGTTAAATCCTTATTACGCATTAACAAAATAATAGAAGAATAGTGTTTAATCCCCCGGCTCACCCCGGGAATTTTTATAAAAAAATAACGCCCCCGATGCGGTAACATCGAGAGCGTCACAAAAAGAGTGATATCTTTTTTATGTAGCATTATAAATTATATCACTCTTGCAAAAATTTGTCAAGGAGTGATAAAATGATTTGTATCAAATGCAAAAAAGAAATTCCTGACGGTTCTGCATTCTGCAACTGGTGTGGAAAAAAACAAGCTGCAGAAAAGCGGAGATCACGCCGCAGAGCTAATGCTCAAGGCTCAGTATATAAAGTGTCGGGTAATCGCAGAAAGCCTTATATAGCTTTGTTGCCGTGTAAATACGACAAAGAGGGTAACGCAAAAAGAACAACGCTCGGATATTATGAAAATAAGACAGATGCTTTAAATGCGCTGAATGATGCCATAGCAGCAAATATGACTGATAGAATAAACATGACGCTTGAAAACACTTTTGAAAATTGGAAATCTGTTCATTATCGTGATTTATCAAAGCAAGCTTCTGATGCGTATAATGCTGCATGGAACTATATTTCATCTTTTTCATCGAAGAAATTCAAGGATTTAAGAGCAACAGATATACAGATATGTATTGATGATGCTGTTAGAGCTGGAAAATCAAAAGCAACCTGTGAAAAAATCAGATCACTTTATTCTCAGCTTTGTAAATATGCAATGTCTCAGGATATTATAACTCAGAATTATGCACAATTTATAAAAATGCCGAAATCTGAAAAGAAAGAAAAAGAAATATTTTCAATTAATGATATAAAGAAACTATTATCACACGATAATGATGAAACAGCAATGATTATATTAATTCTGATTTTTTCCGGAATGCGAATCGGAGAATTATTCGATATCAGGAAAGAAAATGTATATCTTGATGATATGCCGCCCCGGATCATAGGCGGCAAGAAAACCGAAGCCGGAACAAACAGAATCATACCGATACATTCACAAATTTTAAAATATATCAGTTACTTTTACAGTAAGACGGGCAAATATCTTATATCAAACACCCAAGGTGAACGCATGAATGAAAAGAACTTCAGAGAGCGTGAATATTATCCGTATCTTGCAAAGAATAACATTGAGAAAAAAACACCGCACAGTACCAGACACACTTTTGCAACTATGCTCCAGGCCAAAGGAGCTAAACCAGAAGATCTTATAAAAGTTATTGGGCATGCTGACTATGAAACCACAACTGAAAATTATATACATCAGGACATCACTAAACTATCTGAAATGATTGAACTCATGAAAGTACAAATCTGATAGCAGATTGATAGCAATTAATTTGAAATATATGCATTTGAAACGGTGTAAAACATAGTAAATACGTGATTACCGAAGCTTAATTTTATTTGGTAAGGAAGAGGTCGTCGGTTCGAATCCGATAAACAGCTCCACAAATCGGATTTCATTTTAATGAGATCCGATTTTTCTTTAAAACCATAAAATTCTGAAAAAGACCTTTCGGATTATCGAAAGGTCTTTTTTGTAAAAAAGCAATATTTTCTGCATACAGTGATACTCTCCGGACAAAGAAGTCAGATCATTACTGACAGATTTTTTTCTGCTGAAATCCGGAAAGACCGGGATCACAGAATACACAGAATTTTATTCCATATTGTTCCAAGCCGGAATTTTCCTTATCATTTTGAGCATTCCGGATCCGCCGCATTCGCAGGACTGTTCTTCAAAGCCCTTCTTCTTGTAAAATGACACCGCATTTTTTGTACTTATCAATTCAAGACTGACAGACCATCCGTCAGAAATACTGTCTTTAACATATTTTTGCAGAGTGTCAATTAAAAGTGAACCAACTCCCATTGACTGATAGGAAGGTATAACTGCAAAATCCTTTATATAAAATGACATACCCCCGTCTCCGATAAGCCTTATCATGCCCACAGGCTTGTCACCGTCATAGGCAGTAAAATTAACAAGCGTATGTCTCAAAGCCATTTCCACCTGGTCCTTTCCGGGCGGCTGCCACCCCACAGACCTGTATAACTCCAGAAATAATCCGGCTGTTAATTTGTCAGCATATACCCTGATATGCGGTTCTTCTGTTTTTTCCGGTGAACTGTCGTCTATGAATGCATCCAGAAACTTAAACAGGTGTTCCATAGCTTGTTTCCATAGGTTTTACGATCATTTCCCTGAAAAAGACATCACGGTCAATAAAGGGGGACTGGTCTTCTATGGGCCGGAAGCCAAATTTCCTTTTACCGTATGTAACAAGTGCGTTATGAAGATCATATTGAGAATCATCACAGTATACTTCACATATACACGGTCCCTCAATTGCTGTAATTTTCTTCGTGATCGTTTCTATTTCATCATCCGTTTCAATCCTGAAATAAGGTATGTCAAACGCCTGAGCCAGCCTGGAAAAATCGGGAAATGTAATTCCGTTGCCGGGATCGGTTCCTATTGACTTGCCTCTGAAATGAGCCTTCTGCCCATGCCGTACACCCGAATATCCGTTATTATTATTAATAATTATCTTGATATCAAAATTATTTCTTACAACTGTCTGTAATTCCTGCAAATTCATCATAAAAGATCCTTCTCCTGAAATTGCAAACACTTTTCCTTCAGAAAGCGCAGCTATCCCGATCGCTGCCGGCAATGCATAGCCCATTTCCCCTTGTGCAAAAGAGTGAATAATACGGCCGCCGTCACTGACGTGACAATTAGCCGGAACTGCCGCCCCGGTCATTCCGGCATCAGAGATAACAGTACTTTTTGCTGGAAGACATTCCGATAATTTTTCAAGATAATACTTAATATTGATTCCATTAGGATATTTTTCTTTTGTGTCCTCTGAAAACAGGTTCTTCCAGTGTCTGCATTTTTCCACCCAGCTGTCACACCGGACCGGTAACGATCTTTCTATCATAGTTTCTAAAAAGATCTTTGCATCCAGATGTAAAAACCGATCTATCTTTACACCTTTTTTCCGGTGCTCTGCTGCATCGATATCAACTACAATGATTTTTGCTTCTCTGGCAAACTGTTCCCGCTGAGGTCCCGTCGTATCTATTGATAATCTTGATCCTACTGAAATAACAAGATCGGAATTCTGTACGATAAAATTGGCTTCCCTGTTTGCGGCAACCGAACCTGCAACGCCAAAGTTATACTCATGATCGTATGGCATCATATCAATTGAAAAGCGCGTAAAAACCACCGGAATCTTAACTATATCTATCCATTTCTTTAAAAGGTCAGCCGCTCCGGCGCTTCGGATACCCTGCCCGGCAATGACCACAGGGCGTTTAGCTGACCGAATGGATTCTTCTGCATATACTATATCCTCCGGGTCAAATGCAAGCACTTCATCTTCTGCATAAAAACGTTTCAGTTTAGTTTCATCTATCATTGCGTTCTGAACATCAAGGGGGATATCCAGCCATACAGGACCTTTTCTTCCGCTTTTCGCCAGATAAATTGCACGGTCCAGATGCATTGCGATATCATCAGGATCGGTGACCATCGCTGCATATTTGGTGATAGAACTTACCAGTGTGACAATATCCGCCTCCTGGACTCCTACTTGTCTGAGCGGAAGTCCGGATGCAGCAATGGTGTTTTCATAGTTCTGCTGACCTGATATAAAAATACAGGGTATACTGTCCTGCCAGGCATGCAGAACGCCTGTCATGGTATTGGTACCGGCACACCCGGTCGTAACCAGACACGCGCCGAAATTCTGATTGTAAAGAGAGTAGGACAATGCAGCCATTGCAGCAGTCTGTTCGTGATGCACAGAAATTGCTTCAATATTCTTATTTCTGCGCAAAGCATCCGTTAAATATACGCACTGACCGCCCGGCACGTAAAAAATGTGTCTTACTCCCTCTTCCTCAATTCTTTTTATAATATAATCTGATAACCGAATCATGCTTTAACCTCTCCGACTGTTGATCTCCCTGATATTTTCCAGTCTGTTTTCCATCATTTTAATGCGCTCAATATCTTCCGCTGCCATTTTTCTGTATAATTCTGATTTATTTTTAAGGTAAAGTATTTCAAATTCCAT